>CAZRCN010000107.1:5377-8846 GCA_964598575.1 uncultured Victivallales bacterium | reverse complement strand
AATGTAAGACTGTCCATCTCGGGCAGATCCTGCATTAAGACATCATCTGCAATCTCTGATAACTCCAAGCCAACTTCTTTAGCTATGATTTCTTTTATTTGATCTTTCATGGTTGTGCCCCATAAAGAAAAGCCCCGCCTGAGCGGGGCCAGTGTCAGCTCAGAGAAAGCGATAGCGCCCCAGCGGAGAACTTGGTCGTCTCACCGTCTCCAGGGGTCTGGTTTACAACATTGTCATTGTCAAAAGCCAGAAGGTTGCCATCCGTGGCCGCATCTAAAATGGCCATAGCCACAACCTCAGTCCAATCATCAGCGCTCGGAGTCCAGGAAACTTCATCTGCGTTGTCCGTAGCGCCGTCTGATACAGAGGACCAGGCCGGAGAAGAGCCGCCCGCCTTGTTGAGCTGCACACGGCTGTAGCCAGAGCCGCCTTCCTCTGTGATCGAAGTGTCTGAATTCGACACAGTCGCCGTACACAGAGCAATATAGGTATCCGGTTGTGCAAAACTCTGGTCGCGGAACATAAGGTCCAGCAGATTGTGAACCAGGTAATCGACAAAGCCGTAGCCGGACACGGAGGTAATCTCTACCTCGACCTCGCCGGCAGCAATAACAACTTCCAAACCCTCAATAATTGAGAAGGACTGAGACATGGAGCCGTGGGCCAGCATGTCGCCGCCGGTTTCCGCATCCATAATCGCCCAGTGTGAGACATCACCCCCCGCACCGTCACCGTTAAATGTCGGAAACGACACATCCGCAGCCTGCACAACCTTCCGGGACGCAGCAGCGTCAAAGCTTATCGACTGCCTGGCGTATGCCGTGTCGTCAGGTTCAGCCAGGCCGCTAGCGTCATCGGTCGGGTCGGCTGTGGAAAGCGTCAAATACACTGTAGCCTCGGGCGTATATGCAGAACCGCACACATGCCCGACAAGCGCATTTTCGCCGTAATCAGAAATACTACCCATAATAGTCTCCCCTTACGCGGGAACCGCAAGTTTGAAAGTTGAGATGCTGCTCTCAGCGCCGGCCTCGACAGAGGTAGATACGGCCCGAAGATCCCCGCTGGAACCAAAGCTGCCATCCACACACACCGGAGACGTGCCGCCGCCGGTCTCCAGATCATTGGAGTAGAGCCGAAAATATCCGCCGGTCCCTGTCTTTTTGCCCTCGCCCTTGAGCGTGGCCTCAGCGGCCTTTTGGATCGCACCGTCCGCAGCGTCGCCCAGGCGGATGCCATACCGCACCGTGGAAAGATCATCTGTGAGTACCGTCTCGTCGATCGTCACCGTAGTGCTGGGATCCGAATAGCTGGAGCTGGCCACTGTGATGGTTTCCAGCCAGGTCACTCGATCCAGGTTGGAAGTGAGGGTCGATTCATTGGTTGTGACTGTTGTATTGCCGGAATCAGAGTCGTAGCTGGAGCTGGCCACGGTGCAGACCTTCGTGCCATCCGCGCCGCAGTCCGCCTTGAAGCTTACATCCTCGGCAAAGGTCGTAGTTTTATCCCCAGAAAGGATCAGCGTGCTGCTTGAGCCATAAGTGGCGGACATGCCTACGTTAGCCCGGAGTGTGCGGCCATCCGCGAAGATCGTGGTTTGATCACCTGAGACGGTAAATTCGTTATTCGCCACATAAGTGGCCGGCATCTGCTCCGATATCTCCATAAGCAGATCCCCGCTTTCTGGATCGTTTGCAGACGATGGTTGCGTGCCGGAAAAAATGCGCAAAAACCCGTAGTCCAGAGCGTCTTTATAAGAGCCCTCATCCAGCAGGAAATCGCGCATCCCCATTGATCTTCGTAAAGTCATATCTCTAACCTCTTGTATTTATTCCATAACTACAACGTACTTGCCCCGGTATATATATGCTGTCCCGATAGACTGCACCGGGAAATACAGCTTGCGTTTGCTCAAATTGATGAACGTCCCCTCCGGCCCCATGAAGCAGATCCCGTCCCTGGCCGTGGCCATAACCCCCTGCACTCCGGACATGCCCACGTCCTCGCCCAGATCATCCGCGTGGCAGATCACATCCGTACCTTCGATGACCGGATAGCTGGCCACCTTGCGTTGCGCGAAAACCTCCGGACCTGCTCCGGCCAGAAAGTAAGTTTCATGCAATGTGGAAACATAGAGGCCATCAGTTACTCCCCGGACCATAGTGATCCGTGAAGGAAGGACGATCAGATTCTGAGAATGATCCACCCAGTTGTAGCCAAAGGGCTCTGTCCACCACAGCAAGCTGTCCTGAGCGATATAGATCCGGCCATTGAAGTGCTCGATGATGTGGCCGGCTGGCGGGTCATCGAATGTACGGGTTGTCGAAGGACCGATATACTGGCCTGCCTCCCAAGCGGATATCTCTGTGTTCACCGTGTCATACACGCCTGTCTCATACCCGTTGGAGAAGTAAATCAGGCTGTAAACGTCGGTGAAGCTCATCCGGGCATCAGGAGTGAGGCCGGTACGCAAAGCCGTAACTTCGCTTTCCGAGTCCATGCGATAGAGCGTATCTCCGGAAACAAAAAGGACGGTGCCCAGGGCGGCGAACAGAGAGTGCGCGGACAGGGTGATGGATGTAGAGAGCCGTCCAGGCCTGCGTGAGACGCGGTAACTATCCGTTACATCGACATTGACCGCCTCGGCCAGTTCGCACATGCCGGTCTTGGGGTCCTGGCGCAGACGGGCCGGGTCGGCCCGCATGTTGAGTCCCAAGGCCCCACGAAAAAGAGGCACATAGTCGCTCATCAGATGCCTCCAAGCTCATCACTAAGGATAATCCCGCTATGATCCGGAACGAACTCAGGCCCCTCATCCGGTAATCCCACAAAGTTGATAAGTGACGCCTTGGCCTTGGAGTACAGATTGAAATACTTTGAAAAGTTGGGCTGAGATTTCTCGTCCTCGATCTCTTCAAAGGCTTTCATGGCTACATAATTGATGAGAAGCGGACCATGCAGATGCTTGGGCAGAAAGTCCGGCTCGTCCGAGTTGTCCGCAGTGAAGAGCGTAGGCGGCTTGGCGTACCACAACCGCACGTTCTGCGTGCTGGACGGCACCCGCTGATAATACAGCTTGCCACCATGCTCGCAGACAGCATCCACGTTGCCGCTGTGGTCAAGGCCGGAAAAGCGCTCTAGGAAAATGCTCAGATTATAATAGAGCCGAACCCGATGCTCTTTGGTCACGTTGTGGGCGAACCGCAGATGCGCATAGAAGTCATCCGGCATCGCAATCTGAAACCCATCGGCCGTACACTCAACCTCGGAATAAGTCAGAAGAGACGGCAGCACGATCTCGGTTGCGATCTCGCCCAGGCCCATGTTCGCAAAGCCAAGCAGATCAGGACTCCTCGAATATGAGGAGTCCTGAATCTTGCGCACCGCGTGATCAAGAATCTCGCTTATTTGCATAAGCTTAGAATCCTGTGCGGGCACCAATGACGAACGGATCCACAACCAGGCAGAT
>CAZRCN010000107.1:2821-5277 GCA_964598575.1 uncultured Victivallales bacterium | reverse complement strand
ACCAGCCGGCACTCATCGACAAAGGGGACGTGGTACTTCACGCTGGAATCGGTCCCCGGGATTTGCAGGTATATTTTTTCCATCATGGCTTAAAGCCTCCATGTAGGACG
This sequence comes from uncultured Victivallales bacterium, assembly GCA_964598575.1. Classification (GTDB taxonomy): domain Bacteria; phylum Verrucomicrobiota; class Kiritimatiellia; order UBA8416; family UBA8416; genus T3Sed10-140. Next base: position 5,167 of record CAZRCN010000107.1, on the reverse strand, counting down.
GTTAAGTTTGATTATGTCCAGGTATCCAGGGCAGCCCGCTTCCAGGTATCAGTAGCCGTACAGACATAAATATAGCTGTCCGTAATAACCACATCGCCTTTCGTGCCGGTCGCATCGGCAGCGGACGGCGCGTTGGTCCCGTCGTCGATCCCAACTCCGGTCAGGACTCCATCAGTGTCGCTCTCAACCGCCGACTCGGTCATAGAAAACTCGGACAGCGGTTTGGTCGCCTGATTTCCTCCGACCAATACAACTTGATCGCTCATAAGCGCCTCGCTTCTTCGCCGCCCCGGATCACGAGGCGGCGATACTTTTAGGTATCAGTGAAGACCAAAAAATTAGGCCGGTTCACTGACGTCGTTGGCCAGGACATGAGCCTTGCGGTTTTTACAAACCAGGTTGCCGGCCCAGCGAATATTCGCAGTGGCGGTATCCGGCTGCCGGATCGGGCTCTTCCATTCAGGCTTGGTGAAGTTCCGCTTGGTATGGGTCAAAACATCCAGGAACTGAGTGTTCAGACCATAGACATACCCAGCATCACACTTATCATCATCGACGATCGGTGCGCCCTTGAACAGAATGTTGTCAAAGCCGACATCCAAGAGCTTCTTGTCCGAGTACCTGGCCTGGACCTGCAAGGTCCGCTCAAAAGCGTCCTGCAAGGCTTGAGTAGTAATATACAGGTCCGGCTTGCCTTCATTGCCGTTGTCAATGGAAGCTTCACGCCGGATCTCCTGCATGAACTCAAAGCCCATGGTCTTGGCAGAAGTGACCACGTTCGGAGCCCAGAGGCTCATCTGATCCTCACTGATCTCACCGTACTCGTCAGAGCTTGTGGTATTGAACAGATCACCAAGCCCATTGAAAGGCCGGGCGTTGGGATCGGTGCTGGCGGCCAGGCTGGTGGCCCGCTTGTCGTAAATCTGCGAGGCCATGACCTTGCGGATCGACTTCTCGGCGTTTTTCAGCTTGGCCCGGAGCAAATCAACGATGGCCGTCTCACCGGAGTTGATCAGATCATCGTCCATGTCCATGGTCAGCGTTGCGTAGTACGCAGCGTACTCGAAGAACGCGGCATTGATGATTTCTTTCTTGGAAATCGGCATTTCCGATTTCGGCCCATACGCCCCAGCGTGGGTCATGTCGTATTCCAGGTTGACCTGGATTTTCTTCCCGCCCGGATAGGTCTTGCCCAAAGACAGGAGCTTGAACAGGAGCACGTTGGAGGTGAAGTAGATGTCTTCAGGCTGCTCATTCTTGATGTAATAATCAGTCGCGGCTTGAAGTTCATTGAGATTTAATTCGGTAGCCATAAGCCCCTCCGTTTATTGGGCAGCACTGGCGCCGGCCCTGGCAGCGCGAAGTGCGGCCACCATGGGGTCCTCGCCTGTACTGTTTGGCGATTGCTGTGTGGTTTGAGTGGGATGCGCCCCGCCGGTCTGTGTCCCGACTTTGGCGCTGGGGTTGGCCGCAGACTGCTTGATCGCGCTTTGCTGCTGCTCCTGTAACTGGGCAAGCTGCTGCCGTAACGACTCGTTCTCCTTGCTCAGGTTGGAAGCCCGCAAGTATTGATGCACGGCCGCAGGGTTATCCCCCATGACATTGCGGACTTGCGGATCACGCAAAGCTTCGCTTATCTGCCCGGACTCATACATCTCAGCAAAATCAGGATTCTGCTGAATATAAGCCTCCCGGGCCGACCGGATTTGATTCTGCAAGTCCCGCTGATGCTGAGATAACTGGTTGTCGATAGACAACATCTGCTTATCAGCCTCGCGCTGCGTATCGTAGCGCTGTTGGGTAAGCTTCTCGTTCTCAGCCAGGTACTTGTTCAGCTCAATGTCGCCGTTCTCCAGCTGCTCAGACAGCTTTGTCTTCTGCTCGTCGATCTGTTTGAGCTGTTCACTGGCCTGAGTCTGAGCCTGCTCCTTCTGCTGAGTCAGCTGAGTCTCAAAGTCAACATCTTCCGGTCCTTCAGCCGTGGCCTGCTCCGTCTGCGCCTTGGCCTGGAGACGTTGCTCGATGGCCGCAGCGATGCGTTCCTCCGGAGAAAGCTCCGCTTTTTGTTCCGATTCCGGCTGTGCCTCCTGCCCGGTTTGCGAGCTTTCCGCAGGAGCGCCTTCCTCAGGCTGAGCTTGAGCTGTCTTCCCCTCTTCAGTCTTTACCGCGCCCTCCTGCGTCTGAGCTTCAGGCGCAGGCGCTCCGGACGGAGCCTGCTTGGGCTCGGAATGACTGACTGGAACCGTGTCTTTCTGTACTGCTTCAACTGCCATATCCCCTCCGATACTTAAAGGTATCATCGTAAGCGTCAAAATTAAAGTCAACCCCTTTGCACAATATTATTTT
>CAZRCN010000107.1:0-2721 GCA_964598575.1 uncultured Victivallales bacterium | reverse complement strand
TTCTGTCCCTGCTCAGCTTTCGGCGTCCCGGCCTCGGCCGGAGCGCCGGCCTGGCCCACCCCGCCACTTGCGGAGTTGTTCTGGCTCGCATCTCCCGGGCCGCCCTGGTCCTGGATCAGCGTATTATAAAGCTCCCTGGCCACTTCCTCCGGCAACCCGGCCTGGATGAGAATCTGAAGCGCAGCCTGGAGTTGCGACTCGCCCATGCGCTCCACGATCCGCTTCCAGTTGGGGAAGTTGACCTGCTGGAGTAGAGCCTGGCGGTCAATGGCCTGGAGCTTATACAGCTCGACAGCTTCCTGCTTGATCTGGCTGGAAGTCCTGGCCACTGTAGAGCCTGACTCGACGATGTACTCGAACTTGCGATTGATAAACTGTGTGCCAATAGCTTGAGTCGGCCCAGCAGAAGTCTCGACGATCTCCGGCTCCACGCCGAAGTTCTGGTAAAAGCTGATAAAACAACGGCCGCGCTCGCGTACAAGGTAATCCACAGCCCGGATCTTGGCCCTGATGAGCACCGCGCCCCTTTCTTGCAGCATCTGAATGGCCGAAGCGGCGATAACCGAGCCCGGGGCCTGGCCACGATCCGCATCCTCGATCTGCGAAACCCGGTCAAAAAAGCTGACCAGGGTGGATAAAGACTCAAACATCCATGAAGGCGGCGTGGGCATGTCCAGCCAACGGATTCCCTGAGAGGTCTGCGTGGAAGTCGGCTGGATCACCAAACGAGGCAAGTACCTGATCTTGGACTTGGATACCTTCGTATCCTGGGGCAAGATCAGCGGCGGATACATGGCCATCTGGATATAGTTCGTGATAGCCGACCACAAACGATCGATCTCCAGATTCACGTCACCCACCGTCTCGGCCATGGGATAGCCCCATATCGAGCTGGTATCCTCGTAGGAGTTGGCCTTGAAAAACGGGAAGTGGTTGAAAAGATAGGTATTTTGCACCCATTCCATGGGCATGCCGTGGTTCACGTTCGGGTTCTTCTGGTCAGCCAGGATCAGGTGCCCGTAATTGGTAAACGTCACCACCCGGATGCCGCCCGGATACTTGGGAACCTCATTCTCGACCAACACCTGAATCGGCTCGCCGGTCTCCGGATGCACAGACTCCTCAGCCGTGTAGCGCACTTCAGTCGAGTAATCCCGAATCCAAACCTCAATGACCAGAGCGCGGCGAATGCGAAGCGAATCCGTGGGTTGGGGGTGCGAGGTCGGCACATAGTTGCCCGGATAGTTGGCCGATCCGGCCCTGGTCCCGGAACGAACCGTCTCCTCCTCCCGCTCCTCGCCCAGCACCGAGTAAATCTCGTCCGACTCCACAACGCCGTCCACACCAAACTTGGCCTCCACGTCCTCAACCGGCATAGGATAGACGTGCATCATGTACGGCATATCGTTGAGTCGTTCATAGTACCCCGGGGGCGGAATAAAAGAGAACGGATCCAAAGGAATCGTGCGGCCTTGCCGGGTATCCGGATCAAAGACCGCCTTCTCGATAGTTATGCCGTACACTTCCTGGTTGAGAACCGACTTGGCCAGGGAGAGTTGCTGCTCTTCCCGGGAGTTCCAGATCCGCATCTTCTCGGACAAAATCCGGTCCGACTCGTCCTCGATCCCGTCGGCAGTCACGACCTCGGATACCGGCGCCCTGGCCGTAATATTGGCCACAGTGCGAGTGATGTTGGCATGAAGCAGCCCAATAGACAGGCGTGACTTGGACTTGAAAGACAGAAGCGAGCGCATGTCGCTCCAGTGGTTCCCCCGGAAAAGCTGATAGTATGCCATCCATCTGCTGGGCAGATCCAAGCGATTGCGCTCACGCAGCCCGTCCTCGTAAAGCTTGTAGAAGTATGCCCCCACATCCGGATGACCCTCAGGGGGCAGGTTCTGTAAATTCCAGCCCTTCTCCCGCATCGTTGGCGGGTTCTGAGCCTTCACGCTCGGCGCTCTAGGTTTTCCCAGCATCGAGCTAACCACCCGGCTCCCCAGTGTCGTGTCCCCGGATTTGGTAGATATCATTTTTTACCTCGCGCCTTTCGCGGCGCTCTCTTTTTAACTTTTTTATCTTCCGCTTCTTCTTGTTTTTCTGGCCCTTGTTCAAGCGTCTCCTCCTCTGTGTCAGGTGTGTCAGGTGTGTCAGGAATCAACTTCTTCACCCGCCCGTCAGGCCCGACATAGCACGACCCACACTGCGGGCACTCCAGATCAGCAAAGCGCACAGCCGGATCCTGCGGGAATGTGGACCAATTATACCCGCCCGGCCCATACGGATACTTCAAGCGAAACATCTTGCCGGTCGCCGGCCGGTTCGCGTCATAATGCTTTGTCGTTTCGTGGTAGACCCCGCCGCAGCCGGGACAAATCACATCCATCACTCACTCCCCTTGTTTTGCAAATCCTTCTGCAAATCCTTCATAAACTGACTTTGCCGCTCTTGCGTCCCATACAAAATATGATCGACATTGCCACCATCGGGCGGCAAATACTCATCATCAATATAGTTCGGGCCCCGCATCTCAGGGCCATATATATCCTCAACCTGGCCGGCGTCGCCGGCTTGTTCCCGGACAGAGCCAATGAACGAGTCGTGCGGTTCCCGTTTGGTCCGGTACACCACAAACGCCCCGATCACGAACGCAGCCAGAATGAACAAACAAGTCACGAATTGCAGAGAAAATAAAAGAACCAAGTCCAAAAAAGTTAAATTCAC
>CAZRCN010000106.1:0-9010 GCA_964598575.1 uncultured Victivallales bacterium | reverse complement strand
ACAAGCCCCATTAATTGAAATTCTGACCGGTCACCCACTTTCATCGCCTGCACCCTCGCCAAAATCTATTCATGACGACAACCTGCGGTTATAACTATGTATATATAAATACATCACTATATCTTGCTTTCAATCTAACAACGACTTCATGTTTGGTTTTCCCAGCACAAGGTCTTTGGTCAACATCTGCGTAATATAACTTTGATTGCTTCTCTTGATATATAGCGTAAAACACGTTATTGATTTTTATAATCATAACAACCCTCTTCTTTCTGCAATTATTTACCCAATAAGTGTTAATTTTTCTTCTATTAATGCAATTATTGACATCTAGCTGGATATATTCGTCAGTTTAGGGATTTGCTTCCTGAGGAAGACGGAGGGAAAGAGGGTATTCATAAGTGTCAAATCATCCGGCGAATCATCCGGATTACATAAATGGCTAAAAACGGCTAAATCGGGAAGAATTTCGGACTAATCCCGAAAATCTTCCCTTTTACTAAGGAATTAGGGCAAAAAAAATAGCCTAACTTCCGAAGAAATTAGACTTTCAAAATGGTAGCGGGGGTTGGATTTGAACCAACGACCTTCAGGTTATGAGCCTGACGAGCTACCAGACTGCTCCACCCCGCACTGATATAGCTTTTTTGACTGGCCCACCACTGTAAGGTCTATGGGCTGGTACGTCAAGCCCTGTGGGACATTTTTTTAGATATTTTTTTGCAATCGGACGCCTTCGCGCGGGATGGCAGGCTATAAATCGGTCATGTCTGCCAAGATCATTGTCTGGGCACAGGGGGTTTGGGGATTTTTTTGGTAAAGATATTGTGTCGGGGGGTGTCTTGGCACGAAGCTATTCTCATAGCTGAGAGGCGCATTTTTGCGGGATGCGGCTGTTTTTCTTATATATGCGAAAATATTGGGAGTATCTGTGCTTCGAGTTGGCGTTTCAGGCAGTTGGCATGGTTGCTGCGACATAAATCATAAGCAGAACGTAAGAATCAGCAAACCTATTAGATGCGGGAGAGAGCGATGACAGCAATTCAAGTAATTGAGATGAACCGGGCAGCCCATAAACGGATGTGCCGACGACATGTTATGTATGGGCGAATGGCTAGTTTTCTATGTCACGTTGTCCTGTTTCTGGCGTTGATGTGGTGTTACACATCGCGGCAGGAACTGGCGCGGGTGATATACCGAGCGTGTTACACGTTCGTAATGAACGCGCATGCCTGACGCGCCTCCACTTCCAACGTGTGTGCGCATGGGAGTGGGTAGGGTTGTGGAGACGCTGTTGCTCCTACGCTGAAACCCTACCGGCATGATCTGGTGCATGCATGGGAGGATGGTTTACATCCGTAATACGCCGCAGGCTATGCGATCGCGTTGATTGGTATCTTGCAGGATGCGGATATCCGAAAAGCCGGCTTGCTGCAAAAGATCTCGTACTACCCTACCCTGCTTTTCCCCGATTTCGAGAAAAATTTTCCCGTGGGCCTTGAGGAGGATGGTGGCATCGGCAATGAGGGTGGCAATACATTCGAGACCGTCCTTGCCGCCATCGAGGGCTTGATGGGGCTCGTGGTTGCGGACATTATCGGGCAAGGTGTCCATGTCGGTGCTATCGATGTAGGGGAGATTGGCGATGATGGCATCGAACATCTCGGCTTCGGCCACATCTTCGAGGTAGCCGCAAAAGAAGAGGACGGCCTCGGTGAGCTGGAGGCGTTCGGCATTTTCGCGGGCGAGGCTGATGGCATCCGCGCTGGGGTCCACGGCCAAATATTTTGCTTGGGGATATTTGGCAGCGAGGCTCAAGGCGATACAGCCGGTACCGGTGCCGACATCGGCAATGGCCAGATCCGGTTTTTGCCAAAGCCCGGCATCGTTGAGCACGGTGCGAACCAACTCTTCGGTTTCGGGTCGGGGAATGAGGGCGCGGCGATCCGTTTTGAAGACATGGTCCATGAAGCCGGTTTCGCCGAGGACATACTGGATGGGCTCGCCCTGGCGCAAGCGTTTGAGGCCACGCCGCATGGCTTCGAGATGGGCCGGACGCAGTTGCTGGTCGTGCATCAGCGCCAACTGGAGGCGCGGTACCTGTAGCAGGCAGGCCAGCAGCATCTCGCACAGGAGGTGCGGCTGCGCGATGCCTTGTTCCTGCAGGTAGCGGGACCCGAGGGTTAGGATATCGGCCACGGATGTCGGGGATTCTGCCATAGGGTGCGTCTCTTTCCGGTTACGGGGTTTCGATCCAGGCCAATGTCATGCTTACATGGCCACGGGCCTCGGTTTCGTCCTGTGGTTCGAGGGTCAGGCTCGTGATGCGGACGGGGAGGCGCTGCAGACTGGCTAGTTGCTGCAGGACATCGGGAAACGCAACGGCTTCCCACTGCACCTGTGCCTGCAGCAGGCGGATATCGGCCGCGAACACGGGTTCACGATAGGTAACGGTTGCCTGTGACCAGTCCCCGATACGGGCACGCACGGCCGCATCGACGCCGATCGTTGTCTCCTCCGTTGGCAACCACGCCTGCAGTCGTTGGGTTTTCTGGTTCTGCAAGGTTTTCAATTCCTGATGGATGGCCTGTGTGCGGGACAAGCTCTTACGCCAGGTGCGCTCCTGGTGGAGGTTCCAAGCGGTCCAGGCGCATGCGAGGCACCAGAGTATGAGGCTACCCCAGAATAGAAACGCCGCGTGGGAGGGGGTTCGTTTCATGGCAGCTCCTCCGGTTGCGGGGTCGTGGCCTCCAGTTGGAAGCGCAGGCCTTCCGGCTGTTCCTCGATGCGCGGCGGTTGGGGGGTGAATCCGGCATCAGCAAGGATGGTATCAAAGGCGGGTAGGGTACTATCGGGGGGCAGGGTGCCGACGAGTTGCAGGGATTGCAGATCGATCTGCAGCTTCTGGATAGAGCCGCCGGCATGCTTGACGGCTTCCGTCAGATTCGCGGCAAGCGCCGGGATATGCCGGGCCTGCCGCAGGGGACGGAGGGCTTCGGTGCGGGCATCCTGCTCGCGTCCCGCAATAAGGAGGGCATCGCGTCCGGATGCCTGGACCGGAAAGCCTGCGACGTTGTCGGCGAGAGACTGGATCTCCTGCTCCAGGTGCCGTTGTATACGGGCGCGCGAGAAGTGGGACACGGCGGTACTGATGACAAGCACCAGGGCGCATGCTGCGAGGATGGCAGCCTGACGGGTGCGATGGCGTTGTTGCTGCCGGGCTATGCCGGGGTGCGCGAGCGCGCCACGCCGGAGATTGAAGCGATAGGCTCCGGGGCTCAGAGCTCGTTCTGCGAGAGTACGCGCCAGGTAGTGCTTGCCATCGGGCAGCGTTAGATGTGACCCTGGTTCTGCTGCAAGAAGCTGATCCTTGAGAGCGGAGTCCAGCAGATCGGGCAGGCACCATTGGATCGGGGCCTGTTTGCAGTGCCCACCGGCCAACGTTTTGCGTACGATCCGAATCTGGCGCAACATACTTTCCGCGGATGCAGCCACGACGCGGGCATTCCAGTAGACGGTGCCCATACCGAAGACGAGCGTCATTTTCTGCCCGGCGGGCCACAGGATGACACGCAGGGTACCGGCGTCACCGGGGGGGATTCCGGTCCACAGGGCCAGGCCTTGATGGTCGAGGATATGCGGATCCATGCCCTGCTGGTCCTGAAGGGAGGATAGATGCTGCACAAGATCCTTTTTGCGCACGGCCACGGCGAGCGCGGCCGTACCTTCTCCCTTCACGGGGAGGTCGGGATCCGAAGCAGGAACGGGCGTGGTAGTGGCATACAGGCATTCCTCGAGCGGGAACGGCACCTGCATATCCAGCACGGAAGCCATGACACGGGCGGCCTTGTTGCGGTCTTGCAGGGGCGTCTGGAGCCAGGCCGTGATGCCCGGGCCGGGCGGCAGGGCGCAGCTCCAGGCTGTCCATGGTGTATCCTGTTTGGGGCTGGATGCGCGGGCATCGGCCGCAAACGGCTCCCAGCGCATCCGGCCACGGCCACGACGGCGAACCGCACGAACGGAAGGCAAGGATGCCTGCCCGGTATCGACTCCGATGGCTATACGGGCCCAGGGGGCTAGAGGTGACATGTTGGACGGCTTCAAGAGATCTCCCTGATCGGTACCCTTGATCGGGTATTTTCGCGCCGGTGGCGATGCAGCTCGTCGAGGTGCCCCAGCACCCCGCGGATACCCAGCAGCAAACCGGAAGCGGCAAGATATACTGCCCCAATCCCCACAAGATGGAACTGCTGCCCGTAGCTGAACACCAGGCACAGCAACACGCCCAGCGTGGCACCCGCAAGACCGAATGCAAACAATATTTGCCGCAACTGGCGGTGACTCCGCCACCGGACCTTCCGTCTACGATATCGTTTTGCCATAAAGCCTCTCTCCTGCTTGAACGGCCTAAGCGGATATTTATCCGCATAGTCACGGTCACCTTGACACAACTTGTAAGGATTCCTACAGTCTACGCAAACAGTTCCATAAACACAACCCATAGTAAGAAAGGAGCACAACATGAAGTTAGAGAATAAAGAAGGGCAACCGGTACCGGAGGTAACGTTCCGGACGCGTCGCGGGGATGAGTGGGTCGACATTGACAGTCGGGATATCTTCAATGGCCGGACGGTGATCGTATTTTCGTTGCCCGGGGCCTTTACTCCGACATGTTCGGCGTCGCATCTACCGGGCTATAACCAGCTTGCACATGCGTTCAAGGAGAAAGGGGTGGATGAGATTGTCTGCCTTTCGGTGAATGACGCGTTTGTGATGAACGAGTGGGCCAAGGATCAGGACTCGGAGCATGTGACGCTGATTCCGGATGGGAACGGGGAGTTCACACAAAAGATGGGTATGCTGGTGGATAAGAGTGATCTCGGATTCGGGGATCGCTCCTGGCGTTACTCCATGCTGGTGAAGAACGGCACGATCGAGAAGATGTTCATCGAGCCCCAGGTTCCGGGCGATCCGTTCGAGGTGTCGGATGCCGAGACGATGCTGAATCACATCAGCCCCGGCGATACCCCGAAGGTATTGGCACTTTTCTCGCGCATTGGATGCGGACACTGCGCAGAAGCCAAGCAGCTCTTACTGGAAAAGGATATCAGCTTCGAGGAGATTATTATCGGGCAACATGTTTCGGTGCTTTCGATGAAATCGATTAGCGGAACGACGGCGAGCCCGCAGGCCTTTCTGGATGGAAAGCACATTGGGGGGCTGAGCGAAATCAAGGCCTTTGCGGAATCGGCGGCAAGCTGATAGATCTGCCTAGAGCCGATACGGAGCCGGCAGGGTGTGCGCCCTGCCGGCTTTTTTATGGGTTGTCATCGTGGGGTACTCGGCGTAGGGTTTAAGGGCAACTGGCAACGTGGGGATTGCGGTCTGCGGTCTGAATGACAGGTAGGATACAGGCAAGGAGGCGGGTATGGTCATACGCAAGCTGATGGCATTGGTGATATTGGGCGGCTTGGCCCTTATGGCGGCATGTAGCCGGGAACCGAAAGAGCGGCAAGTGCGGATTGCGCTGATTCCCAAGGGAACCACCCATGAATTCTGGAAGGGGGTCCAGGAGGGGGGTATGCAAGCCGGGGAGGAGCTTGACGTGCGAGTACTCTGGCGTGGCCCCTTGCGGGAAGACGACCGGAATGCCCAGATTGAAACGGTTGAGAACATGATAAACCTGGGGGTGGATGCGCTGGTACTGGCCCCGTTGGACAATGTGGCGCTGCGGGCACCAGCCCGGACGGCCCAGGAAAGAGGCATTCCGCTGGTCATTATCGATTCCGATCTGGATGGGGATTATCATGCGGCATTCGTGGCGACGGATAACCGGGCGGCGGGGCGCAAGGCCGGGGACTTTCTGGCTGAACGTCTGGAGGGCAAAGGCCGCGTCATTCTCTTGCGCTATCAGGAGGGATCGGCCAGCACGATGCATCGAGAGCAGGGCTTTCTGGATGCGGTAGGGCAGTATCCGGAGATTGAAGTGGTGAGTGAAAACCAGTATGCGGGACCGACAACGGAAAGTGCTTATCAGGCGAGTGAGAACCTGCTGGCACCGCTGCGTTCGGAGGAAGGTTTGACGATTGATGGGATCTTCTGTCCAAACGAGTCCACCACCTTTGGTATGCTGCGGGCACTGCAGGATAGCGGATTGGCGGGGGCGGTCCAATTTGTCGGATTTGATAGCTCGTCCAAGCTGGTAGAGGCACTGGAAGCCGGCACCATCGATGGCCTCGTTCTGCAGGATCCGGTACAAATGGGGTATTTGGGGGTTAAGACGGCAGTAGCCATCCTGCGGGGAGAACCCTATGAGGAAACGGTCGATACCGGCTCGGTGATTGCAACCCCCGCCAACATGCAGGAAGACCGGATACGCACTTTGTTGGGGCAGCCGGAATAAGTCCGGTTACAGAGGATATGGCGCATGCTTCTCTCGATGACGAATATGCAAAAGCGCTATGGGGCAACGATCGCGCTACATGGGGTGGATCTGGAGATCCGGGCTGGGGAAGTCCATGCCGTGGTTGGCGAGAATGGTGCCGGCAAGAGCACGCTGATGAAACTGTTATCGGGCGTGGTAGCGCCGGATGCGGGCAAGATACTGCTCGATGGTGTGCCTTTCCGGCCCGCCAATCCCCGCGATGCACGCGAGCAGGGCATTGTGATGATCTACCAGGAACTTGCCCTGGCAGATCATTTGAGTGTAGCCGAGAATATCAGCCTGGGAACCGAACCATCCCGGTTTGGGATTTTGAAACGGGGGCGGATGCGCACGATTGCACACCAGACGCTCGCGGAACTGGGATATGCAAGCCTGAATCCGGATGTGCTGGTGCGGGATCTACCGGCCGCAACGCGCCAGATTGTGGAGATGGCCCGGGCGGCAGCAGCAGGCTGCCGGATTCTTGTGCTGGATGAACCGACCAGTAGCCTTTCGCATGCAGATACGCAGCGATTGTTCGCGTTCATACGACGGCTGGTCGCCGCCGGGTGCGCGGTGGTTTTCATCTCGCATATTCTGGAGGATGTCAAAGCGCTAGCGCACCGGATCACGATCTTGCGTGATGGACAGACGGTGCATACGGCAGAGGCCGACGCGCTGTCGGAAACGGATATGATCACGCATATGGCGGGGCGCAACGTGGACAATCTGTATCCGCGCTCCAGCCGTGCACCCGGCGAGTCGCTGCTGGAAGTCCGGGATCTGGTAACGACGGCCCGCAATACGCCAGTTTCGTTTGCGGTACGCCGGGGTGAAGTCCTGGGCATTGGCGGGCTGGTAGGGTCAGGACGTACGGAATTGCTGCGAAGCATTTTCGGGCTGGACCCGGTATGCTCCGGGGACATCCGGGTGGCTGGCAGGTCCGGCTGGGCCCCCCCGCCGATCCGCCTGAAGCAAGGGGTGGGGATGCTCAGTGAAGACCGCCGGAAAGAAGGACTCGCGGTCGCCTTGTCGGTGGCCGACAACCTGACACTCACGCGTTTCGGTGGCAAGCTGGGATTTTTTCTACCAGCGCGCCAGCACCAGCAAGCGCGGACATGGATCGAGACCCTTGGTATCCGGGTGCAGGATTCCGGCCAAAGCGTGGAGACACTTTCGGGCGGTAATCAGCAGAAGGTGGCTATGGCGCGTTTATTACACCATGAGGCCGAGGTGCTGCTACTGGATGAGCCGACGCGCGGGATTGATGTAGCGAGCAAGGCGCGGATGTACGATATCATTGACGCCCTGGCCACGGGGGATCCGTCCAAGGGGCAACCGCCCCGGGCCGTGATCCTGGTCAGCAGCTATATTCCCGAACTCCTGGGGGTGTGCGACCGGATTGCCGTCATGTACCGGGGTCAACTTAGCCCGGCACAACCGGTCGATGCCTGGGATGCCCACAAGATTCTGCTATGTGCAACAACCGGAAAGGATGCCGCATGATCAACCTTCGAACCATATTTCCCTCGCGCCTGCGCAATCTCCTGTCCGCCTGTGGCCCCCTGCTGGCCCTCGTATTGCTATGGGGCATTCTGGCAATCCTGGCTGAACCCAGTTTCCGGAGTATCGGAAATTTGCAAACCATCGGGCGGCAGGCAACCATCATCGGGATGGCTGCGTTAGGCATGACCCTTATTATCCTTTCGGGCGGGATCGACCTTTCGGTGGGGTCCTCGATTGCGCTTACCACCGTGGTAATTGCCTGGCTGCTCGCGCACGGGGCACCGCCGTTGGCTGCAGCAGCAGGCGGCATCGCGGCCGCTTTGGCATGTGGCGGCATGATTGGGTATCTCGTGACCCGGCTGAAGGTGGTGCCGTTCATTGTGACGCTTGGGATGATGCTGGTCATCCGTGGCGCGGCCAAGGGGATAGCGGGTGAGCAAAAGATTGATGCCCCGCTGACCTGGCTCAATAGCCTGCTGGCAGCAACCGGACACTGGGCACCACCGCCAGGGGTATGGCTGACCCTGCTGCTCGCGCTAGCCATTGCAGGCATGCTGCACTTTACGGTATTCGGACGGCATATCGTGGCTGTGGGCTCGAATGAAGCGACAGCCCGCCTGTGTGGCGTTCGAGTGCGCCGCATGCGTATGTGCGTATATGCGCTGGGGGGATTGTTTGCGGGATTAGCGGGCATGATGCAGTTTTCGCGCCTCACGGTCGGCGACCCGACCGTGGCTATGGGCGCCGAGCTGGATGTGATTGCCGCGGTCGTGATCGGAGGCGGCAGCCTGGCAGGCGGTCAGGGCAGTGTGATCGGATCGCTGGTGGGGGCCTTGATCATGACCGTTATCCGTAACGGCTGCTCGCAGTTGCCGCTCCCGGACTGGCTCGGGGGGGGCATCGGCCTTGCCAACTGGATCCAGGAAATCGTAACGGGCGTCATCATTGTACTGGCTGTTGCTATCGACCGCCTGCGCCATAAGCAGGGCAGTGCCGCATCCCAGGCATAAAAACCAAAAAAAAATGGGTCTTCCGCAGAATCTGTGGGTAAGTCAAGGGCGTAGGCTGCGTAAAACGTTG
>CAZRCN010000105.1:0-9105 GCA_964598575.1 uncultured Victivallales bacterium | reverse complement strand
CAAGTTTAAAGTTACCGAAATAGAAGAAAAATCCTTGTCGGATGACCTTTTTCTGCCACCAGCGGATTACGAAAAAATAGATATGATGGGAATGACCCGGGGCATTGGGGCGCAGCCTTAGGGAACACAGGAGCAAGGGGACACACGATCTGAGCTCCGTCTCGTCCGTGTTCGTGGGTCGTGCATCTGTTGTGCATGATTTGTGCGCGGGATTTTCTATCGCCATTCAATACAAAAGAGCCCACCTGGCATCTGGCGGTACTGCTTCTCTGATTGTGTGTCCCCATTCACCTCAAAACCATTGCGAAATCTGTCCAAAACAACCGTAACATAAGCATACCAAATTGAACGTACGGTCAGGATTGGATGTACTTGGTGCTTAGAATCAGAAAGACACTGCTTGTCCATGTATAAGCAGGATCACACAGTGGCTCTCCCGTAATCGCGTTGAAGTTCTCTGCGAAGCCACTCTTGACGCAAAGCGCACAGAATCGTTTGCCGATATCCACCGCCATTTCGTTTTTCCCGGCTCGTACCAGTCCATCAACGAGAATCATGGTTGGAGGCGCCCAGATAGGTCCACGCCAATATCCATTCGGCTCATAGCAGGCAGAGTCAACGTGCTCTGTTGCTGGCCCCCAGTCTGTAATGTGTCGGGAAATCTGTCGTTCCAGTATGTCGCAAATCTCTTCTGGAAGACGGTACCCAAGAATGATCGGTAGACAACGGAAGACGCTGTCTGATGCAGCGGACGGTTCTCCCGAAACACTATGGATGGCTTGAAAACATTCACCCGTCCAAAGTTTGGTCATAAGGGCATCTAACAGTTCGCTGGCTTGCCTCTGCCATTCTTCGGCTTCGCTCTGTCGTCTCAGACAGGTGGCAATATATGACAATGTATCCATCTGCAATATCAGAAACGCAGCAAGATCTGGACTCTTTATGGGAAACCCGACATCAAAAACAGTGCCATTGTCCCATCCTGAGTCGTTCCCATGCCAATAAACAGGCAAGCCATCTGCATCCGGGGTTCTGAATTGTCGCCACCAGTCTGTCCATTTTGAAAGTTTCTCGTAGGCTTCCTGCATCTGGTCGTATGAAATACTGGGGCAAAATTCCAACATGCGAGAGAATATCCAGCCGTGTATAGGTGGTTTTACGAAGTTCGTGAGGAATCGGGTATCATTGATGAAGTCTGGAATCTGACCACTCGCGTTCTGGTGGTCAAACGTCACCATAAATTGGTCCCAAGCCAGCTCCTGATCCGATATGCACGTGGCGAGTGCGTTAAATGCGTGGTCCCACGACCATACGTTTGTCATCCAGTTCTTGCTCATAAACATTGCCGGACGCTGGATCAAACCATGTGGATGCACAACACTCGACCAGTTCAGATATGCTGCCTTCTGTAAAGTCTGTCGTTGCGCTGTTGCATCCTGCAGATAAGGTTGTGCGAACGCTTCATATTCCCGCTGAACGCGATCTGCCAGTGTGTCAAATGGAATCTCATGCTTTTGAGCTGCTTTCATCCAGGTGAGCTCTTCTATCGCTATTTCGGCCTGTCCTGTCTCATCGCTGGACATTTCCGCGATAATGCGGTCGCACTGTTTTACGCCCCAGGGGGCATCTACGGATAAATCTCCCCGCAGGGGAATGAGCCGATAAGATCTAGAGGCAGATGCAAGCTGAAAGATCCAGTTCCCATCATTCTCGGGTATTGCGGCGTGATTGCGGAACAGGCGTGCCGTAATGCGTAAGGTCGCGTCGTGCAGCTTTACGCGCACCGTAGACTCAGACGGAAGACAGATTCTTACAGAGCCACCATTCGGCGACGTGAGCGCAAGCGTTGACGCGTTGCATTCAACGTCAGCATATACAACCGCGCCATTCTCGATCAGTTCAAATAGCATCACCTCATAAGCTCCGTCGCCATGTACGGATCGCATCCATATTCCAGCAGGAAACTCTAGTTCTTTCCAGCAAAAGGACTTTAAACGCGAGAAGGCTATGTAGGAGCCTTTTCTGCTGAAAGGCATTCTGTCGATGTCTTGAAGTAATGTTTGCATACAGAACTCACAATACGTGTGTTCGTTCTTGATTGCGATAAGGAATTCCGCCACGGTTGTAGCACTGTCCGAAGTCCAGGCCTAGATAGATTGTGTGTCCCCATTCACTTAGATAGATTGTGTGTCCCCATTCACTCCTTGGCTTTACGCTTATCTGCCTTGGCCTGTCGCTTCTCTTTCATGGTCTTCTGGGGCTTCTTCTTTTCGTCTTTCTTTGTGTCTTTTGACTTGCCCATAACCAGACCTCCTGCAGGTTTTGATACCGGACGGGCGCGTGAAACGTCACGGCCTCATCGATATCCACTAACCGTATCCTGATCCTCTCTCTCAAATTAAGCAAGCACATGTCACGTCCTGATTTCCGACACCCGACACCAGACTTCCATCACTCCGCGAGAATCGAGAGGACGCCCTGATCATCCAGCGCTGTATCAAGCGCCTCCAGTGTCACCACCCGCCCATCCGCATAACCAATCGCCATCAAACCGTCACCATCGGATCCCGGAATCTCCATCGTCATACGGGCGTTGGGATCATTGCGTTCCTTGCTCGAATAATCGGGATACGTGCCGCTGAATGCATACGTCCCGCCATAAGGGTGCGCACCTTTCAGGTCAGCAAAATCCTGAAGTTCGGGCGGCATGTCTGACGCCGTGTACCCTTCACCATCCACAATCACCACATAAGGACTATCCTTCGTCGTTGTCCGGAACACCTGGAAATGCGCAAGATATCCCGAAAACCCCGGACGTGGTGTCATCACGGGCTGGCTGACAAGACTTCGTGCCAGCTCACCAACATGCTGGTTGATCAGGTCTCGATTCCTGGCTTTCTGGACAGCCTCAGCCTCAGCCTTATTCACCGCAGTTTCCTCCACCGCTGCAGGCGGCATGGAATCCTGCGTCGAAGTACAGGCAAAACTCAAGATAGACAAAAGAACCAATAAAAAATACCGCATCATAACCCCCCTTTCCATATACGTTATACTTTTTCACGCATACATCAAGGACACATACGCCCTCGCATAGCGGATGCCGAATTCGCGTAGGGAGGGAGCATTGAAATGCAACGTCCCGGGATCTGTCCCCTTCACCCGATCCCCCCTGGCATCTGGCGGCACTGCTTCGCTGATTGTGTGTCCCCATTCACACTTTTGTTCGTATGGAACGATAATAAGGTTGAAAAACAGCCGGAGTTATATCATCGTTCATATTTTTCGTGATGATATATTTGGAATGGAATGGACGCGGGACGTCAAGACCTAGAGAATAATAAGCTTATGAAAAAGAAACCCAATATTGTATTCATTCTGGCGGATGATCTGGGGTGGAATGACCTTGCCATCCAGGGCAGCACCTACTATGAGAGTCCGCATCTGGACCGTCTGGCCCGGATGGGGATGCGTTTCACGCGCGGTTATGCCGCCTGTCAGGTCTGCAGCCCGTCACGCGCCAGTATCCTGACCGGCAAATACACACCGCGCCACGGTATCACCGATTACATCGGTGCCCCCTCGGGCACAGACTGGCGGCAAGCGGGCCGTTGCAGCAAGTTGCTGCCTGCCGATTATGAGCATGGGTTGCGTGCCGATGAGGTGACGTTCGCCGAAGCACTGCGCCGCTCGGGCTATCGAACCTTCTACGCCGGCAAATGGCATTGCGGTGACAAAGGGGCCTGGCCGGAAGACTTCGGTTTCGAGGTCAACAAGGGGGGCTGGAGTGCCGGGCAGCCGAAAAGTTACTTCTCGCCTTATGAAAATCCACGTCTCTCGTCGGGACCGGCCGGCGAATCGCTGCCGCTGCGGCTGGGACGCGAAACGGCCGAGTTCATTGCCGCCCACAAGGCGGAACCGTTCCTGGCTTTTCTTTCCTTCTACTCCGTCCACAGCCCGCTGCAGACGACGCGTGAACGCTGGGCGAAATACCGCGCCAAGGCACAGGAACAGGGCGTGCCGGATCATCGTTTCGTGATGGACCGTACCTTGCCCGTGCGCCAGGTGCAGGACTGCCCGGTCTACGCCGGCATGATCGAGGCAATGGATGATGCCGTCGGCATGGTGCTGGACGCGCTGGAGGCGCAGGGGCTCGTGGAGGATACGATCATCTGCTTTACCTCCGATAACGGCGGCGTCTCCTCCGGCGATGCGTACTCCTCCTCCATGCTGCCGCTGCGTGGCGGCAAGGGCCGCCAGTGGGAAGGGGGCATCCGCGAGCCCTTCTATGTCGCCTGGCCGGGGAAGATCCCCGCCAGCACCACCTGCGATGTGCCGGTCAGCGGCATTGACTTCTACCCGACCTTCTTGGATCTGGCCGGCGTGCCGCTGCCGACGGAACAGACCGTTGACGGACTGAGCCTGGCGTCCTTGCTGCGTGGCGAGGAGGATCCCGCACTGGCAAGCCGTGACCTGTTCTGGCATTACCCGCATTACGGCAACCAGGGCGGCGAGCCCTCCTCGATCATCCAGCGCACCCCCTGGAAACTGATCCACTATTACGAGGATGGCCGTGACGAACTCTATCACCTGGAAAATGATCCGGGGGAGCAGCACGATCAGGCCGCGGGGCAAGCGCATCTGGCGGCGACATTGCGGCGTTGCCTCGACCAATGGCTGCAAGAAACCGGTGCCCGCTTCCCGGAGCCGGACCCCGAATACGATCCGGACAAGGCCGCTGAGCGCCTGCGCCGGATCGAGCGCGAGGAAATGCCGCGACTGGAAACGAATCACGCCCGCTTCCTTGATCCGGACTGGGAACCGAATGCCGACTGGTGGGGCAGCCTGATCGTCCGCGATTAGGATCTTAATGAATTCCTTATCGAGGATGCTTGTCTTCATCAGGATCATTTATTGGCGGTAACGTACCTGTTGAAGCACAACGACTGCATCGTTGCCTATTTCAGTGTTCTGAATGATCGTATCGCCGTTGAACAGTTTCCCTCCAGTTCGCAATTCCGCAAATTACAGCGTTTACTGCCGTATCGTAAACGACGCTATAAGAGCTATCCTGCCGTCAAACTGGGGCGTTTTGCCGTTGGAATGGCCTTTGCTAAGCAAGGCATTCGCCGAAGGGCTCACGCAGTTGCCACAGGAATAACACCCCCGCCGACATCCCCGTCATGCTGCTCCCAACCTGGTCCGAGCCCGCATTTTCTTACGATGCGGATTCTTGACAAAAAACGCCACGCCAAGCGTTTTTTGCACCGTATGGATGACGAAAACAACTGCCGGTAAATAGGTTGCAGCGGCTTAGCCGCGGGGCATCTGTGAGGTTGTGGGAATAATCTGTGTAAAGGCTCCTCCGCTTAGCGCAAGTAGCGGGTTGAAAGTCGGTTGTCGTGTCGAATGCACGTTGGGCTACAAGTCAACAGGTACCCACACGGAAACCGAGCGACCCTTGCTCTTGAACTCGGCCCATCCCTCGTCATTGGTGGTTACCGTTTCCTTGACGTGCTCCGTCGCATCGCCATACGTGATCCCCGCCGATCCGGTATTCATCGACTTGGTCCCGTCCGCATCATTGCTCAGCAGTACCGCCATTCCCCCGGGATGCTCGCCGTTCTCCATCCTTGTCCACCCCCTTGTAATCCGCTCCGTAGTAATCAGGAAAGAAAATGCAGGGGTAGCCGCCGCAACGCAAGAGAATGATGGCATACGCCAAGGGTTTGAACCAGGCCTCGACGACCGATTCCAGCGATTGTAACGGTTGCGTGTCGTGGTTGAGCCATTCGACGAAGAACTCGTCACCAACATGCTTGACGGCATCAAAGCGGAATCCGTCGACATGGGTCAGCGCGTTTATCCTGCCGCGTCAAATGGCATGCATGTCCAGTCCTCAAGCTACTCTTTCTCAAGGAGCTGCACCATCATCTCACCCATTGCCAGGCCAACATCCATATACGTCTGGGCATGGCGATTATAATGACTGTTCGAGGCGCCCCCCTGGTTCAAGGGATAGGTGTATACCGTGCCCACATTGCCCTTGAATTCCGGATACTTGCCCGCGTCACCATCAACCGCCAGCTGCGCCTCCAGAATCCATTTCTCGTTCTGTGCGGTTTCATCCTCAACAACAATATCCTTGGGTGTCTGACCCAGCGTCGCCACAACAAACGTTGCATCCGGTGCTTTAAATTCTTTGCGTAGGGTCTTGATCAGGTGAACAAGGTTTGTCTCGTACCGTTGGGCCAAACCCGCTGTGTAGCGATCCTTGTCACCCTGCCACCATCCGAACCCGACAATCTCATAGCCTCTCCCCTCCCAGTGTGGGAATTGTGTGTCGAAATTATCCAGCACCTCATGTGCGGCACCGAAACAGTCATCATACTGCTTGCCAGCATACCAGTTGATCGGTTCTGGTTCAGTTCCCTTTTCCCAGTACATGGGAGAGTCCTTGTATCCCGCAAAGATCTTCCCGTCATATTCATAGCGTTCACTACCGGGCGGAAGGAAATCCCATCCGAGCGCGCGATTCCCCTGCGAACTCTTGAGGATCAAAACAGGTTCATCCAGAGCATTCCCGACCTTGATACCAAAGCCTAGCTCCGGTCCGATCGTGCCATCCAAGGTGCCCAGCCAACGGCTACCCGTATCTGCAACTACGCCTTTGTAATACACATCATCCCGCTTGACCCAGTTCTTATCTTCATCAATCAGATATGGATACATACCTTGATACAATACCAGTGTGGATAAAGATCCTGGAGGGTCCACGCGCTCTAACCAACCCAGCCCATTCGCCTCGTTATTCATGTAGATGATTTCAAAAGGAACCTTCTCGTCAGCTTTCAGCTTGATCTTGGTCCGTTCTGCATCCTCGCCCGGCTTTCTGCTATGGACGACTTCCCCATCTACCTCCATGATGCAATACGTCGAGGCACCATAGCCCGGCTTAAATGTATAAACACCATCTTCTTCTACCTGCACGTAGCCACGTGTAACATGCGTGCCGCCCGCTGGATAAGGTGTAGGTTTTACCCCGCCAAACTTCTCGAGTGCTAATGTGGCAACCGGTTCCATGGCATCATAATCCGCCTCGGGGTCATACGCGCCTTCATAAACAGAAACCACAGGATCTATCATCTCGGATCCCCAGCGCTGTCCGCCACCCGAGACACGACCAAAACCCACCATGTTCGACTGGCCCGAAAGTATAAACACCTTCACTGGTGATTCGCCGGCATGCGCTACCAACAAACACACTCCCAGCAAAACAAAACTTACCGTTTGAATAACTTTACCATGCTTCATCTTTTCTGTCCTTTCCGTCTTTTCTCATAATCAAATTGGCAATGCACCTGTGCTTCCCAAAAATCACTCACAGGTAAACATATCAAATCAATGATAATGTTATTCCAATCCTGGGCATCATTGTCTATAAACCCAATCATTCAAACACAGAGGAGAACGATTATGCAACACCCGATACTCACCGAATACGATCAGGATCATCTTCAACGTATTGCCTTGCCCCTCGGGGGCATCGGGACTGGAACGGTATCACTTGGGGGCCGTGGGGATCTTCGCGATTGGGAGATCATGAACCGGCCGGCCAAAGGATTCACGCCAACCAGTGGACAAAGAATCGGCCCATCTTTCATCCTCAATACACAAACATCAGGAGAAGATCCCGTCACTCGGCTCTGTGAAGGGCCGTTGGAACTCTCCGAATATGAAGGAGCCACGGGAAGTCCAGTTGCAAACCATGGCCTACCCCGCTTCCAATCTTGTTCATTTGGCGCGGCCTATCCATTTGGCCAGGTAAAGTTAAAAGATACGGATGTGCCTGTTGCGGTAACACTGAATGCATTCAATCCTCTGATCCCTGCAGATGCAGATGCCAGCGGCATTCCCATGGCAGTGCTACGTTACGCTTTGAAAAACACGTCCAGAAAAAGCGTGACGGCAACGTTGTGTGGCTCCATCCCGAATTTTGTTGGTCATGATGGCTCGCATCAGGAGAAATGCACCAGGCGTAATCGCTTTCGCAAGACAGCCCTATATCAGGGCATCATGATGGATTCACCTGATATCAACGAATTGGCAGCACAAGCAGGATCCATCGCCTTAACCACGCTGTCGAAAAACGGCGTTTCCTATCGATGTGAATGGGATCACTCGGCAGGCTGGGGCTCTGCTACACATGATTTTTGGAAAGACCTTCGTGAAGATGGAGCATTGGACCAGCGCAAGATGAATCAGAAACATAGGCTCATGGCATCACTTGCCGTGAAATCCACGATACCCCCAGGCAAGACCCGTGAAATCACATTCCTGATCACCTGGCATTTCCCCAATCGGTATATCTGGAACCCCTCTCAGCGTTGCTGCAAATCTGAAATCGTCGGGAATTATTATACAACGCAATATAGAGATGCTTTTGATGTCGTCAAAAAGACGGTGCCAACATTAAAACAGCTAGAGAAAAAAACCGTGCAATTCGTAGATGCGCTTTGCACGAGCGATCTCCCGCATGTGGTCAAGGAATCGGCGCTGTTTAACGTTAGCACACTGCGCACGCAGACCTGTTTCCGCACGCCGGATGGTTATCTGTTTGGTTGGGAAGGTTGTGGAGATACATCTGGATGCTGTGAGGGGTCCTGCACACACGTATGGAACTACGAGCAGGTGACCGCATTCCTGTTTGGTGATCTTTCGCTTGGGATGCGTAGGGTGGAATTTGCCCATGCAACCGACAAGGACGGGTGTATGTCTTTCCGTGTTCACCTGCCGCTGAACAAGAAGGCACAGGAATACGGGCGCGCGGCGGCAGATGGTCAGATGGGCTGCATCATGAAAATCTATCGCGATTGGCAGCTTTCCGGCGATACAGCCACACTCAAAAAACTCTGGCCGAAGGTCAAGAAGACACTCAGCTTCTCCTGGATTGAAGGAGGCTGGGATGCAGATCAGGATGGTGTGATGGAGGGCTGCCAGCACAACACAATGGATGTGGAATATTTCGGTCCGAATCCGCAGATGACCGGATGGTATCTGGGGGCATTGCGGGCGGCCGAGGAAATGGCGACTTATCTGAATGACAAG
>CAZRCN010000104.1:0-9158 GCA_964598575.1 uncultured Victivallales bacterium | reverse complement strand
CATTTCTTGCTTGTCAGACCACCGGATGTTTCGCAGGGTACTTGGCTATATCAGGTTGATGACCTCTGCTGGGGCACGACCAAACACACCGAACCTGCGGCGGCCATCGAGGCACACCGCATGCGTGGCACGAAAGGATACAGTATTATGCGCAAGCAAACGTTTCTACTCCAAGCATTGGCAGGTATGGCAATGATCACGCTAAGCCTGGGACTCACAGCTTGTTCCTCCGAGCAAACCACCGAGTCGTCAGAACCCGTCGGAACCGGAAACTATACCGGACCCTCCATTTCCGCCCGCTTTGCGTCAGAAGAAATCGAAGGCGATTTCATGACCGTCTGGGGCAAGAAATTTGCCGAGCACATGAAGGCATGGTCGGGCGGCAGGATCCAGATCGAGGTTTTCCCGTATGGTTCGCTGGGAACGGCTGGCGATATCAACGAGCTGGCCCAGATGGGCGTCGTCGAATTTGTGTTTTCGGATTATGCCTGGATCAGCTCCTACGTGCCACAGGCCCAAGTCCTGTCGCTGAATTATCTGTTTCCTGCCGACAACGTACCGGGGATTCTTGATTGGATGCACACCAACGGTGACTTTGTGCCTCTACTGGATGGTGCATTCCGGAAGCATGGACTCGTCCCAATGGGCATCCTCTATGAAGGCTGGCAATGGATTACATCCAACGAGCCGATCCGGACCCCGGAAGACATGGATGGCCTCAAAATTCGCCTGATGTCTTCACGGCTACTGGTGGAAACCTACCGGGCCTATGGTGCCAGCCCGACGCCCATGAGCTACGGCGAAGTCTACAGCAGCTTGCAAATGGGTATGATCGATGCGCAGGTGAATCCCCTCTTTGCCGCCCACAGCATGAAATTCTTCGAAGTACAAGACCACTTTACCCAGCTTTACAGTGAGCCGTTCCTCGGTATCCCAACCGCCAATCAGAGCTTTTTCGAGAATCTTCCACCCGAAGTACAAGAAGAGATGAAACGGTTCTGGCGCGACGCAATTATGCCTGCTTCCCAATGGATTGATGAACGCAATGCATCTGATCGTGATAAGATGCTGGAACAGCGCCCCAGCTTGACGTTCCACGAACTATCTGCCGAGAATCGGGCTCTATTCCAGGAGAAGGCCGAAAACGTCTATGATGTGTTCCTTCGCATCGGCGGGGAGGGTGCCCAGGAACTGCTGGATGCTATCCAGCGCGATATTCCCGCTGCCCAGCAAGCACTTTCTAACGAATAAATCAACCAAACGGGCCTGCGCGCCCCATACGATATGAACAGTACAATCTGGCAAACGACCAAACGCGGCTTCAGTGCCATCGGACATGTGATTAATACGATGGAAGTGATTATCATCACTACCAGCGTATGTGCCATGGCGCTGTTGCTCCTCGCAAATGTGATTGCCCGCACCTTTTTTACGAGTATCTATTTTGCCGAGGAACTTTCCGAACTGCTCGTGATTCTTACCACCTTTGCCGGTGTCAGCTACAGCGTGCGTAAAGCCATGCACATCCGTATGGGGGCTTTTTTGGATGCCATGCCTCCGAAACTCGAGCGGATGTGCCTGATGATGATTTCCCTCGTCAGCGCCCTGGTTATGGCCATTATGACTTGGTTTGCCTGGGAGTATCTGGCCAATGCCTTCTCCCGCGGACATACAAGTCCCGCCTTGCGCATTCCCAAATGGACCTTCTATATTATCCTGCCCATCGGGTTTTTTCTCGCAACCATTCAATTTATCCGGACCTTTGCCAAGAATCTACGCGAGGATGAGCCCTGGCAGAGTGCAGAACAGCAAAGTGAATACGAGCAAGAACACCCGGGAGCACCTGTCGTATGATTCTCTTTACCATCAGCCTCATCGTCATGCTGCTCCTGGGGTTCCCCTTCATGATTACCCTCATGGGCTCACTCATGCTGTATATCTTCATTTACATGACCGACTTTGCTCCACAGATGATGATGACCATGGTGCAGCAAGTGGTTTCCGGCATCATCCCGCCCGCACTTGTATGCGTGCCCATGTTTATTTTATCCGCCAGCATCATCACGTCAGGGCGATCCGCCACAAAACTCATTGATATGATCAAGGCCTTTGTGGGACATCTCCGAGGAGGACTTCCCATCACGACCAATGCGAGCTGTACCTTATTCGGCTCTGTCTCAGGCTCCACCCAGGCAACCGTTGCGGCAGTCGGCGGCACAATGCGTCCCATGCTGCTCCAGGCTGGCTACCCCAGTTCCTTTACCCTTGGCCTCATCATCAACTCCAGCGATATCGCGTTCCTCATCCCCCCCAGCATCGGATTTATCGTCTATGGTGTTGCAACGAATACCTCCATCGGCATGCTCTTCCTTTCCGGTATTCTTCCCGGCATTATGATCTTCCTGATGTTCTCCCTGTACTGCTACATCTACTCTCGCATCAAGGACGTTGGCGTTCTGCCGCGCGTAAGCTGGATGGGCCGCCTCAAGGCTATTCGCGAAGGTGCACCCGTTCTCGGCTTTCCTATTATCGTAATCGGCGGTATCTATGCCGGCATTTTCAGCCCCACCGAAGCCGCAGCCGTCTCCGTGGCCTATGCCATCTTCCTGGAAACCGTCATCTACCGCAGCCTTTCACGCAAGAGCTTGCTGGATGCTACACTCCAGGCAGGCGTCATCACGGGCATCGTCTTTATCCTGGTCGGGGCCGGACAAGCCTTCTCCTGGATGATTGGCTATTTGCAGATTCCCCAGAAAATCCTTCCGCCCCTGTTTGGGGCCGACCCGTCCATGCTGCGCGTCATGCTCGTGATTGTGATCTCCTATTTCGTTGCCTGCATGTTCGTCGGACCCATTGTCGTCATTTTCGTCCTGAGCCCCATCTTCCAACCCTATGTGGTGGCAGCTGGCGTAGACCCGATCCTACTCGGTACCCTCGTTACCCTGCAAGCTGCCATCGGGTCCGCCACACCACCGTTTGGTTGCGATATCTTTACAGCACAAATCATCTTCCGACGTCCATACCTGGAGGTGATTGGCCATGCCTTGCCCTTTATCCTGATCCTGATCCTGGCGACAGCCCTGATTATGATCTTTCCCCAAATCGCCTTGTTTCTGCCGAATATGGCTACCCCGATCTCATAACGTGATTTTATTCCATACCCCCACCCACCCCCCCCGGAGGTTCTACATGAAATGGTTCCCCCTGCTCGCCCTCTTTATGGTTCCCCGTTTGCTCTCGGCAGCGCCTCCGACCTCGCCCACGTGGCAAAAGACGCCTGACCCCATTGCCAGCCCGTTGGCCTACCCCGGCGGTACGCTCGTAAGCTATGCCGGACAATACCCTGCCAGCTTCAACTACTATCTGGCAAACAACACCTTCAGTGGCGAAATCTTCGGCCTGCTCTACGAATCCCTCCTCGACCTGGATCCGGCATCGCTGGAATATGCACCCGGCTTGGCACGCGAATGGGATATCTCGGACGACAAGAAAACCATCACCCTGCACCTCGACCCGGATGCGCAGTGGAGTGATGGACGCCCGATTACGTCCGAAGATGTGCTATGGACCTATGAGGCCGTCATGGACCCCGAAAACATGACCGGCCCGCACAAGGTGTCACTGGAACGCTTTGAAACCCCGGTAGTTCTCGACACCAACACCATCGCATTTACGGCAAAGGAAGTCCATTGGCAAAATGTAGGTGCCGTCGGTGGCTTTTTAATCCTACCCAAGCATGCCTATGAAAACGAGGATTTCAACCGGTTAAACTTCTCGTTCCCGGTTGTCTCGGGCCCATACCGGATCGGGCCCATCCAGGAAAACGTATCCATAGATCTGGTCCGACGCCAGGACTGGTGGCGTGCGCCGCAGAAACGAACCGATCACCTTTACAACTTCGACACCCTGCGCTACCGCTTTTACGCCGAACGCGAAAATGCTTTCGAGGCCTTTGAGCAGGAACATATCGATATCTATCCGGTTTTCACGGCCCGTCTCTGGTCCCAAAGTACCCAGGGAACCCGCTATCGCAACAACTGGATCATACGTCAGGAAGTTCGGAACCACCAGCCGGTGGGGTTCCAGGGGTTTGCCATGAACCTGCGTCGGGCACCGTTCGATGATCGCCTCGTGCGGCAAGCCATGGCGCATCTACTCGACCGCGAACGCATGAACCGTACCCTGATGTTCGGGCAGTACTTCCTGCACCGCTCCTACTACGAGGATCTGTACTTCGATGGCACCCCTTGCCAGAACCCCACATTTGACTATGATCCAGATAAAGCCGATGCGCTACTTAAACAAGCTGGCTGGATCCGCAATCCCGATACCGGTTTGCGTGAGAAAAACGGGGAACCGCTGGCCTTCTCGTTCCTGACACGGGCGACCACCGCGGAACGGTTTTTGCAAATCTACAACGAAGATCTGAAACGCGCCGGCATCCAGCTCAAAATAGACCGCCTGGACTGGGCCGCGTGGACGCGCGCCATGTCTCGCTATGATTTTGATATGACCTGGGCCGCATGGGGGGCCGGCCTCTTCAAGAACCCTGAGTCCATGTGGCATAGCGAGGAAGCCGAACGCCCCGGAGGCAATAATATTACCGGCTTTGCCCACCCCGAGGTCGACCGCCTCATCGAGCAGCAAAAAACGCTATTCGACGTCGAGCAGCGGCATGCCATCGTGCGTAGGATTGATGCCATTCTCACGGCCCATACGCCCTATATCCTGCTATGGAACTCCAACGCCAACCGCCTGCTCTACTGGAACAAATTCGGCACCCCCCGCACCGTCCTCTCGCAATACGGCGATGCCAGTGCCACACGCGCCTACTGGTGGTACGACGAGGATGCAGCAGCCTCCCTCAATATGGCCCGCAACAACAAGCTACCCCTCCCCCCCCTGCCGCCGATCATCGACTTCGACAAGATCAATATTCCCGCGCACCATCCTTCCCTCCAGTAGCCCTGATATTCCGTGTTGACCGGAGCTTGATGCTGCGCCTACTATGCTCCTGTCATGAAAGACCCGAATACGCAAAATGATTCGTCCGACCCAGCGGACGCCAAGGGTAGCCCGTTTTCCCGCACGATGCCGATTACGGTATTGGATCTGGAAGATCAAGCAGCAGATATGTATCTGCACATTCGTCTGGATGAGCAGAAGCAACCGCAGCGCGTACCGCTTGCACGGGAACCCTACACCATCGGTCGGGACCAGTCTGCCGACATTCCGATCATGGCGCCCAGCGTCTCGCGTCGGCACGCGCGGCTCTTCTTCCTCCACGGGGAAGAAATCATCGAGGACCTCGGTAGCACGAACGGCGTGCTCGTCAATGGTGTGCGTGTTTCGCACTGCGTGCTCCAGGACAAGGATCTCATCCACATCGGGGATGTAACCCTGCTTTTCACCCGCAGTCATACAGCCCAAAACGACAAGGAGTAGGCATGTCGGCGCCCTCGCTTCAGGCAACCTTCTGGGGCACACGTGGGTCCATTGCCACGCCCGGCCCCCATACAGCCCGTTACGGTGGCCAGACCCCCTGCGTGTCCGTTGAATCAGAGGATGATCTTGTCATCCTGGATGCCGGAACCGGGTTGCGTCCACTTGGCAAACATCTTGCTACCCAAAACCGGAAGCCCACATATCACATCTTTCTCAGCCACACGCACTGGGACCACATCCAGGGTATCCCCTTCTTTCAGCCTGCCTATCAACCAGAATCCGTGATCTGCTTTCATGGCAGCCCCCAGAAAGAACAGCTTCTTCAAAATATTCTAACCGGACAAATGGCAGCAAGCTACTTCCCCGTCCAGATGTCCGATTTGCCTGCCCGGATCGAGATCTGCGAGATGCACGCTTCGTCCCTCTCCATCGGGAACCTGCAGATATACTGCGAGGAACAGCACTATCACCCCGGTGGCTCCCTACGCTTCCGTATCTCCAACGGCAGCAAGTCGCTCGTGTATGCCTCGGATGTTGAAATCGACATTCCCATACAAGCATCCGCTGGCACGGAAGATGCTGCGCGCGCTGAACAATATCATGCGTGTATCGCAAATGCCGATTTACTGATTGCAGATGCCCCCTACACCCGCGCCAGCTATACCACAAAAAGAGGATGGGGGCACAGCACCGTCGAAACCGTTGTCGAAACGGCCCGTGCCGCCGGTGTCAAGCGGCTAGCACTGTTTCACCATGATCCGGATCTGGATGACGATACCCTAGCTGCCCGGGAAGCAGAAACCCAGCGTATGGCTCCAGATCTGGATCTGTTCCTGGCACGCGATGGCATGACCGTCCAGCTGTAAAAAAAGCAATAGCAGCGGGGGCTTACTCCGCCGCATCCGACTTTCGCCCGCCCCACGCACGGCAAATACCACGATCCGAATTTTCGAGAAATGTCACGATGCCACCCACAATTGCTTGCGAATGCGCTTCGCTTCGCAGTCCCGCCAAGGCATCCGAAACATTCAGGCCACTGCGGTATAAGATTCGAAATGCGCGCTTCACGGCCTGTCGTTCCGCCGCGCCGAGTCCTGCTCGCCGCATCCCCACAACATTCAAGCCTGCCACTTGGTTCAACGCACTACCACGAACCGTACAAAAGGGCGGTACATCCTTTGTAACGGCACACCCGGCCCCCAGCATCGCAAGCTCACCGATTTTCACAAATTGATGAACCGAAACATTCCCACTGACAAACGCCTTGCGCCCGACCTGTACGTATCCCCCCAGCGCCGCACCACTCGCCATGATGACGTCGTCCGCTACCTGCACATTGTGCCCTATGTGCACGTTTGTCATTAAAAAGCACCCCGCACCTACCCGCGTTGTGCTACCAGGCGGGGTGCCACGATGGATCGTCACCCCCTCTCGCAACTTGCAGCCCGGTCCGATCTCTACAAAACTTTCGGCACCGGAAAAACCGGTATCCTGCGGCTCATCGCCCAAAACCGCGCCCGCATGGACGCCGCAACCAGCCCCCAGGCTAACACCCCCGAACACAGTAACGTGTGGCCCGATCCGGCAATCGTCTGCGACGCAAGCACCGGCCGCCACGTAACTGCCGGGCCCGATCGAAACATTTTGGCCAATCTGGACCCCCGGCTCCACGATGGCCGATGGATGTATCTGTTTTATACTCAAATTTCCTCCAGTATATCGCGCTGGTATAGTAAGCGAATCATATCACAATCAAGGGCGTGGCCCGCCTTGTACGAAATGACATGTCCGGCCAAACGCCCCCTGTCAATCAGTGCCACCGCCGCCAGCAAATCCAGAACCGCACGGTGCCAAACTGCCTCCAGGGATTTCCCGTTATGTACCAAGCCGCCCTCGTTCACGTATCGGTGCGGCCCCGCAACCAGAATGTTGCGCATCGTATATCCCAGATTCCGCGTGTCAGCAAAAATTTTACCGAGCGTCTTGCAGTAGAGCATCATCCAGAGGTTCGTGTTGGTGCGTGCGGCCGCACCATACCGAAACGTATCCGGATTCACATCAAACCGGATACGCTGTTTACCGATGGCATTGGGAAAGTTGACGGCACAATCAATCGAAAGACGCCGACGCCCCGACGTCGCAGGTATAAACGTCAGGAACCCACCATTGGGTGCCGTAACAGAAACCGGCTCCTTGACCGACAGCACCCTCGCCGGTTCGGGCTGGTGCACAATCCCAGCCTCTTCAACCGCTTCCACCAGATCCATGCTACTGCGGTCAAACAAAGGGGGGTCGCCTGAATCCATGCGAATGAGAACATTATCCAAACCCAGATATTTCAATGCCACGATATGCTCGACCATGCGCATGTAGTTGTGCGGAGAGCCACTACATAGCACAATATTGCGCGCAGTCGTCCAGACATTACGCACCGACACCTCGATGTCCAGCGATTGCCCCAAATCCGTCCGTTCAAATCGCCACCCCGGGCGTGCGGCCGGAAACAGGTGCAACGTCCGCTGCGCCTTCCCCAGAAAAGTGCCTGGTCCCGTCACGGTGATGGGCCGCGCCAGTGTCGTCTGCGTCCATACCGGATCAGCCGACGGTATCTCCATCCGCTCCTCATCAATCGGCTGCTCCGCCATTTCGGCGGCGGCACGCGCCAATATCTCTGCATCCCCCTCCAGCAACAACCCCGGCTTTATCTGCTCCATCGCTTTCCTTCCTTCCCTAAAACGTGCTCAGGATACGGGATACTGTCCCCTTACAAAATAAAAAAGTACCACTGCCGAAACATCACCTACGTTCGAACACATCAAAATGTGCCCTAAACACCACTACGCCTAGCTGGTAATAAGCAAATTTTTTGCATGACACAAGGCTGGTATTTCACATACAGTTTTTATACACAAAAAGTATCTGCGACAAATGTGGCGATTCCATCGGCTCCAAACGTGCGATGTGGCACGCTTCAAGGGTTGATGCAGGTTAGGGTGGCGCATGCGTCGATGAAGGGAATGGAATCATGACAAATGCACTTGTTCTTCTTGCCAACGGATCCGAGGAAATAGAAGCCGTTATCGTTGTCGATGTCCTGCGTCGGGCGGGCTGGAATGTCACCATGGCCTCGATTGAGACCGACCTTCACATTGTGGCCTCCCGCGGCGTCCGCATCACAGCAGGCGCGCAACTAGTCGATCTTGATACGACGACCTTTGATCTGGCCGTTTTACCTGGTGGGAGAGCTGGCGCAGAGGCTTTTGCCGCTCATCGGGGGGTTATCAACCTCTTGCGCACCTTTTATGGACAGCAAAAATGTATTGCGGCCATATGTGCCGCACCATTAGCCCTCGGAGCTGCTGGCATCCTCCACCAGCATCGCTACACCTGCTATCCTGGAATCGAGACCGAAATAGAGGATGGCGTCTTCTGCCCAGACGCTGCCGTTGTGGAAGATGCGAATATCGTAACAAGCCAGGGACCCGGTACCGCCTTCGCTTTTGCGCTCGCACTCGTAGCGCGGTTTGATTCCCCCTGTGCCGCGCAAAAACTGCGGGAACAGATGCTCCTTGCATAACCGCTCCAGTCTGCATGACACCATGCAAGGAATGGGCGGGGATGGCATGCCATCCCCGCCCATTCCCGCCCATCTACAGACAAAGAAGGTATTTTTCGCCGGACATAGAGCGGGCCAAGGTAAAGACCACAATAAG
>CAZRCN010000103.1:0-9289 GCA_964598575.1 uncultured Victivallales bacterium | reverse complement strand
TCTTTGGCATAGGCAAGCAAAAAAAGGCTATTGTGTCGCTTGAGATTTTGCTACTCTCTTCGCATTCCTGCACCGCAGCCTGAGCACAACAACAAAACCTTGAAAACCAAACATTCCACCATCATGCCTGCCTACCGTGAACGCACAAACATGCGCTTTTCCACAACCGCTGCCTGCCTGCTGCTTCTGGCAGGCCTTATGAGCGGATGCGCGTCTTTGCGACAAGATCGATTCCAAGTCAATCTTTCGGCTCTGGATTATTTGCAGATCGTGCAGACCGAACAGGCGTCTACCAACGCACCTCCCGTCACGACCCGCATCGATCTCTCCGGGAGCGGATATCTCGAAATGAAAACCGGTCGCAGCGAAAGAGTTCGATCAGGATTCTGGACGGATCCGGCTTCTCCTGCCTGGCAGGATATCCGCACCCATCAGCGGGTTCTACCCGCAGCAGAAACGCAGGCCTTCTTTCAGGCATTCGTGCATGCTGGCGTTTTCGACAAACAAACCCGCCGGCGCAAAAACGATCCCGAGCCATCGCTTGCCATTCTCATAGCAGTAGGCCGCAAGAAAACCCTCTTACTGACGGGTGAGCCCGTATACCTGCAACTATTCCAGGCATTGCAGCAAGCCGTCCGCTAGAACACGCAACTACCAGTCCAAAGTGAAATGGGTCGAATAGCGCCTCGCCGCATATTGCTCCTGTCCGGGAAAGACCTGATAATCATCATCCCACAAGTTATCGACCTCGAACGCAAGCGACAGATCCGGTTGGTCCCATACCTTCCAGCGCACAAGGACAGCAGCCGGATACGCAGTGCGCGAACCTTCGCGTAACGGATTCCGCGCCTGCCGACGCAAGCCCTGCCGATAGGCAAACCCGATCTTCTCATGCAATGTAATGTATGCCTGGAGGCGCAGCAGATGTTCTGGCATATCCAAGGCATAGCGGCTCGCATACAGCTCCGTATCCGTCGACGGATCCAACCCCGTATAGCCAGCTTCCATGACAACCGTTTGTACGGGCATCCAACGAACGGCCGCATCCATGCCAAGCGTATCCACGGTTCCGATGTTCTCGGCTTCCCACCGCGTAGCGTCAGGTGTCCGCCGGATCCAGTCCACCGTATCACGACTGCGCCGATAAAAAGCATGCATCTCAACCACAATCGCATCGTGCAGCAGAGACTGTACACGCACACCAGCGGTTTGGGCGGTCTGATTCTCCAACCCTTGGTTCCCCAAGCTGGCGGGAGATTCGAAATTCAACTCGGTATAGGACGGCTGACGAACCGTTTCCGTATAAGACACCTGTACGCGTACATCGTTGCCCGCTTCGTAGGTCAGCGCGGCTAAGGGCAGAACCTCATCGTCTGCATCCGAAAACACCTCCACGCTCGCTCCAGCCTGATACAGCCAACGTCCCTGGCGATACCCCGGAACTCCCCGCAGGGAAAACTGGTTGCGGGAAAAACGTCCGAGTGCCGTACTCCGAATCTCCTCCTCCACGCCGGATATCCGCCAATCCAGCCTTGCCTGCTGCCCGACCCCCAAATATCCATCCATCGCGCCACCAAGCGTATCCAGTCGATGCCGGTTCTCAAATATCCCTGGCAAATCCCAGTATAGACGGTAGTCATCCTGGAATTCACGATAGAATCCCGCCACGCGAAACCGGCCATCCGTCCACTGCTGCTGATGAGATGCAAATAATAGCGTATCCCCCGTCTCTTCCTCGCCTGCCCATTCCGGATTCACCCCATAATAGCCACGCACCCCAAACGTTTTTTCCTGGCGGGCTAGCAGCACATCGGTCTGGCTGCCCTCCTCCCCCCGCAACTGGACCTGGCCCCCCGCCCGGTGCGTCTCCACATCATTGTCCGGAAAATCTACGGCACGCAGATCTTGTCCCCCCGCAAAAGCCCCTACACTAGCCGCACCGGCTGGGGTCTCTACTTCCTGTTGTACGAGCCATTCAGCCCAATAGCTATCGTGTTCCGAATAACCGCCCGTCAGAAGCCAACGCGTATGCACCGGCAACAGAGAATACTGCACCGTTCCGACTAGATACCCGGAACTCCCTAACGCTTGCTCCATGCCCGTTTGCACTTCGGGGGAACGGAGCAAAGCTGGCGGCAGCGGCAGCGCAGTATGGAAATGTTCGGTCTGTGCATTGGGCAGCGCTACGCCCTCCAGAGCCAGACCGGCCCCGCTAAAACTACTGCCCAAAATAGACAAATCGCTCTGGCCGCCGGACACCCCCTGTACCTGTAGATCCACGCCAGGCAAAACCTGCAGCGATGCGTCAACCGTCGGTAGCCCAACATCGGTGTTCCCACCGGATAGCGCCCTACCCCGCACAATCATCGGTTCCGCGTCCAGCACCGTGGGCTCTTCCAGTGCCCGCGATCCCGCTGCCAGCAGCAACACAAGGCCAGTTACAACAATAAGCAAACGGTTTTCCCAACACGATACCTGCGGATGCTGTTGCCCAAGGCCCCCTGCCTGCTTGCAACCCCGAGCCTGCCTCATATGCCATCCCCGACATTGTTCCACGGCCCATCCACCGTCTTCCAGGCACCATTCGACTCTTTGATCAAAGGGTTAGGCTGCGTATTATACACCTTTGCCCGCGGTGGCACAGAATGCGTTAACCAGACATTCCCACCGATTACCGCGCCTTTCCCGATGCGCGTCCGGCCTCCCAGAATCGTTGCCCCTGCATATACCACCACATCATCCTCGACATCCGGGTGCCGCTTCACCCCTTTAACCAGGCGGCCCTGCTCGTCCTTCTCGAAACTCAATGCCCCCAGCGTCACGCCTTGATACAGCTTCACATGCTGTCCAATCACACAGGTTTCACCAATCACAACCCCCGTACCGTGATCGATAAAGAAACCAGCCCCGATCTGTGCCCCCGGGTGAATATCGATACCTGTCCGGGAATGGGCATGCTCTGTCATAATGCGCGGGATCAACGGCACACCCGCTTGATGCAAAACATGTGCAAGCCGATGTACAACCACAGCATATACCCCCGGGTAACTTATTACGGCTTCCAGCGTCGATTTTGCTGCCGGGTCGCCCTCATAAGCCGCCTGCACATCCTGATGCAGTATCGCTAGCAACCCCGGCAAAGCACCCAGCAGTTGCGCCATGGCTTCATCCGCCTTTTCGCCACACTTCTCGCATTCCGGGTCACACTCGGTTCGCTGGCATTCATACTCGAATGCCCGACGTACCTGATCACGTAATACAACCACAGCACCCTCAAACACCGATCTTGCCCGTTGCAGCAGTCCTTGCCCCTCCCCGGAACCATGGGAGAGAAAACAGGTTGGAAACAATACACTGATCAGTTCCTCCAGTACTTCCACAACGGCCCGCTGCCCCGCCAGACTTAACCCGTCACGGCCCGTACCACCGGTAAACAGAAAAAAATCTTCATTCGCAAATAGCGCTTCCGCAGCACGTTCTACTTTTTCTTTATTCATACGCCTTCCTTCCCTTGATCACGCCGACGCGTCACACGAATCAGAATGCGGGCGGCACCCCGATTCGGCAACCCCACCTTTCCCAGCAATCGACCCAACGGATGCTCATACAAACATACCCGCTCCAGAATGTGCCAGTCTTGCTCCGCACATAGAGATGCAAAATCCCGCAAGGTAAACAAATGAATATTGGGGGTATTGTACCACGCAAACGGCAGTACCGCACCGACCGGCATCTGCCCCTTGCACACCAATTGCTGCAACAGCCGGTAATACGCAAAATTGGGAAAGCTGACAATGCACTCATCCGCCACCCGCAGCAGTTCCTCCATCACCACCTTGGGGCGCCGGACCACCTGCAACGTCTCGCTCAGGATGGCATAATCGTAGGACCGATTCGGAATCATGGCCAGCCCCCCATCAATGTCTTCATGGAAGACATCGTACCCACGGTTGAGCGTCTGTACAGTCTGACCGAAATCAATATCCACGCCCATGCCTGCGGTCTGGCATGTGCGATCCAGCAAGGCCAGCAAGGCCCCATCCCCGCACCCAATATCCAGAACACGGGCCCCTGACCGAATCATTGCCGGAATCGTACGCCGCTCAAACGCCGGAACGTCCGCTGTTTCCGGTTGCACGTCGGCACCATCCTCCCGCTCAACCCAAGGCAGAAACGCCCGTACCACCGCGACTAACCGATCAATGTCCACCAAAAAGGCATCATGTCCATACGGCGCATCCAACAGGCAATAGGAGACCCGCTTGTCTGCCCGCAACAAAGCATGCGCAATCTCCTTCGACTGCGAGGGCGGGAACAGCCAATCGCTACTGACAGCGACAACCAGCATCTTCGCCTGTACACGCGCAAAGGCCTCCTCCAACCCGCCGGCATAGCCGTCGGCAAGATCAAAATCATCCATCGCCTGCATGACAGCCAGATAGGCATTTGCATCAAATCGGCTTACAAACTTGCGTCCCTGGTAATCCAGATAGCTTGCCACCTGGAACTCCGGGATACGAGCCGTCGCAAGATCTTCCGGCATGGCATCCTTACGCTCACGGCCAAATTTTGTCATCATGATTTCCTGCGAAAGATAGGTAATATGCCCAAGCTGTCGTGCTTGGGCCAGCCCCGCTGTAGGCCCTTGACCATGCTCGTAATAGTCGCCGTCGTGCCAGGCCGGATCCGTCGTGATCATCGTACGGGCTAGACTATCAAACGCCAATGCTTGCGCGGAGAGGCTGGCCGCCGTAGCCACACAGATCGCCTGATCCATCATGTCCGGGTACCGGGTCACCCACTCCAGCACCTGCATGCCACCAAACGAGCCACCGATAACAGCCGCAAGTCGGTCAATGCCCAAATGCTGCAGCAACAGGCCATGTACATCCACAATGTCACGCACCGCAATGCGCGGAAAGGTAGATCCATACGGTTTCCCGGTCCCTGGATCGATAGACTGCGGTCCCGTCGTACCTTGGCACCCACCCAGGATGTTGGCACAAATCACATAGTAATAGTCCGTATCGATACCACGCCCCGGACCAATCATCGCATCCCACCAGCCACGATCCTTCTGTGGATCCGTGTAGTAGCCTGCCGCATGCGCATCGCCCGTAAGAGCCGTGCAGATGAAAATTACATTATCCCGTTTCGGTGCAAGCGTGCCATACGTTTCAAACCGAACCGTCAAAGCCCGCAAAGATTCGCCGGACGCCAACCGCAACCCTTCAGCCGGCAAAGCAAGCTGCACTTCCTGCGGCTCTACCCGGCCGACCCCCTCATTCGAGGGGTGCTTGGCATCCGCTTCCGTCCCCATCGTTGCCTGCGCTGCCTGCCGATCCATCATGCATCTCTTGGTGCTTGCTGTTTTATATCCCAATACGGCGACATGCGACGCAGTGTATCGACGATGGCCGGAAACACCTGGATAACGGTCTCCACCTCTTCGGCCGTCGTGTAGCGACTCATACTGAAACGAACCGATCCATGCATAGCTAAAAACGGAACCGCCATGGCTTTCAATACATGCGAAGGCTCGAGCGAGCCCGATGTACAGGCCGATGCACTGGATGCACAGATCCCCTGTTCATCCAACTGATACAAGATCGATTCCCCCTCGATACTATAGCAGGCCAGATTCAGCGTGTTCGGCAAACGCTCCGTATCGCCACCATTCACCAGAATCCACGGAATGCGTGCTGTAAGCTCTTGTTGCAAATGGTCGCGAAGCGACCGCATCCGCTGTTCATCCGACAGGGCTGCCTGCGCCAGATCACAAGCCGTACCCAGCGCCGCAATATGCCCGACATTCTCCGTGCCGGCCCGTCTACCATTTTCCTGGTGACCGCCACAAAGAAAGGGACGTACCCGTGAACCGCGCCGCAGAAAAAGCGCCCCCACCCCTTTCGGCCCATGTAATTTGTGTCCGGAAAACGACAGCATATCCACATTGCGCAGCGGCCCCGTCAAATCCAGCGGCAGCTTACCCGCCGTCTGGGTGGCATCCGTATGAAAAAGAATGCCCGGATTCGTCTCCTTGACCACCCGCGCAAGCTCCTCTACCGGAAACACAACCCCCGTCTCATTATTCGCATGCATAACCGAAACCAGCAGTGTGTCTGCCCGTAGCGCACGCACAAACGCATCCATATCCAAGGCCCCGCTCGGCTTCACCCCGACAAACGACACCTCACAGCCTTCCCGCTCAGCTTCCTTGCACACCTCCCAAACCGACGGATGTTCCACGCCCGTTGTCACAATATGGCGCCGTCCCGGATTCGCCCGCAAGGTACCGAAAATAGCAGCATTGTTACTCTCGGTTGCGCTCCCCGTGAAAAGAATCTGATCCGGATCCACCCCACCTAGAAAAGCAGCCACGCGCGCACGCGCCTGCGCAATTGCATCGGCCGGACCCCGCGCCGCCTCATAAGGCGAGCTCGGATTAAAATACTGATCCGTTACAAACGGCTGCATGGCATCCACCGCCTCCGGTGCCACCGCCGTCGTCGCATTATTATCAAGATAGATCATCCGTTCTCCCCTGCCCTTTAACTGCCCACGGAAATCACCCGCAGGCTCTCGTCCACTTGCTCCTTGAGGGTACGCTCGACCAACAGCTTGAGCGTAGTTACCGCTCCGGCACAACCGGCACAGGCACCTTTCAGACGGATATAGACGGCACCCTCTTTTATATCGACCACTTCCGCGTCGCCGCCATCCGCCTGTAACATCGGCCGAACATGCGCCTCCATCACCTCATCCACCTTGCGGCCTAGCTGATAGGGACTCAGCGGCACATCAGCCCTTTCACCGTTTTCTCCCACCGATGCCAGATCCGCATTGCCGGGACCAATAACCTTTGTCGGCCCCTCACCCCAGACATCATCCAGCAGATCCTGTAACCCCCCCGGTTTGTGATGACACGCCATGCAGGCCCCACCCGCCTTGATCGCATTCGTAATCTCGGGAATCGTTCGCAACTGCAGCTCTTTAATCTTACGCCGGATATATGGCTCGGTCAGCGAAAAGCACTTGCAGACAACGCGTCCTTCCTCTTCGTCGCCCTCATGCAGGTCAACCCCCAAGGCGCGCAAGTCAACCCCACGCTTCTGGGCCCAGTTAAAAACAGCCGCTTCCAGTGCTTCTGCTCCCATCACGGAACAATGCACCTTTTGTTCCGGCAAGCCATCCAGATAATCAACGATATCCTCATTCGAAATCCCCAATGCATCAATCGGGGTGCGCTCTTCCTGCTCAATGATCGTGCACAACGCCTCGGATGCCGCAATCGCCGAAGTACAACCAAACGTCAGGTAGCGTGCTTCCACTATCCGGTCCTGCAGCGGATCGTCCGGATCCCGTTTCACCCGGAACGTGAACCGCATCGCATCCCCACACGATACCGAGCCATGCTCCCCCAAGCCATCCGCATCCTCGATTTCCCCCATATGGGTACCGGGCTTGCCGTGCACAGCATCCATAAACAACTGCTTCGTTTTAGCCGAATATTCCCAAACCATATGCCATCCCTCCCCTTCTTTTCCGTCAGGCAACCAATCCTGTATCAGGCAATCATGCTACCACACTTCACCTATAGCACAATCAGGAATCCCTCCCAAACGAAAAAATGCATTCCATCTTGCCAAGCACCTATCACATAGCCTATGGTCCTGCCCATACGTGCCCGGGTGGTGGAATTGGCAGACACAACGGACTTAAAATCCGTTGACCGCAAGGTCGTGCGGGTTCGAGTCCCGCCTCGGGCACCACCTTCTGGACAAACAGCACATTCAGCCTGATGCACCGCATACCTTTGCGCAAGGCCATCAGTAGGCCCCGACTCCGAATACGACCGTCTTGCAGGTTTGCAACACAATTTTCAGATCCAGAATCCAGGAATGATTCCAGAGGTAGTAGACATCCAGTATGCACATCTGGTGGAAATCGAGGTCACTGCGTCCGGAAACCTGCCATAAGCCCGTCAGTCCGGGCAATCCATCATGCCGGGCAAAATGCCAATTCTCCTCATAGAGCGCATAATCCCGCTCCGGCAAGGGACGCGGTCCCACAATCGCCATTTCGCCCTTCAGCACATTCGCGAGTTGCGGTAATTCATCCAGGCTGAAACGCCGCATGAACCGTCCAACGGTAGTAATCCGCGGATCCTGCTTGATTTTAAACAGGGGGCCTCCTACCTCATTGATGGCCTCCACCTCGGACTGCTCCTCTTCCGCGGCATTGCGCATCGTCCGGAACTTATACATCAGGAAGGGGTGACGGTGCAGCCCGATCCGGCGCTGCCGAAACAGGACCTTACCCGGACTCGTCAAGCGTATCGCCAGTGCCACCAGCACCAGCA
The DNA here is from genome assembly GCA_964598575.1 of uncultured Victivallales bacterium. Classification (GTDB taxonomy): domain Bacteria; phylum Verrucomicrobiota; class Kiritimatiellia; order UBA8416; family UBA8416; genus T3Sed10-140. Next base: position 927 of record CAZRCN010000103.1, on the reverse strand, counting down.
CGGGCAACAAAGCAACCAGAGCCAGCGCCGCAACCAGAAGCGTCACGGCATGCCGTACCGGCCCCAGTCGCGCCTGTCGCGATGGTTGCGCAAAATGCACCAATGGAATACCTCGTACCAGATCACTCGGGAGATGGGCCTCCGTCAAAAGAATATCCAGCTCACGCGATAAGACCTTTACCGGCACCCGCTTTTCATTCGCCAGCGACAGCACCTCCATGATCTGCCGCATCTGCAAATCAGGCTGCGCCAGCAGAAGGACATCCACCGCATCCCGCTCCAGCGCCTGCGCGATCTCCTTAACATCGAAAGCATCGCCCCCCTGGAGGGGCAACGTTTGAGACACCTGAAAGCCATGCGGGGCTATGGTCTGTATCCAATCTACCAGCATCTCATATTCCGCGCCAGCCCCGCATGCCAGCACCCGGATGCGGTCAAGCCCTTTCCGTGCACGCATCCAACGCAATCCTCGATTAACACCACCGCGAAATATGGGACACAAGATACAGTTCAATGCTATCATCGTGGCAAACATACTGCGTGGATGATATACATTCCGCATCAAGTACCAGTAGGCATAGAACAGCGTCAGTGCAATCACATTGGCCAGAAACACATGCCAGAAAACCGGGCGCGGCAACAGGAACCGGCGTATATCGTACAAGTATAGGCAGGCATACAGGAAACACACGACGGCGGCCACGATCACCACGATCCGGAAGGCAGACGTATAATAGAACGTTTCCAGTGATATCGGCACGACACCCGCCGGTTGCTCGACCAGCACCAGTGCCAGACGGTCATATAGCCTACGTCCCCACGCGCTTTCGAAGCGAATCAGCAGCGTAATATAATACGAAAACGTGACCGCCACCAAATCGGCCAGCAGATACGGCAACCAGGGATACTGCATCTTTGTAGAACGAG
>CAZRCN010000102.1:7722-9297 GCA_964598575.1 uncultured Victivallales bacterium | reverse complement strand
GGACTGGGGCTGGAAGCGTATGGGACGGACGGGATTAATCTCATTGGGATCGGTCCGGTGCAGCAGGGGACTGCCGGGGCGGGGGTTGCGGATGCACGCGATGGGACGTGGGCCTTGCTGAATCCGGCCGGACTTACCGATTTGGATCGGCAAGTCGATCTTGCGCTGCAATATTTTGCGCCGACAAGAACCCTACGGTCCTCGACGAATCCCTCGGCTGGTACCCAAGAAGATGATTCTGCCTTCTACATACCATCCATTGGCTTGGTGTTTGCACGGGAGAACCAGCAGGCTGTGGGTTTTGGTCTATACGGAACCAGCGGGATGGGGGTGGATTATGCGCAACCCCGCATTGGGGGGACGCCCGATGGTCGGCCCGTCCGTGGTGACCGCCGTACGGAGCTATCGGTCGTCAAGGCTACCCTGGCGTATGCAAAAGCCTTCGATCATGGTTTCAGCATCGGGGCGGGGCCCTTGCTGGTGTTGAGTCGGCTGCGAACGGATATTTTGAATCCGTTGACGGGGCGCACGGAATCAGATAGCTGGGATGGTGCTGCCGGAGCGGGGTTTCTGTTGGGCGTGAATCAGCGCATCAGCCGCAATGTCCGGGTTGGGGCACGATATCTTTCGGAGCAATATATGGAGGCATTTGACGAATACGATGCCCTGTTTGTGGATTCGTTCAACTTGCCGCAGCAAGTAGCTGTGGGGTTGGCGTATGCGGTCCATGCGGACGTCGAATTGGTGCTGGACTACCAGTGGATTGGCTGGGGGCAGCTGGATGTACTCGGGGACCAATTCGGTTGGGAGGACCAGCACATTGTGAAAGCGGGAGCCATCTGGGAAGCAGGGGATGCCCTCACGCTGCGGACGGGTGTTTCGCATGGTACGTCCCCGATCGGTGATGAGGCTGTCTTTGCCAATGCCCTGTTCCCGGCTATTATGGAAACGCACGCAACGGCCGGGTTTTCGTGGAACTTTGATCCGTTGGTGCTGCATGCTGCCTACACGCACGCCTTTGAGGAAGAGCGGACCGATTCCGTGCCAGGTTTCACCCAGGGCACACGCATTAGCATGTACCAGCATAGTGCCACGGTCGGGATCAGCTTGCCATTCTGATCGTTCGCCCTCGTGGCACGTACTGTCCACGCCTGGTTCTGTTCAATAGGCGTTGGTGCGTGCCATGTGTTGGGTGGTCAGGCGTTGGGTTCGGTCTCCATGAGGGAAATCAGGGCCAGCAGGCCGCCCCAGTGGTAGAAGGGGTCGCTGTTGTCCTTGTCGGAGCCGCAACCGGTGCCGGTGTCGGCGTTGTAGTTCTCGTGGACGTGACCGAGCGCACGCCATTCCTGGAGCAATAGGGCTTCCGATTTTTCGACGAGTGCCCGGCGGGCCTGGGGCAGATCGTAGTTGCGCAGGCCGAGATAGACCAGGAAGTTCTGCGGGGCCCAGATGCGCCCGCGCCAGTAATTCTGTTCGGGATACATCGGGTCGTTGCGGGCGATGGACGGCAGGATCCAGTCACCCCAGAATTCATCCGGGTTGAAAAAGTGTTCGTTGATCATCCGCTCGGCCTGC
>CAZRCN010000102.1:6510-7622 GCA_964598575.1 uncultured Victivallales bacterium | reverse complement strand
AGCATCGAGGCGAACTTGGTGTTGAGCACCACGGTTTCGAGGATGTGTCCGACATGGGGTTCATAGGGGTTCGAGCCCCAGCAGAGATACCCATCCCAGTCGCGGTTTTCGGCCCACCATCGATTCCAGCCCAGTAGGGTGTCGAAAAGCGCTTCGGCCAGAACGGTTTCGTGAAACCGATCGCAGAGGGCCTTGACGGTTAAGGATCCGACGGGGGGCTGCGATCGGTCTTCCGTCTTCAACCCGTTGGCACGGGTCATGCAGGGAATGAAGCCACGGTCGGTGACCATGTCGGTGATGGCGATCGCGTTGGCGTACGCCAGCTCCTTGCTTTCCCGTCCGGCCATCCAGGCCGCAAAATAGGTATCCCAGTCGAACAGGACCCAGCCGCCGCTGTTGCAGCTCCAGACGCGACTGACGGGCGAGATCACCCGATCCATGAACGGGTCGTAGATGGTGTCCCATGCCAGACAGATCTGCATGGCATCGTAGAGGTCCTGGCGTTTGGTATCGCCCTGTTTGCGACGGGCAAGAAACGTCGTTTTCGCGGTTGCCACGATCGCCTCGGTCTTGTCCAGGCGGGCGGGGTTCGTGGTGATGCAGAGCATGCCCTCCAGCGGCAGCATGAGGTAAGGGCCCATGATCTCGGGTACCGGCTCATCGCGCACGACGCCGGAAGAGACAACGGAAAGGGATTTTCCGGTATTTTCTACCACCAGCGTGTTTCCATCGCGTCGGGCGTATCCGGCTCCCCCCCAGAGCACGCCCGCCTCAATCGTGAGGCAGGCGGTCTTTACTTGGGTGTTCAGTGGCGTCACCACGGCAAACCAGTCGTCCTGCTCCGTAGCCGTTTCCACCCTGATCTTGACGCCATCCCACACGATCTCCAACGACGTGAACGATCCGTCATAGGCGTGCGGGCCGGGCTTGACGTCCTCGATATCGCTGGGGCCGGATGTCCCGCCCTGATGGGCTGCCTTTTTCCGCCCGGCCAAGGCCTCGCGCAGGCAACGCCCGCTATGATAGCTTTTGATGCCGAGGGTAATGGCAAAACGTTCCGGCATCAGAACGTGCGAAAGCACGCTTCTGACATTCCAGGTATTCCAGCCGGT
>CAZRCN010000102.1:4797-6410 GCA_964598575.1 uncultured Victivallales bacterium | reverse complement strand
CGCAAGGGGCATTCAGGTATTGCCCACGGAATCCATCCAGTGATAGGCGCGGTGCACCAGCTCGGTGGCATTTTTCAGCTTCAGCTTCTGCTTGATATGGGCGCGGTGCGTTTCAATGGTTTTCACGCTGAGCTCGAGCGCTTCCGCAATGTTGCGGGTCGTGTAGCCGCGCCCGATGAGCTCGAAAACCTCAAGTTCGCGATCACTGAGGCGATCGATGCCAAAGATCTCACTATCGATCGCGCTGCCGTTTTCTTGGCGTTCCCGTACGCCCTTTGCTGCGAGAGCGGGGCTGATGTAGATATCGCCTGCGAGAATCGTCCGGATGGCCTTGAGTACGGTTTCGGCGGGGGCATGTTTCATGACATAGCCACGTGCTCCAGCCCGCAGGGCTCGCTCGGCATACAATTGTTCGTCGTGCATGGAAAGAATCAAGGTGGGGATGTCCGGGAATTTCTCCCGCAGGCATTTGGTGAGTTCAAGCCCACTCGTTCCCAGCAAAGAAAGATCCACCACGATGGCATCAGGGGCAACAATCGGTACGAGGTCGAGCGCGTCGCTGGCTTGGCTTACTTCGGAACATACGGTCAGATCCGGTTCCTGGTTCAGGAGCATGGTCATGCCTTGCCGCACGATAGGGTGATCATCTACCAACATCAGCCGGTGGGGATTGGAATACGGCTCTTGTCTTATCATATTTGCCCCTGCGTTCCTGTGTCTATCTCCTCGTTTTTTCTACAAAAAGGCATAGTTCATGCTATACTATGTTGTTGTGTCCCCCCACCACAGGACATGTATTTGGTAACGATTTTGGGATAGGAGGTCAAGTGGAATGTACAACAAAACATATGGACACGAGGTACGCGATGCGTTGTTTGATGCGCATGGGCATTATCATCGGGTGCGGAGAGAAGGCGCTGCCTGGCCCCAGGACACCCTGCCAGCAGGTATTTGCTGCGGGACATCGCCTGCCGATTGGTCCGATGTAACCGCCAGTTGCACGGCATATCCGGTCTTGCGTCCCGCCTATGGTGTACACCCTTGGTTTTTGGAGCAGGCGGGGCTCGATGATGCCTGGCAGACGTTGCGGCAATGCCTGCTTGCCAGACCGGATGCACTGGTCGGCGAGATCGGTCTCGATTACGGGCCAGAGCGTCCTGACGCCGATCTGCAGCGCGCTGCCTTTTGCCGGCAGTTGTCGCTGGCCTGTGAGCTGGGGCGGCCCGTCAGTGTGCATTGTGTACGTGCCTGGGGGGATCTGCTGGCGGCATGGGATGCGCTGTCCGGGCAACGGCCCACGCTGCTGGTGCACGATTTTCGCAGTAGCCCCGAGATGGCGGCCGACTTGACACGGCGCGAGATGTTTCTCTCGTTCCAGTTCCATACGGAACCGATAGGAAAGCGAGCACCGGCAGCGGTTCGTGCGGTACCCGCCAACCTTCTTCTGGTGGAAACGGATGTCGGCGGGCGACCCGATGCACCGGTTCAGCCGGCTGAGGACTTGGTGCGGGTGATCGACCAGCTTGCGGATTGGCGTGGCCAGCACCCCCTGGCATTGGCCCGGCAGCTCGCTGCCAATGCGCAACGCTATCTGGGCACTGGGTAAACGCATC
>CAZRCN010000102.1:0-4697 GCA_964598575.1 uncultured Victivallales bacterium | reverse complement strand
GTGGCTGTTTTGACCACGCAGAGGTATATAGACATGAAGAAAGACATACATCCTAACTACGGCCCCACGACCATTTCCTGTGCCTGTGGCAATGTGTTGCACGTCGGATCGACGGGCAAGGACATGCACGTGAACGTGTGCTCGAGTTGCCATCCGTTCTACACCGGTAAATCCACCATGTTGGACACCGAGGGTCGGGTAGAGCAGTTTAATCGTCGGTATGGTCGCAAGACCAACGCGTAGTGTTTGCCGCTAAACGAGGGGGACGGATCTTGCAGTCCGTGCCCCTTTTTGTTTGTGTGCAACGACGTGGGCGGACGGTTCTGGCAGAACGAAGGCATTCGCAGGAAAAGCGGGAGAGCGGTCATGATTGATGAGAAGATGGTTGACCAGATTCTGTCGCGATTGCCCGAGATCGAGGCGGAGCTTTCGCGTCCGGAAACGGTCGGCAATACCAACGTCTACCGCGATTTGCTCAAGGAGCATGCCTACCTCAAGACAACCGCGGAGATTGCGCTGCGCTATCGGGATCTCACGCGGCGCATAGCCGAGAATCGCGAACTTGCGGCAGATGACGGCGACCCGGAGCTGGCCGAGATGGCCGCCCAGGAGCTGACCGAGCTGGAAGCAGACTTTCCCAAGGTGGAGGAAGAACTGCGTTTGGGGCTGGTACCGCCCGATCCGGACGACAGCCGTAATGCGGTGGTAGAAATTCGTGCCGGGACCGGCGGGGACGAAGCGGCCTTGTTTGCGGGGGATTTGTTCCGGATGTACAGTCGTTTTGCTGAATCCAAGGGTTGGCGTACGGGCATTGTGGATGCCAGCCAGAACGAGGTAGGCGGGTTCAAGGAAGTGATTTTTACCGTTGAGGGCGAGCAAGCATACGGCCTGTTGCGTTATGAGAGCGGGACACATCGGGTGCAACGGGTGCCGCAAACCGAAGCCCAGGGCCGCATTCACACCTCTGCCGCGACCGTTGCGGTCTTTCCGGAAGCCCAGCCCGAAGACGATTTGGAGATACCTGCCGACGAGGTGCGGATCGACATCTTCCGGTCATCAGGTCCGGGCGGACAGAGCGTCAACACAACGGATTCCGCCGTCCGCCTCACGCATATACCGACAGGTGTGATCGTAACCTGCCAGGATGAGAAGTCGCAGCACCGCAATCGCGAGAAGGCGATGGGGGTGCTGCGTTCGCGTATTCTGGATCTGAAGCGCAAGCAGGAAGCCGAAAAGCAGGGGGCCGAGCGTCGCTCCCTGATCGGGACGGGAGACCGGAGTGGCCGTATCCGGACGTATAATTTCCCCCAGAGCCGGGTGACCGATCACCGGATCCAGCTTTCCCTCTACAGTCTCGACCGGGTTATCGAAGGCGATCTCGATGCTTTGATCCAGCCCTTGCGGCAGCATGCCGCTGAAGAGCGACTCGGAGCGCAGCTCAATAGCAACTAGGTACATGCTAGCGGGTCTGGATACGGGTAAATTCCCGGGAAAAGGCCGCCGCCACGGGGTCGGAGCGAATCAGGACGGCATTTTCGTCGTTCGTGGTGGCGGCAGAAACGGTAAAATTATAGGATCCGGTAAAGACGGATGTTTGGTCGAGCACGCAGAACTTGTGGTGCATGGATGCGTACCAGCCCGATATTTTGATGGGGGTAACTGCGGCACCATTCTTCTCCAGGGCGGAGATCCATTCCTGCATACGCCCCGTCTCCATTTGATTGACATCATATTTAAGTTGGATCTTCACACCGCGGTCGAGTGCTGCCAGCAGGGCGCTCGCAATGTTTTCGCTGGTGAGGGTGTAGATCGCGACCAGGATTTCGTGCTCTGCACCTGCAATGGCCTCGATCAGCAGCACTTCGCATGCGGGGCCGAACGCCGTAAAGACCTGTGCAGGCGCAGGCTGCTGGTTTTGGAAGGTACGCGGTTGGGTGGGAGCCTTGGGGTCTGTCCCCGGTAGATCGGCCAAGCGGCGCGCGGTAATTTGGTTGCGCCAGGTGAGGCGATGCATGGGGATTACGATGCGATCACCCTGACGTGTCAGCAGGGAGAGTTGACCTTGGTGCAGGTTGATGAAGGCCGCTTCGATCGTATCCCCGGATACGCTCGACCAGGTACGATAGGACAGGTCGTGCTGCTCCTGCGGCGTCGCTTCTGTCTCAGCCCGCAGTTGGCGGGGGGGCAGTGCGCCTGCCAGCAAGCCGAAGGCTGCCAGAACTAGCCCGCAGTACCGCAAGCGGTAGCGATACAGCGGGCGATGAACCTTTATCTTCATGCGCACATCCTTGTTGCTTCCTAGCTAAGGCACTTGGGCGGCCAAGATCATGCATCTTGAAACTTCGAGAGCGTTGGGAGTGGGGAGATCGGCGCGTACGAGTACGTGTACGAGTACGGTGAGGGAACTGGGTGATTTCCGTACTCTTACACGCACTCGTACACTCAAATCTCTTGTGGCAAATTGTTAGGAAAACAGGGAAGGTACAAATTACGCTAGAATGGCACCGGTTGCGGCATTACAGACGGATTTGCTGTAGCGCCGCAAGTAGCCATCCACCTCGCGTGGCGGGGGCGGAATAAAGGCGGCTTTACGCGCTGCCAGGGTTTCCGCATCCAGGAGCACATCGAGGGATTGTTCGGGAATATTGATGCGGATCCGGTCCCCATCTTCCAGTAAGGCAATCAGCCCGCCCTCGGCAGCTTCGGGGGAAATGTGCCCGATGCAGGCCCCGCGGGTGCCGCCGGAGAATCGTCCATCGGTGATGAGGGCAACGCTTTCGCCCAGCCCCTGCCCCATGATGTAGGAGGTAGGGGCCAGCATTTCCTGCATGCCGGGACCGCCTTTCGGGCCCTCGTACCGGATGACAACCACATTGCCTGCCTGTACGTTGCCGGCCAGAATGCCTTCGCACGCCTCATCCTGGGAATTGAATAGCACCGCCGTTCCTTCAAAGGTCAGCATGTTGGCGGCAACCCCGGCTTTTTTTACCACGGCACCCTCGGGGGCGAGATTACCGTAGAGAATGGTCAGTCCGCCATCGGTCGAGTAGGCTGCATCGAGCGGGTGGATAACCGCTGTATCGCGAATCGCGGCCCGGGCAACATTCTTCCAGAGGGTTTTGCCGGTAACGGTCGGGGTATCCTTGTGCAGCAGGCCCTTGATGCGGCCGATCTCCCGCAAGATGGCACTGACGCCGCCCGCGCGGTCGACATCCTCGATATGGAATGGTGAAGAAGGGGAGACCTTGCAGATGTTGGGGCATTTGGCAGCGATGCGGTTAATACGCTCCAAGTCGTAGGGCGTTCCGGCCTCATGGGCAATGGCCAGGCTGTGCAGGACGGTATTCGTGCTCCCCCCCATGGCCATGTCGAGGGCAAAGGCGTTGTCGAGCGAGGCTTCTGTTACCAGATCGCGGGGTAGGGGGCCGCCGGCCATTGCCAGCTCTACCACCCGTTTGGCAGCTTTGCGGAACAGGCTTTTGCGCTTGGGGTCCCTAGCCAGAATCGTTCCATTGCCGGGCAGGGCGAGGCCAATGGCCTCGCACAGGCAATTCATCGAATTTGCGGTAAACATCCCGGAGCACGAACCACAGCCCGGGCAGGCATTTTCCTCGATCGTCTGCAATTCGCTGTCTGCGATGTTACCTTGTCCGTGGGCGGCCACGCCCTCGAAGACGCTGACGAGGTCGATGGCTTTGCCATCCGGCATATGCCCGGCAGCCATGGGGCCGCCACTGACGAAAATCGTGGGAATATTGGCACGCAGCGCCCCCATGATCATACCGGGGACGATCTTATCGCAATTCGGAATGCAGATGACGGCATCGAAGCAGTGTGCCTTGAGCATGGCCTCGACCGAGTCGGCAATAATATCGCGGGAAGGGAGCGAGTACTTCATACCGCCATGGCCCATGGCAATACCGTCGCAGATGCCGATGGTGTTGAACTCGAACGGTACCCCGCCCGCTTTGATGATCGCTCGCTTGATCAGCTTGCCGACTTGGTCAAGGTGGGCGTGCCCGGGCACAATCTGGTCATAGGAGTTGCAAACCGCAATGAAGGGTTTGGCCATGTCCTCGGTTTTGAGTCCGGTTGCTCGCAGGAGGCTGCGATGCGGGGCACGCTCGGGACCGGCTTTGATCGTATTACTTCGCATGATCGTTCCTTTCAAGTGTATGTGATTTGTGAAATCCAGTTGCAACGCTAGCACGAGTAGGCGGAGCTGTCAGGAAAAAATCGTGCGGCATGCCGGGTGCCCAGGACTGATTCTTTTGTCACGGTTCTGCACGGAGAAACGGCGGACGATTACGGGCGACGATTACGGATTACGAGGAAACCCTCCCCATCGTTCACCGTCATCGTCGCCCGTCATCGTTTTCCGAGGGTAAATGGGGAGAAAGAGACACGTTGCGGGATCACATTGCGCAGCAGAGCCTTACGGCATTACAAGAATCAGGCATGCCGGGTGCCGGGAGACCTACGCACGGAAGCGCATCGCGTGGGCTTGCCTTGCCGGTACTGGGTAGTAAGGGCACTTGGGCGGCCAAGATAATGCGGGCGAGAAACTTTTATTTGGTGCGATCCTACCGGGTTTATCCCGGTAGTGAAGGAAGTTGAGAAAAGGTGCGTACGTCCTTTTTCCTGGCTCTTCCGCAGAATCTGTGGGTTCGTTTTAGTCATTTCGTGGCACATGGCCA
>CAZRCN010000101.1:0-9449 GCA_964598575.1 uncultured Victivallales bacterium | reverse complement strand
GCCACGAAATGACTAAAACGAACCCACAGATTCTGCGGAAGAGCCAAACTTTCTTTACCAACCGGCATAAAGCCGGTGGGATCGTACATATCGGCAACGAAACACAGATGCGCCCAAAAGAACTTGACTGGGGCACATAACGGAATTTGGGTACTTCAAGACACCTGAAAACAACCCCGCGCGCAACGAAAGCCCGCAGTTGTCATCATGAAAATGGGGAAAGTCCCCTGCACTGATGGCTTGCAATTCGGGCATAGCTGTGCTTCCTTTCTGGAACGTTTTGCCAGAGCTGGCGACAGATGTATTTCTAGGACCGCATAACGAAGGATGGATCCCATGGCTGAAGAACTGCAAGGACTGCTAGACCGCATCCGTGAGGAAGGGCTCGATCGTGCCGAATCCGAAGCGAATGCCGTCCTCGAGGAAGCCAGACAAAAAGCCAAAGCACACCGCGAGCAAGCCGAAGCGGAGGCACAAGAGATCGTAGCCCGGGCCAAGGAAGAGGCCCAGACGTTCGAACAACGTAGTATTAGTGCGGTCAAGCAGGCAGCACGCGATGTGGTGCTATCCGTATCCGATGCCGTCGAGCGGCTCTTTGCCGGCATGCTGCAAAAAGCGGCTGCAGATGCCATGTCCGGCCCCGAATTCCAGACCCTGCTCCGTGACGTGATCCTCGCCTACAGCAAGAGCGACGATGCCCCGCAACTGGATGTGCTCCTCAACGAAAAGCAGAAGCAGGACGTTGTTGATTTCCTGCTCACGGAGCTATCCGGGCAGATGAAGAACGGCCTCAAGGTCGAAGGGTCCCGCAACATCGTATCCGGCTTTTCGGTTGTGCTGCGGGATGAGGGCATTGAACACGATTTTACGGATAAGACCCTGATTGACGCTTTCCTCGCGATTCTACGGCCCGAGCTGGGAGCCATCGTGAAGCAAGCCATGAACCCCAAGGATGCCGATTCGGATCAGACATGAGCTACTTCTACCTGATAAGCAGCCTGCCGCACCTGGAAATGGAGCGTCCGCCCCTTTCCGAAGAGGAATTCCTGGCGCAGTGCGAGGCCCAGATGTCCGACCGCGACCTGCAACATCTCACCCAGTTGCTGGTACACCCCCTGCCGCCGGTAGCTGCCACCCACCCGTTTAGCCGTGCCTGGCGCAATCACGAAGTCCAACTACGCAATGCCATCGTGCGAATGCGGGGCACACGCAAACATACCGATCCCGGCCGGTACCTGCGCACCCACGAAGGCTTTCTCGCCTGGATGGAAGCCGATCTGGAGTCCATTCTCAACCAGAAGGCCCCGCTGGAACGTGAACGAGCCCTGGATCAGGTCCGCTGGTCGGTACTCGACGATCTGCAGGGGGTGGATCCGTTTTCCTTCCGCGTTGTGCTAGCCTACGCCCTCAAGCGCCGGATCGCAGAGCGCTGGACCCGCATGGATGCGGAGGCCGGCTGGCAGCAAGCCCGCCAGACAATCGAACAACAACCGGCACGCGATCATGGATCCCGTGACGAAGAACCAGAAATTGCCGCAGCAAGCGGCGCGTAAGCGAGGTTGAAGTCAGATGAAGCAAACAAGCGGCAACATTGTCGGGGTCAACGGCAACATGATTACAGTAGCCTTCGAGGGTGCCGTCAGCCAGAACGAAGTGGGGTATGCGCATCTCGATGATCTCCGCCTGATGTGCGAAGTGGTGCGGATCCGGGGACGGCTGGCCGACATGCAGGTATTCGAGGACACTACCGGCCTGGGTATTGGCAATACCGTCGAGTTTACCGGGGGGCTGCTCTCAGCCGAGCTTGGCCCCGGCCTGCTATCCCAGATCTATGACGGCCTGCAGAACCCCCTGCCCCGCCTTGCCGAAAAATGCGGCTTTTTCCTGCAACGCGGCGTCTATCTCGATGCCTTGCCGCGCGATACGAAATGGGACTTTACGCCCAAGGCCAGGCAAGGCGATGTCCTGACGGCCGGGGAAACCCTGGGCACCGTGCCCGAAGGCATCTTCGAGCACCGCATCATGGTGCCGTTCGGGCTGGACGGCGACTGGACCGTCGAGAGCATCAGCGAAGCCGGCTCATGTACGGTGACAGACACCATAGCCACCCTCAAGGATGCCAACGGCAATACCGAAGATGTCGCCCTTATGCAGCGCTGGCCGGTAAAAATACCGATTGAGGCCTACTCCGAGCGGCTACGGCCCGATGAGCCCCTTATCACCAAAATCCGCTCGGTGGACACGTTCTTCCCGGTTGCCCGTGGAGGCACCTACTGCATTCCCGGGCCGTTTGGTGCCGGCAAAACCGTGCTGCAGCAGCTCACCAGCCGCAATGCCGATGTGGATATCGTCATCATTGCCGCCTGCGGGGAGCGCGCCGGGGAGGTCGTCGAAACGCTGCGGGAATTCCCGGAGCTCACCGATCCACGCACCGGAAAGAGCCTCATGGAGCGAACGGTCATCATCTGCAATACCAGCTCGATGCCTGTCGCAGCGCGTGAAGCCAGTGTCTACACCGGCGTTACCCTCGCCGGCTATTATCGCCAGATGGGGCTGAATGTGCTCCTGCTGGCAGACTCCACCTCCCGTTGGGCCCAGGCCCTGCGCGAAACCTCGGGCCGCCTCGAGGAAATTCCCGGTGAAGAAGCCTTTCCCGCTTACCTGGAATCGGTCATTGCCTCCTTTTACGAACGCGGGGGGATCGTACGCCTGAAGGATGACGCGATTGGGTCCGTCACCATCGGCGGCACCGTCAGCCCCGCGGGCGGCAACTTTGATGAACCCGTCACCCAGGCCACGCTCAAAGTGGTGGGTGCTTTCCACGGCCTGTCCCGCACGCGCTCCGATGCGCGGCGCTATCCCGCCATCGATCCCGTCGACTCCTGGTCCAAATATCCGGGCGTCGTTGATCCCGAACGCGTGGCCACCGCCCGTGAGATTCTGCTGCGCGGCAACGAGATCGGGCAGATGATCAAAGTCGTGGGCGAGGAAGGCACCTCCATGGAGGATTTCCTGGTCCACCTCAAGGGCGAATATCTCGATTCCGTCTATCTGCAGCAGAGCGGGTTCGACCCCGTAGATGCCGTCACGGATGCCGATCGGCAGCGCAAGGTGTTCGATGTTACCGTCGAATTCCTGCAAACCCCGATGCAGTTTACGGACAAGGAAGAGGCCCGCCACTTCTTCCACAAGCTCACCCAGCTCCATAAGGACTGGAACCGTTCGAGCATGGGCGATGCCGAATTCAACTCCATCGAGGAAAAGCTGCGTAAGCTGGTATCGGAGGTTACGAAAGATGAATAAACTCTACCATAAAGTCGATAATATTGCGGGCAACGTCATTACGTTGCATGCCACCGGGATCAAGTACGGCGAGCTGGCCGAAGTCAGCTCGCGGATCGGCACCTCGCTGGCCCAGGCAATCCGGCTGCATAACGATGAAGTCTCCCTGCAGGTTTTTGCCGGTGCCCGGGGTGTAGCAACCGATGCCAAGGTCCGGTTTCTGGCACGCCCCATGCAGATTCCGTTCTCCGATGCCCTGCTGGGGCGGGTGTTTACGGGCGCGGGACAACCGCGCGACAAAGGTCCGGGCCTGCATGGCGGGGAAGTCGACATCGGTGGTCCCTCCGTCAACCCCGCCAAGCGTATTATCCCGCGCAACATGGTCCGGACCGGCATCCCCATGATCGACGTCTTCAATACGCTCGTCGAAAGCCAGAAACTGCCCATTTTCGCCCGTGCCGGTGAGCCCTTCAATCCCCTGCTCGCCCGCATTGCCCTGCAGGCCGAAGTGGATGTGATCGTTCTCGGCAGCATGGGCCTCAAACACGATGACTACCTGTATTTTCGCGATACCCTGGAAGAGAGCGGAGCCCTATCCCGCAGCGTCATGTTCGTGCACACGGCCGCAGATCCCGTGGTCGAGTGCCTGCTGGTGCCAGATGTCTCATTGGCCGTCGCCGAGCAGTTTGCCCTTGAGGGCAAGCGCGTTCTGGTGCTGCTGACCGATATGACCAACTTTGCCGATGCCTTGAAGGAAATTGCCATCACGATGGAACAGATTCCCTCGAACCGTGGCTATCCCGGCGACCTCTACAGCCAGCTTGCATCCCGTTACGAGAAGGCGGTCGACTTTGATACGGCCGGCTCCATTACCATTCTGGCCGCCACAACCATGCCGGGCGACGACGTCACCCACCCCGTGCCCGACAACACCGGCTACATCACGGAAGGGCAGTTCTACCTGCGCGATAGCCGCATCGAGCCCTTTGGATCCCTCAGCCGTCTGAAACAGCAGGTCAACAAGGATACCCGCGAAGACCACCGCGTCATCATGGACACCCTCATCCAGCTTTTTGCCGGATACCGGGAAGCTCTCGAAAAGCAAACCATGGGCTTCCGGATGAGTGCCTGGGACCAGAAACTCCTGAAATACGGGCACCGCTTCGAAAAGGAGATGATGGACCTTTCCGTCAATATCCCGCTCGAAAAAGCCCTCGACCGCGGATGGCAGATGCTCGCCGATTGCTTCGATCCGATCGAAACGGGCATCCAGTCCGAACTCATCGAGCAATTCTGGCCCAAAGCCGACCCGGACACAGCCGAAGCACCCGCCCCCCAACCGCAGGACGAGCAACAGCAACCGGCCGAGCCTGAAACCGACAAGCAATAGGAACCCGGGCCATGGCAAAGATCAAACATACCAAGAACGAGCTCAAAGCGCAGCAGGAAGCCCTGCGGCGCTTCCAGCGGTTTTTGCCCATGCTGCAACTCAAGAAGCAGCAGTTGCAGGCTGAGATCTCGCAGATCAGCAACCAGATTCAGACCGAGCAAGAGGCGTTCGACAAGATGGCCGAAGACCTGCGCACATGGGTACAGCTCTTTGCCACCCCGGAATCCGGGGAAGCCAAGCTGGTCCTGCAGAACATTGCAACCAGCGAGGGTAATATTGCCGGCGTCAGCATCCCGGTACTGGAGGATGTCCAACTGCAACGCCCCGAGACCGATGCCTTCCTGACCCCCCTCTGGATTGATGATGCCCAGGAACGGCTCGATGCCATGCTGCGCCAGCGCGTCGCCATCCGTATCCTCGAGGAACAGAAAACCCGCGTGCAGGAAGAGCTTCGCACAACATCCCAGCGCGTCAACCTCTTTGAAAAAGTCAAGATCCCGGAATGCAAGGAAAACATCCGGACCATCAAGATCTTCCTGGGCGACGAGCAGACCGCGGCGGTAGCGCGAGGGAAACTAGCCAAGAAGCGCACCGAGAAGCAGGCTGCCCAAGCGGATGCAGCCCGATCCGCGGAAGGAGTTGCGGCATGATCGTACCCATGAAACATGTTTCCGTGCTATGCCTCGCCCAGGATGCAGAATCGGCGCTGCATGAGCTGCGCCAGCTAGGACTGCTGCACGTCGTCATGGGCGAGATACAGGAAGAGACCGTATCCGACCTCAAGGACGCAACCCAGAAAGCCGAAGCCGCATATTATACGCTGGAGCAGCGTCCGGTCCACCCCCGCAAACCAAAAACCGATACCGTGGACGGGGATGATATCGTGGAAAAGGTGCATGGCCTCCAGCAACGGCTGCATGACATCGAGGAAGAGCACCACCAATGCCGCCTTGCCATCCAGGCGATAAAACCGTTCGGGCAATTCGAACCGGCCGCCCTGGAGGACCTGCGTCGCAATGGCATCCACGTCAAGCTCCTCCGGGCGCAGGATCCCCACGAGCTGGATGTGCCTGACGGCGTGCTCCTGCACGAATTGTCCCATATGCGCCAAGGCACCTACCTTGCCGCAGTAGCCCAGCACGACTTTGAAATGGACGGAACGGTCACCCATCTCCCCCACGAATCCCTTCGCGCGCTGCAGCAAACCGACGCGCGCCTGCAACAGGACCTCAAGCAGGTCGAACGCGAACTCGACGAATGGGCGCACCATACCCCGGCCCTGAAGGCCGAATGGGACCAACGCCAGGAAGCCCTCGCCTTTGCCCGCGTACACGCCGCCTTGTCCGAGCACGGAGACCTACGTTCCCTTTCAGGATTCTGCCCGGCAAACAAAGTGCAAGCCATGTCGGCTGCCGCCGCCCGGCACGGGTGGGCACTGGCAACACGCGACCCCGAGCCCGGCGAAGAGGTACCTACCCTGCTCCACCTGCCAGCCTGGATTCGCCCCATCAAGGCCGTCCTGCAAATGCTCTCGATCCTGCCCGGTTATCGTGAGTCCGATATCAGTGGCGTGTTTCTCGTCTTCTTCAGCATCTTTTTTGCCATTCTCATCGGCGATGCCGGCTACGGTCTTCTCTTCCTGGCCCTCACCCTCCTGGCCCGGTTGAAACTACCCAAGGCCCCTGCCTATCCGTTCGTGCTATTTGGTATCCTGAGCGGCTGTACCCTCCTCTGGGGCGCCATCACGGGGAACTGGTTCGGTATTCCCACCGGTGCCCTGCCCGGGCCGCTCCAGACCCTCGAATGGGATCTACTCAGTGGCCCGGAATCCCGTAATACCATCATTCGGCTCTGCTTCCTGATCGGGGCCATTCACCTGAGCATCGCCCATACCTGGAATGCCATTGCGCTCGCGCCCTCGCTGAAAGCCTTATCCCAGCTCGGCTGGATCGGCCTGGTTTGGTCCATGTTCTTTACCGCGCTCAACATGGTCCTGCAGCAGCCCTTGCCGGCCTTCTTCCTACCCCTCCTGCTGGGATCCATCCTCCTGATCGTGCTGTTCATGACAGCCCCGAAAGACTTCAAAACCGAATGGATCCACCATGCCATGTTCCCGCTCAGCATCGTGAACTGCTTTGTCGATATCGTCTCCTACATCCGGCTCTTTGCCGTTGGCATGGCCTCCCTTTCCGTTGCCGCCAGTTTTAACGACATGGCCATGCAGATCGGACTGGATCGCATCTGGACGGTGCCCCTGGTTGCCATCATCCTGCTGCTGGGGCATGGCCTCAACATCCTGCTCTGCGCCCTCGGTATCCTCGTGCATGGCGTCCGCCTCAATACACTCGAGTTTTCGCTGCATAAAAACATGGAATGGAAAGGGTTTGCGTATGCGCCCTTTGCACCGATCACGCAAAACAAACAATAACGACGGGGCACGTTGCCCCGGGCTACACGAACAAAGGAGTCAGCAGTCATGGAAGAAACCATCATCACATTGAATGAGTCACTCGGACAGGTCGGGGGTATCGCAGCATTGGCCATTGCCGCGATCGGATCCGCCTTGGGCACCGGATCTGCCGGGGCCGCCGCCATCGGAGCCTGGAAACGCTGCTATGCCCAGGGCAAGGCCGCACCCTTTATGCTGCTGACCTTTGTCGGGGCACCCCTATCCCAGACCATCTACGGCATTGTGCTGATGTTTGCCATGGCAGAGCAAGTCGGCCCCGACACCCCCTGGCAGGGTCTGGTGGCATCCGGTATCCTTGCCGGACTCGGTATGGCTACCTCCGCCTGGCTGCAGGGACGCGCCGGTGCTGCCGGGAGTGACGCCCTCGCCGAAACCGGCGAAGGCTTTACCAACTACCTCGCTGCCCTCGGTATCATCGAGACCGTTGCCATCTTTGTCATGGTCTTCACCATGCTCGCCCTCGGATAAACGGTACCCATCGAGATTCCAGTAAGGGCACTTGCGCGCCCGGATAATACATGCTTGAAACTTTTTACACTTACTCGCATACCTTAACCGCCACCCTTACTCGGACGTGTCACGGCGAAGCGCAGCGAAGCCTGATACCCTTAATCGACTCACTTGCAACGGATTTGGCGCGTCGGTTAAGCGGGTCGGGTAAGGGTATCCGGTTAAGAGTTGCGACGAAGTGGGTCGGGTAAGAGTGGAAAACAATGAAGGTACTGGTTAGCCTCAGCCCCGAGCGCGCTCGGATAATACGGAGGTGAAACTTGAGAACCGAATATCCAATATCCAACAAGGAATATCCAACCGAACAAGTGTGCGAGAGGAGAACATGAGAAGCCTAAAGGCTAACCATGCACAATATTCGCTCTTATTTGGACATTGGATATTCCTTGTTGGATATTGGATATTGAAAATGAATTGTGGTAGCATTCTGAGAAAACTACTCCATATTGTGGTTTTGAATAAAGTTACAGTCTAGTCGGGGCCCCGGGGTTGGAGACCCGGATAATACATGAGTGAAACTTCGGGAGCGTTGAGAGCAGAGAGATATGCGTGTACGAGTATGTGTACGAGTACGAGGTGGCATTGGGAGAAATCCGTACTCCTACACGTACTCGTACACGCGAATCTCTAATGGGGAATTGTTAAGAAAACGGCGAAGTTATAGGCAATATTCAGACCCTTACAGATACGAGTACCATGCGCATCCTCATCATAAAACTCAGTTCCCTCGGCGATGTCTTTCACGCGCTGCCAACGGTGCACATGCTAAAAGCCGCCACGGGAGCCAGTGTGGACTGGTGCGTCAACACCTCCTATGCCTCGCTTGTGGCATGCTTTCCCGATGTGGATCGCGTCATACCCTTTCCGCGTAACAGCCTCGCAAAGGACATACAACCGTTTCTACGCGAGCTGCGCTCTGAAGCCTACGATTGGGTCATCGACCTGCAGGGTCTGCTAAAAAGTGCCTTGGTAGCGCGGGCTGCCCGCAGCAACCTCCGCATCGGCCCCTCCTTCCATCGCGAGGGCTCACGGCTGCTCTACCATCGTGTAGTCGGCCCCAGGCGCCTGGAACGCCATGCCGTTGAACAACTGCTCGATGTTGTCGATGCCCTGGAACTCCCGCGTACGGACGACATACAATTCCCGGTCACCTTCCCCACCGACGCCGGGACCAGCCCTGCCCCCCGGCACCCGAATATTGCGATCGCGCCCATCTCACGCTGGCCCTCCAAAAACTGGCCGGTTGCCCGTTTTGCTGAAGTTGCGCGGACGCTGCAGGCCGAAACCGGTGCCACGATCACCCTGCTGGGAGGGCCGGGGCAGACGGAGCTGGACGCCTGCCGGACCATCGCACAAGCGCTACATGGCCCCTGCCGTAACCTATGCGGCAAGACCAGCCTGCCGGAGATGGGCGCGGAACTTGCTGCCGCCGATGTTCTCATTGCCAACGACTCCGGCCCCGTTCACATGGCAGCCGCCATCGGCACCCCGACTGTCGTTCTCTTTGGCCCGACCGACCCCATCCGTATCGGACCCTACGGGCACAACCACCATATCCTGCAGGCCCCCGAACCCTGCCGCTGCCGCCGCCGCAAGGTCTGTGCACACCCTGACAATCCCTGCATCGCCTCCATCCCGGTCGCATCCGTCGTGCAAGCCACCCTGGCCGCACTCCCGCCCACATAGCCCCCCCTGGAGCGCCGCTAGTAAGGGCAGTTGGGCGGCCAAGATGATGCGGGGGTGAAACTTCGGGGGCATTGAGAGCAGAGAGATATGCGTGTACGAGTATGTGTACGA
>CAZRCN010000100.1:2149-9524 GCA_964598575.1 uncultured Victivallales bacterium | reverse complement strand
TCGCGGGGTTGCAATTTGGTGGGAGTTCTAGTATAAGTCGCAAGCTGCGTTTCAGGAGGTACTGGCCTGGGATGGAAAGCATGGCCGGTTGGGATAGGGATAACCGGCAAAGGGCAGATACAACATTGTGATAAGGAGAGGTATAGGTATGGCCACACGAAAATTGAAGTTCAAGACGGAATTAAGCCAGTTGATGGATATCATTGTGCATTCGTTGTACTCGCACCGGGAGGTATTCCTGCGGGAGTTGATCAGCAATGCGAGTGATGCGATCGATAAGCTGCGGTATGAGGCCTTGACGGACCGGGGGCTGGCGGATGCGGATACGGAGTGGCAGATCCGTCTGGTACCGGATAAGGAGGCTGGCACGCTGCGGATCTCGGACAACGGGATCGGGATGACGGAGGACACGCTGGTGCATGAGCTGGGCACGATTGCGCGCTCGGGGACGAAAGCGTTCCTGGAGACGTTGAAGGCATCTAAAAAGGCCTCGGCACCGGAGCTGATCGGGAAATTCGGGGTTGGGTTCTACTCGGCGTTCATGGTGGCGGACAAGGTGCGGGTTGTGACGAAGTCGGCCCAGCCAGGGGCGCAAGCGGTTTGCTGGGAGTCGCGCGGCAAGGGTGAGTTTACGGTCAAGGATGCGGAGCGTGATGGGCATGGTACGGATGTGATCCTGTTCCTGCATGAGGATGCTACGTCGTTTCTCGAAGGCTGGGAGCTGCGTAACCTCGTGAAGCGCTTCTCGGATTTTGTGGAGCATGCGATTGTTCTGGTTGAGGAAGAGGAGAAGGACGGCAAGAAGGAGCTGAAGGAGGAAACGGTCAACACGCGCAAGGCGCTGTGGCTGCGAAGCAAGGATGAGATCAAGGACGAGGATTATGCGTCGTTCTACAAGCATGTCTCGCATGACTTCACGGATCCGCTGCACACGATCCATTACAGTGCCGAGGGCACGCTGGAGTTCAAGGCGTTGTTGTTCCTGCCGGCCCAGCGTCC
The DNA here is from genome assembly GCA_964598575.1 of uncultured Victivallales bacterium. Classification (GTDB taxonomy): domain Bacteria; phylum Verrucomicrobiota; class Kiritimatiellia; order UBA8416; family UBA8416; genus T3Sed10-140. Next base: position 8,525 of record CAZRCN010000100.1, on the reverse strand, counting down.
GTTTGATTACTTTACAACGGAGCCAAAGCCGCGCCTGCACCTGTACGTGAACCGCGTGTTTATCACGGATGCCTGCGAGAATCTGTTGCCACAGTATCTGCGGTTTGTGAAGGGCGTGGTGGATAGCTCGGATCTCCCGCTGAATGTGTCGCGCGAGATGCTGCAGGATAATCCGCTTGTGCGTAAGATCCAGAGCAACCTCGTGACCCGTGTGCTCGGGGAGCTGCAGGACCTGAAGACGAAGGAGTACGACAAGTACAAGCAGTTTTTTGCTGCGTTCGGTGCAACCCTGAAGGAAGGGGTGGCGCGGGACTATGCGAACCGGGAGAAGCTGGCGGGGCTGTTGTTGTTCCAGTCGCTGCGGACGGAACCGGGGCAGTACTTGACGCTGGATGATTATGTCAGTCAGATGGGTGATGATCAGAAGGAGATCTACTACCTTTGCGGGGATCGGATCGAGAGTTTGCGGCAGTCACCGTATCTCGAGGTGTTCAAGGAGCGTGGTCAGGATGTCCTGTTGCTGGATGAGCCGATTGATCCGTTTTTTGCGGATGCGCTGGGCACCTACAAGGAAAAGGCGCTGAAGGCGATTGACCAGGGCGGGGTGGCGGATACCCCCGAGGTGCCGGAGGAACATAAGAAGGCGTACGAAGGGCTGCTGGAAAAGCTGCGCGAGGGGCTGAAGGAGGATATCAAGGATGTGCGGCTTTCGGGTCGCCTGCGCGAGAGTGCGGCTTGCCTGGTTGCGGAGGAAGGGCAGATGAATGCGCAGATGGAGCGCCTGATGAAACAGATGGGCGGGGGCGATGTGTCGGCTCCACGCATCCTGGAGCTCAATCCGGAGCATGACGCGGTCAAGGCCCTGCAGGAGGTATATGCGCGGGATGCTGATTCGGGTGATGTGCTGGAGTTGGGGCACTTGCTGCTGGACCAGGCGATCATTGCCGAGGGGTCCAAGATCAAGGATCCGGCGGCGTTTGCGCGCCGCCTGAACCTGCTGATTGCACGGCAAGGCTAGTCGGCTTCGATATCGTCGAGGTGCGGGGATTCGATGCGCTGGGTCTGGGGATTGACGAGCTTGGCAAGGTAGTCCGAGAGATCGCGTGCATACTCGGTGTCGAGACCGGCCTGAATGAGTTGTTTGTCGACAACGACCAGGCCCTCGTTGCCGATTTCGGCATCGCGGGCACTGGCGTACCGGCAGTGCGGATCCGGATGCAGCAGGTTGTGCAGAATGGTAACCAGATTGTGGTTTTCGGTTACGTAGTGCGGCAGAATGGCTTCCAGTTGCCCGGCCACATGCAGCTTGGCCTCCAGTAACCGATCGGGGGAGGCGTCGGCGGTTACGAGCGGCTCACCGCGCAGCAATTCCAGTGCAATGAGCCCGAGGCTGAACAGGTCGGATTGGGGCGACCCTTTTTCGAGGCGATGGGTTTCGGGTGCCATGTACGCGGGTGATCCGAACAGGAAGGAGACACTTTCGTCGACCATGACGGCACGTCCAAAGTCAATGATTTTGACGGAACCGAGGCGGTCGACCATGACATTGCCGGGTTTAAGGTCGAAGTGCAGGAAGCCCAGAGCGTGCAGGCGTTCAAGCCCGCGCAGGATGCCCCGCAGCAGATAAATGACAAAACCGGGTTGCAGGCGCAGCACGTTGCGGTCGAGCCGGAATACGGTTTGGCTGAATTTGTTCCATTCGTCGCGGCTACTGCGGGTGTGGGCGATTTCGAGAATGTTGCGTTGCATGAGGCGGGCGAGGTCGAGGCCGTCAATCGATTCCATCTGCACATATCCGATGCCACAGGTTTCCTCATAGGAGTGGCGCGACACCATATTCGGGCTCTGGATGCGTTGCATGCGGGAGATCTGTGCGGCGATGCGGCCCATGTCGGTCCAGTAGTCCTCGGGCGATGCATACAGGCTTGGGTTATAGATTTTGATGGCGTTTTCGGTGATGCAGCCGCGGGCGCCCTGCCGCAATCCGAGAAAGACATGGCCCTGGTGGCCGCAACCGAGCAGACGGGGAAACTGATACGCTACGGGGTAATAGATGCCCCGTGCACGCAGGATGCTGAGATAGTTGTGCCGTAGCGAGTTCATGTCGGATGGCTGTATGAGGGGGGGGGGTGCGACGGCACCTTCCGATTGTGGCGGGGGCGTAGGGTTCGTGGGGGGCGTCTGGGGCTTGACTTGCAGAAATACGGTTGATTTTGCGGTATGCATGCTGATGCCTGTAATCGAAGGGTTTTGGGGGAATGTTTATTGGATGCACGGGTTGCAACGTGTACGGAAATTGTGTGTGTTGGATCATGAAAAACAGAACGATAGGAAGCAGGTGGTATGCAAGCAGGTTTCGGGTGAGAGTACAAGGGGATTTCGGGCAGGGCGGGAAAAGCGGGTAGACAAACTGCGGTACGATACGTATGATGCTGCCAGATGGAAGGGTTCTGGTGTTTTTGGGCAGAATCGTGCGGTCAGAAGGGGAGGGACGCGTATGAGTGCCGATGTTGAAATACTGCGTTGGTCCGGTATTTGGAAGACGGGCGAAGAAGTGCGCGTAGGAGCGCGATTGGCGGACGGGCGTGATGCCTTGCTGGTGGGGTTTCTGGGGGGTGATGGCCCGGAGGTGACGGTGCGGTATTCGCTTGTCATCCAGGGGCAGGACCACATGGATGATTTTGTTATTCCAGTTGAGCTGGAGCGGAAGATCGAGGAGCGTTTGTTCCGCGATCAGCGCAAACCGGGCAGCCGGACGCTGAAGGATTTACGGTTGTTTTGAGGGGCGAGAAGCCCGGACGGGAGGGTGTGTGCAAAAAGATGAACAGTGTCCGTGCGGTCGTGGTGCAACGTATGCCGATTGCTGCCGGAAAATTGTAAAGGGCAAGAAACCGGCAGCAACCGCAGAAGCATTGATGCGGGCCCGCTATACGGCGTATGTCCAGGGCGAAATCGATTTTTTGTGCAGTTCCTTGCGGGTATCCGAGCGCGAAACGTTTGACGCGGATGGTGCGCGCGCATGGTCGAAGAAGGCGGAATGGAGCGGGCTGGAGATTGTATCGACGGAAGCGGGTGGGCCGGAAGACAGCGATGGGGTGGTGGAATTTGTTGCGCGGTATACATTGGAGGATGCCGAGCAAGCGCATCATGAGCGGGCCCGGTTTACGCGAGAGGATGGTCAATGGGTGTATGCGGGGGGGCGTGTTATCGGAGTGGATCCGTACCGGCGGGAAGAGCCCAAGATCGGACGCAATGATCCGTGCCCCTGCGGCAGTGGGCGTAAGCACAAGAAGTGCTGCGGGGCCTAACGTAACGCGGTACAGGTGGTTTGCGCCAGACGAAGTACGCTTATCCACGTGCCATTCGCCACCCCCCCCGGGTTAGCGCTTGCGGATGCGGATGGTTACGGTTCGGTTCCGGCGCCGGTTTCCGGGGGTATCGTTGGGATAGGGCGCGGTATCGGAAGCTACGGTATCGATGGTTTCCGGGGGGAATCCGGCGCGCTGGATCAGGTGTTCGGCAACGGCTTGGGCGCGGGCTTGTGCCAGATCCTGATTGCTATCGAAGGCGGAGCTTGAGCGCAGCGGCACGTTATCGGTATGCCCGCGGATTTCGAGATGTAGACCCTCGAGTTGAGGGGGCAATTGGCGCGCGAGGGCATCCAGGGACGCTTTGCCGCTATCGGAAAGGTTTGCGAGGGAGCGGAAGATACCTTGTTCGAAGCGCAGGCGCAGCGCGTGGGCACCATCGGGCTGGACGTGGGTGCCTTCCACGGTAATTGTGGGTAGCTGTATGGCGGCAGAGGTTGATGTGCCGCTGGTGTCTGTGTTTGGCGGGGGTGCCGCTGTTGCGTCGCCGTCTGCGGGAAGCGGGGTTTCGAACGGGGCTGGCGGCATGCCGTCAGTGTCTGGCGCGTCGGTGTTGCCGGGTGCCGTGCGGCAGCCGTTGCGGCTTGCTGTGGCAACCAGCAGCATGATCAGGATGGTGATGAGGACCAGCGCCGCTCTGAGCATCCGGCTGCGCTGCATAATCCCCAGTTTAGCGGTTGCCAGCTCGGCCTGCAATGCCGCAATGTTTTTCTTCATAAAGGCGGTTTGGTTGCGTAGTTCCACCAAGGCCTGGTCGCGCTGTCCGGCTTGTGCTTCGAGGGTTGCGCGCTGTTCCTGTTCCAGGGCGGCAATGGTTTTTTTGAGGTCTGCCACGGAACGGGTCCATTCGCTGCGTTCTTGCTCGAAGCGTTTTTGTTCCGCTTCATGCTGCCGGCGGCATTGCTGCAGGGCGTCTGCCTGCTGTTTGCGTTGTTCCTGCAGTTTGTCGATCTCGGGCTGGTGGTCATTTGGTTGTGTTTCCGTTGCGGCCGTTTCTGGTGTGTCGGGCCGGGTCTCGGGGGGCTTGGGGGGCTCCTCGGGCGGTGCGGATGGTTCCGCGTGTGTCTCGGGGGGGGCAGGGGCCTGTTCGGAGGGTTCGGTTTCTGGCGCCTGGGGGGCTGGCTCGGACGTCAGCTCTTCGAGCACATCCTGCACGCGGCGTGTTTCCTCGTCATGCCGATTGGTAAGTATGGCATCGCGGGGGAGGACGTCGTGTTCAACCAGTTCGGGTACGGCGGCAAGTGGGAACGGGCCATATTGCTTGCCGTCGTGGCGTTGGGCGATCCAGTCCATGGCAAGTTCCGGCAGCTCTTCGACGGCCTGCCAGGTCTTGCGGTCCCGGGAAATATAGTTCCCGGCAACGACCCGGCACTGTGCGGCCCAGGTGACCAGTTCGTCCATCGTGACCGGCCCGTATTGTGCCTTGTTCTTTTTTTGTACATACCATTGGTGGGTTCGGGACGACATGTTTACCCATCCATTCTGCGAAGCGATTCGCTGCTGTGTTTGTACAGATCGCGGTCTATCTGAAGTTGTTTGATGCGGTAGTTCAGGATGCGCTGGGTGGTGTTCAGGGCGCGGGCGGCGGCGGCCGCACTACCGCGATGTTTTTTGAGGGAGTCGATGATGATTTCCCGCTCATAGGTATGAACCATCGCCTTGAGATCGGCACCTGCCTGGGGCAGCAAGGGGGTACTGGTCTGTTCATCGGTCTGCAGCGAAGGCGGCAGGCTGTAGGCATGGATCACGTCGTCATTGCTGGTGAGCACTGCCCGTTCGATGCAGTTTTCCAGTTCCCGCACATTGCCCGGCCAGTGGTATGCCATCATCATGTTAATGGCGGCCGAGGAAATGCGCTTGATGTTCTTATTATGCACTTCGTTGTATTTATGCACAAAATGGTCGGCCAACAGGATGATGTCGGATTTGCGCTCGCGGAGGGATGGCAGGAGGATCGGAAAGACATTGAGACGGTAGTAGAGGTCCTCGCGGAAGCGGTTCCCGGTAATGGCCTCTTCGAGGTTGACGCTGGTAGCGGCAATGATGCGGACGTTAACCTCGACGGGTTGGACACCGCCAACCCGTTCGAAGCAGCGCTCCTGGAGAACGCGCAGCAGACGGACTTGCACAGCAGGCGAGATGTCACCAATTTCGTCCAGGAAGAGGGTACCACCGTTTGCCAGCTCGAAGCGTCCCTTTCGTTGCTGTGCGGCCCCGGTAAAGGCACCTTTCTCGTGGCCGAAGAGCTCGCTCTCGATCAGGGTTTCGGGCAAGGCGGCCATGTTGATGCATACGAACGGATGGTTTTTGCGCGAGCTACTGAAGTGAATGGCGCGGGCTACCAGTTCCTTGCCGGAGCCTGATTGGCCCCGGATGAGCACGGTGGCATTGCTGTCGGCGACTTGGGCAATTTGTTCATAGACGATCCGCATGCTATGGCAGTTCCCGATAATGTTGGAGGGGCGATACCGATCCCCCAACTCCCGGCGTAATTTGCGGTTTTCGGCCATCAGGCTTTCTCGTGCGGCGATGCCTTCGCGAATGTTGTAGACGGCCTCGGCGAGTAAGTCGGCCAGTAGCTTGAGGAAACGCTCGTCGCGTTCGAGTTCTTCGAGTGGAGCGGTCGGCCGATCAATGCTGAGGGTACCGATGACACGCTTCTGATGGATAATCGGCACGCAGATGAAGGCCGTAATCTCGTTTTTCCGCAATTGGGTGCGGTCGAGGAACTCGGGCTCCGAGCGGATATCGGGCACAATGACGGTTTTAGCGCTGGAAGCCACCTTGCCGGTGATGCCCTCGCCCGGCAGATATCGGCCGCGTTTCTTGGCTGCTGCCGGAATACGCGAGGTTTCGATCTGGAAAATATCGGAGTCGGGATTGCGCAAGGTAAAGGTGCCGCGGGTCATGCCCATTTCGGCTTCGAGGACATCGAGCACGGAATCCAATAGGGAGGCAATGCCCTTTTCGTGGGCCATGGCGCGGGACACCAGATAGAGAATGCGCAA
>CAZRCN010000100.1:0-2049 GCA_964598575.1 uncultured Victivallales bacterium | reverse complement strand
GCGATTGGCATGCTGAGTGCTAGGGGGTAGGCATGCGGAAAAAAGGCAAAAGCGAAAACTATTGGAGAGGAGGGCTGCGCAATCGGGAGAAGGAGGGACATGGTGAAATGGCGAGGAATGGGGCCGCAGTGAAGCGGGCGAAGGGAACACAAACGAGAAAGCGAGGGAGCACAAGCATGAAGAGGAGACTATGGGGGAGGAGCGGAATGGCACTAGCCCTGATGGTAGGGTTAGGCTTGCCGATGGTCGTACAGGCGCAGGAGACGGAAGAGGTGGTTGAAGAGATGGTTGTGGAGGCAGGTTTGACGGTAGACGCCACAGCTTTTGCCATAGATAACCTGTTCCTGTTTATCTGCGCGGTACTGGTGATTTTTATGCAGCCGGGATTTGCGATGGTGGAGAGCGGGTTCAATGCCGCCAAGAACACGGTCAACATTCTGTTCAAGAATGTCATGGACCTTTGTATCGGGGTGCTATTGTACTTTCTGGTAGGGTACGGCCTCATGTATGGGGATTCGGTGATGGGCGGTTTCCTGGCCTGGGGCGGCATGGGTATCGGGGCCTTTGAAGGCCCGGCTGTTGGCGGTGCCCTGCATCCACAGGTTGATTTCCTGTTTCAGGTTGCGTTTGCCGCAACGGCCGCAACGATTGTATCGGGTAGTGTGGCTGGCCGCATGAAGTTCAGTGCCTATCTGATCTACAGTGCCGTGTTGACTGGCATCATTTACCCGATCAGTGGCTACTGGCAGTGGGGCGGGGGATGGCTGTCCGAGATGGGATTCCACGATTTTGCCGGCTCACTCATTGTGCATGCCGTTGGCGGTTTTGCCGGATTGGCCGGGGCGATTGTGCTAGGACCACGTCGTGGGCGCTTTGGTTCCGATGGCAAGCCGCGCGCTCTGCCGGGACACAACCTTCCGATTGCGGCACTGGGTGTGTTTATCCTCTGGGTTGGTTGGTTTGGGTTTAACCCGGGAAGCCAGCTTGCCATTGCGAATGCGGACGATGCATCGGCGGTGATGCTGATTGCGGTAAATACGATCCTGGCGGCCGCCGCGGGCGGATTGGTAGCCATGCTTGTTACCTGGGCCTTGCACAAGAAGCCGGAGCTTACGATGGCACTGAACGGGGTGCTGGCGGGTCTGGTTGGTATTACAGCCAACTGTGATGCTGTAACCAATGTGGAAGCAATTGCGATTGGTGCAATTGCAGGCATCTTGGTTGTTCTCGGTGTAAAACTACTGGATATCTTGCGCATAGACGACCCTGTAGGTGCTTGGCCTGTACATGGGTTGTGCGGTATCTGGGGCGGTATGGCAGCCGGGATCTTCGGGGGGAAACCGTTGGTTGCCCAGCTGGTTGGTTCCGTGGCGTATCCGCTGTGGGCCTTTGTGACGATGTTCATTCTCTTCTCGATCCTCAAAGCGGTTGGTATGCTGCGGGTATCGCCAGATGAAGAGTTGCGCGGCTTGGATATCGGGGAGCATGGTGAGGAAGCCTACAGTGGGTTCCAGATCTTTGCCACGGAATAACATAATAGAAAACAGGGACAACCGCCCGTGAGGAGCGGGCGGTTGCCTGGAGGAGGAGAATAGAAGATGAAATTGATCATAGCCTACGTTCAGCCGGAGCGTCTCAATGCGGTGAAGCAGTCGCTCTATGGGAAGGATATCTACAAGATGTCCGTAACCAATGCGCTTGGCTGCGGCCAGCAAAAAGGGTATCACGAGTCGTATCGTGGGGTGGACATTGAAGTAAATCTGCTCAAGAAGGTTCGCGTCGAGGTGGCCGTGAACGATGAGTTTGTGGATGGGACCATTGCGGCTATCGTGGAGGGCGCACGTACCGGCAACATCGGGGATGGCAAGATCTTCGTGATGAAGCTGGACGAGTGCATCCGCATCCGGACCGGCGAGAAAGGAAAGGAGGCGATTGGCTAGGCCGTTCGTGATGGAAGCCTTTCCAGGTGCAGGCTGGAGGATCTGGTCTGCAGGGGAAGGCGTTTTAGGTACAGCGTGCTTGCACGCGAAGTTGTAAAGACAGCAGAGA
>CAZRCN010000099.1:0-9580 GCA_964598575.1 uncultured Victivallales bacterium | reverse complement strand
GCGAAAAGGGCGGTCTGGGTATTCGCTTGTAAGATTGTAAAGCAGGGTGCATAGTGGCGCTTTATCTGGGGGAAATATGATTAGGCGAGAAACAGATTATGCCATTCGTACCGTATTGTGCCTGACGCTGGCGGAATCTGAGACATCAGGCAGCGTGTCAACGGCCGCTTTGTCGGAGAAGACAGGTGTACCATACCGTTTTTTGCGTAAGATTATGTCGAAGCTCGTAGCAGGAGACATTGTCAAAAGCCGTCGCGGTAAAGGGGGCGGGGTACAACTGGCACAAAGGCCAGATGACATCACCCTGCTGGACGTGCTGCTGCTGGTGGATCCGGATGCTATCAGTATGAATCAATGCATGCGCGATGCGCCGCCTAGCTGCCAACGCTGGGCCTATTGCGGGGTTCGCCAGGCTCTCATGGCGGTGCAGCAAAACCAGCATGCCCAACTGGCTGACATTACCATGGGGCAGATTGCCCGGTTGGAGCTGGCCGCCCACGTGCCTGCAGAGCCGACTGGCCGTTAGCATTTCCAAAAAAAAGGGTTGCATTCGTGTGTCCCGCGCCTATACTTGCATAAGTTGATTATATAAGTAGTATATTTGGGGTAGTACAGAAAGGGGCCAGCATGTTGCGGATATCGACGAAGAGCCGTTATGCGGTACGCATCGTGGCATATTTAGCGATGCAGGATGGGGATCGTCCGTCGCGCAAGCAGGATATTGCAGATGCGGAGAAGATTTCCTCGGATTATGTAGAGCAGATTTTGATTCGATTACGTGGGGGGGGGCTGGTACACAGTCATCGCGGGGCACGTGGCGGCTTCACCTTGGCGCGTGCTGCGCATGAGATGTGTGTACTGGACGTACTGGAGGCGGCCGAAGGTCCGTTAGCGTTAGTTCGGCAGGAGGATGAGCCGATTGATGTGCAGAGTATTCGCGTGACAAGAACGTTGTGGGATCAGGCAGGAGAAAAGCTACGAAAGCTATTTGGCGATATCCGCATGTCTGAGCTGGCGGATGAGATTAAGCATGCGCAGCAGGGCGAGCAGTTGATGTATGATATATGATGTAGAAGAGACAACATAGAGGTAAGGAGGAAGATACCATGCAAGAGAATCGGATTGAGACGATCAGCCTACATGCAGGACAAGCGCCTGACCCGACGACGGGGTCGCGCGCGGTACCTGTGTATCAGACGACCAGTTATGTGTTCCGGGATACGGAGCATGCGGCGAATTTGTTCGGACTCAAGGAGTTCGGCAATATTTATACGCGCTTGATGAACCCGACGAATGATGTGGTCGAGAAGCGGATCGCCGCGCTGGAAGGCGGGGTGGCTGCTTTGACGACCTCTAGTGGGATGGGGGCCATTTTCCTGTCGATTCACACGATTGCTTCGGCTGGGGACCACATTGTGGCCTCGTCTTCGCTGTACGGGGGGACAGACACCTTGTTTCGCCATACCTTCCCGCGGATCGGCCTGGAGGTAACCTTTGTGGAGGATATAACGCCGAAAAAGGTTGCTGCGGCGATTCGTCCGAACACGAAGGCAGTGTACTTTGAGAGTCTGGGCAATCCGAAAGGGGATGTGCCGGACATAGCGGGTATTGTGGATGTGGCGCATGCGCAGGGGGTTGCCACGATTGTGGACAATACGTTTGCCCCGGTGTTGTGCCGTCCGATGGAACATGGTGTGGATATTGTCGTGCATTCCCTGACCAAATGGATTGGTGGGCATGGTACGTCTGTCGGTGGCGTTATTGTGGATAGTGGCAGATTTGATTGGGGTTCGGGTCGCTACCCCCTGTTTACGGAACCGGATGCGGCATATCACGGACTCGTATACTGGGATGCATTGAAAGATGTGCCCGGTATGGGGAATATTGCCTTCATTGTGCGAGCGCGTGTGGATGGCATGCGGAACATCGGTCTGTGCGCCAGTCCGTTCAACTCGTTCCTTTTCCTGCAAGGCGTGGAAACCTTGCCCTTGCGGATACAGCGGCATTGCGAGAATGCCCTGGCATTAGCCCAATGGTTGCAAAAGCGTCCGGAGGTGGAATGGGTCCAGTATACGGGCTTGCCGGAGCATGCGTATCATGCCCAGGCCAGCCGGTACCTGAAAGGTGGATACGGGGCCGTGCTCGGGTTTGGCATCAAAGGAGGGGCTGCTGCCGGCGAACGGTTTATTAATGCGGTAAAGCTGGCTAGTCACCTTGCAAATGTCGGGGATGCCAAGACGCTGGTGATCCACCCGGCATCGACGACACACCAGCAGGTCTCCGCGCAGGATCAGCTTGCGTGCGGTATTACGCCCGAGTTTATCCGCGTATCCGTGGGGCTGGAGCATATCGACGATATCCAGTCCGATTTTGCGCAGGCACTGCAGATTGCTGTGTCGGGATAGCGGTAGGCGAGCGTACGGAAACCATCCGGTTGCGGCGAGACGCCCTGGGTGGCCCGATTGATGCAGATGGACATTCCTGAGCCACGGCCGCGTAGGCCGTGGATAGGGTGGGCGTCCATACGCTGGTGCGCGTGGCTACGGAAAACCCTGAAGGTACATCCTGCATAACGACAAAAAAAGCGCTTGCCAATCTGCGGGGCGGGTGTGACGATAACAGCATGGATAAGACAAACATCAAGACGGTTGCGAGGCCGCGGCAAGATCGGGTGCTGAAGCGTGAGCGGATCTGCCAGGTTGTACTGCATAACGATGACACAAACACAGCCGGGCATGTTGTGAGCTGCATACAGGTCGTATTTGCCTACAATCTGCACTTGGCGGCCAAGATCATGCTGGAAGCGCATGAGCACGGCAAGGCGGTTGCAGAAGTGGAGCCAGAAACCCTGGCCCTGGAACACTGCGATCAATTGCGGACCTACGGGCTTTCGGCCTCGGTCGAGCCGGTTGAGACGTAATCCAACCTCGCTGTCATGGATGCAGTAGCCGGTGGCTAGGTGGTGAGCCGGTGTCGTTCAATCGCGATGTTGCAGGATGAAGTGGTTGTTGATGTAGGCAATTGCATCATCCAGCGAGGGTAGGATTTTCGTGCAAAACCGGACCATCCACGGATTGCAGTCCTGGAACGCGAAGGGCGAGAACGCAACCACGAATTTGCCGAGCGCATGTGCTGCATAAAACACCTCCATGGCCGTGCCGATGGAGGCCTTGCTGTAATTCACGAGAATGATGTCAGCGTCCCGTACATCCTGCAGGTCAAATTCCACGATTTCATTGGCACTATCGACTTCCCGGTCCTTGAAGTTGCGGCGCATCGGATCGAGCAGGATGAACCGATCATCCAGGTTTTCCTGTGCACGGGTGCGCCACTCCTGTGCCACCCCAGCCTGTTCATCCATGATCGGGCCACAGAGATAGATTTTTTTCACTATGCGTTCCTTTGCTTTGCATGTTGCTATGGTTATGCGCTTGCCTGGCAGGCGGTGATGGCGGCAACGGCGACGATATCGTCGATAGAGCAGCCGCGTGATAAGTCATTAACAGGGCGTGCAAGTCCCTGCAGAACCGGTCCATAGGCACCCGCTCCCGCTAAACGTTCAACGAGCTTGTAGGCAATATTGCCGGCTTGCAGGTCGGGAAAAATCAGGACGTTGGCATTACCGGCAATGGCTGCCTGGGGTGCTTTGGCGGCTGCGACCTTCGGTACAAGTGCGGCATCGCCCTGCAGCTCGCCGGCAAAGACCAGGTCAAGGTTTTCGGTCTCCATCCGCTGCTCCAGCAGCGCTACGGCTTTCTGCACATGTTCCACCAGGGGATGCTGTGCGCTGCCAGCGGTGGAAAAGGAGAGAAAAGCAAGTTTGGGCTGGGTTTGGAGTAGTTGGCGGCAGGTTTGGGCGGTGGAGATGGCAATATCAACGAGTTGCTCGGGCGAGGGCTGTGGGTTGACGCCGCAGTCGGCAAACAGAAGAATTTCATCGCCAGCGGGTGCCGGTTGTTTCAGATCCATGACGAAGCAACTACTGCCGGTGCGGATACCGGGGGCTGTGCCGAGGCACTGGAAGGACGCGCGCAGCATATCACCGGTGGAAGCGATGGAGCCAGCTACCAAGCCGTCTACATCCCCCCGCCGTACCATCAGGTTCCCAAATACAATGCGGTCGGCTACTGTGTCGCGGGCTTGCTCCCGTGTTACGCCTTTTTTTTGGCGGATATCATAATATAGCTTGGCAAAGGCATCGAAGGCAGGGTCATGCTTGTGATCACATGCGGTAAACTGTGGTTTGATCCCAGCGGATTGACAGGATGCTTCGATCTCTTCCGGGGAGCCCAGCACGGTGACGGATGCGGCAATGTCTTGTTCGAGAATTTGATTGGCGGCGGCCACAACACGTGGGTCCTGTCCTTCGGGCAGGACCAGCCGGCAAGGATGTTTGCGTGCGATGTCTATAAAACGTTGTCTGGCATTCATGCTGAACCTTTGGTTGGGATTAGTCGTCCTGCGAACGATCAATGGTTTTGCTGTCGATGGTTTCGACGACATTACGAGCGATCATAAGTTCTTCGTTGGTGGGGATCACGAGTACCTTGGCACTACTGCGGGGCGATGAGATGACATCTGCAACCCCGCTGCAACGGCTATTGATTTTTTCGTCGAGCTCAATGCCGAGACACGTCAGCTTGCGGACAATCTTGGCACGGATATATGAGCTCCACTCCCCGATGCCGCCGCAGAAGACGATCGCATCGGCCCCGCCGAGGGTGGCAAAGTAGGCTCCGATGTATTTGATGATGCGGGTGGTAAACATACGTCTGGCCCGCAGTGCCTGCTGGTCGCCCTTGTGTTCAGCGGCAATGACATCACGCATATCGCTGCTCCCGATGCCAGCCACGCCGAGCAAGCCGCTTTGTTTGTTGAGCATGCGGTCTACTTCTTCCGGGGTTTGTCCCAGCTCGATGAGACGCAGCACCACGGCCGGGTCCAGGCTGCCGGACCGGGTTCCCATCATCAGCCCCTCCAGCGGTGTCATTCCCATCGAGGTGTCGATCACGACACCATGATCAATGGCAGTAATACTGCAGCCATTTCCCAGGTGGCAGGTGATGAGGTTCAGGCGCTCGTACGGCATCCCGAGCATGCGTCCGGCTTCCTGCGCCACAAAGTTATGCGAAGTGCCGTGGAATCCGTACCGGCGAATGGCGTATTTCGTGTAGAGCTCGTACGGCACGGCATAGAGGTAGGACTCCGGCGGCATGGATTGGTGAAAGGCTGTATCGAATACCGCCACATTAGGCACTCCGGGAAAAATGGTTTCACAGGCCTCAATGCCGGAGCAGTTGGCCGGGTTATGGAGCGGGGCCAAGGCAAAACAATCCCGGATGATTTTTTTGACATTGGGGGTTACGAGGGATGGTTTGGTTGCGCGTTCGCCACCATGCACGACACGATGCCCAATGGCCTGTACGTCGCTGAGGTTTTCGACCACGCCCTTGTCGGGGTCGGCCAGGCACTCGCAAATGCATTGCAAGGCGCCGATGTGGTCATTCACGGAGGGTGTCGATTCAATCCGTTCGCCATCATGACGTTCATAGATGAGGTTGGGTTCCGGCAAGCCGAGTCGTTCGACCATTCCACGCGCCAGGACGCGTTCCTGGCCCATCGAGAAAATCTGGAATTTGAGAGAGGAGCTACCCGCATTGAGAACGAGAACTTTCATGATGTTTCCTGTATGTTGCTAGTGTTTGTATGTTGCATACGATGATCCATGTATGTCGGTATCGATCGAAGGGGCAAGGGCCGACCTTTGACCATGGCCGCACGGAAGCGCTCGGATATACAAGGCTGGCCTTGCGAACCTCGGCAGAATAGCTATCGAATCGTCGGGCGTCAAACGTAACGTGGGACAAGAACCGACTTTTAATAAACAAATAGCTAAATCAGGCCGCATCGAGGGCTTCGAGTCTGGTGGCCGCCTCTTCCCAGCGGCGGGTATAGGTTGCAATTTCCTGCTGAATCGTCGTCAGGCGCCGATTGGCATCCTCGAAATCGAAGGGCTCCGGTGGTGCCGCGATTTGTGCCAGTAGCGCCTGTTGTTCAGCTTCGAAAATGCCAATCTGTTTTTCGGCCTGGGACAGGGTGCGTCGGAGCTGCCGGATTTCCTTCTGGGTCGCCATCCGTTCTTCCGCGCGCAGCCGGCGGCGCTCCTTCGGGCTTTGGGCGGTCGTGGTTGTGTTGGGGGCTACAGCAGGCGCTGGGGCAAGATCCACCTTCTCGGCCAATCTAGCGCGGTATTCGCTGTAGGTGCCGGGGAAGCGTTCGATGCCCGGGGGGCGCATCACGATGACTTGGGAGGCGACATTCTCGACAAAGGTCACATCGTGACTGACGAGGCATAGCGTGCCCTCATACGCCTGCAAGGCCGTCTCGAGGGCTTCCCGCGTGGCAATATCCAGATGCGTGGTGGGTTCGTCCAGCAGCAGGAAGTTGGGCGGGTTAGCGAGGAGGCGGGCAAAGGCCAGTCGGACCTTTTCCCCGCCGCTGAGTACGGCCACGGTCTTTTCAATGGCGGTTCCGGGGAAGCCAAAGCCGCCCAGCAGGGTACGGAGCGCTTGTTCCGGCATGGTGCCGGAGACCTGTTTGACTGTCTCCCATACCGTGTTTTGTGGCTGCATAGTATCGGTAAATTCCTGGGACTGGTAGCCTTGCACGACGTGGTACCCGGTAACGCGGCGGCCTTCACCGGGCGCGAGCATCCCGGCCAGCAGCCGCAAGAGCGTTGTCTTGCCAAGCCCATTGTGCCCCACAATCGCAATTTTTTCGCCGCGTTGGATTTGCAGGTCGAGATGGCGCAGGACCCAGCGCTGGTTATCATAGGAAAACCCGACCTGATCGAGCCGAACGATCTCCTGTCCCGCCCGGGGGGGACGCGGGATGCGAATGGTGCCGCGCTGGACGATGTGGGCGGGGCCGGTTTCGGCGGGCTCCATCCGCTCCAGCATTTTTTCGCGGCTCTTGACCTGTGAGGCCTTGGTTGCCTTGTAGCGGAAACGCGAAATGAATTGCTCGGCCTTTTCGCGTTTGCGTTCCATGTTGCGTTGGGCGGAGGCTTGCGATTCAGAGCGCATGGCGCGTACCTGCAAATAGGTGTCGTAGTTGCCGACATAGCGATCGGTTTTGGCATTGGCGCACTCGACGGTGATGCTGGTGAGGGAATTGAGCAGGTAGCGGTCATGCGAAATCAACAGCAACGTTCCCTGGTATTCGCGCAGGAAGCGTTGGAGCCATTCGACGGCGGGGAGGTCGAGGTAGTTGGATGGCTCATCGAGGAGCAGGATGTCGGGATCGGCAATGAGGGTACGTGCCAGGGAGGCGCGCATCTGCCATCCACCGCTGAAAGACTGCAGGAGCTTCTGGTGGTCGGGGGTAGGGAACCCCAGCCCGTCGAGGGCCGCCTCAGCTCGATGTCGCCGTTCGTAGCCGCCGGCATGCTCGAACGCGGTCTGTAGCTCGCCCAACGTTTCCATAAGATCGGTGCGCTGCGCGCCGGTGGCATTTGGCAGTTGGGTTTGCAAGGCGTACATGCGAGACTCAATGCGGGCAAGATCCCTGGCGCCGCTTTCGGTATAGGCCAACAGCGGCATTTGCAGGAGATCCGGTTCAATTTGCTGTCGCAGGAAACCGATACGGGCCGAGGTGGGCAGCGTGATTTGGCCGCTGTCAGGTGCCAAATCACCTGCGATAAGGGATGCAATCGTTGATTTGCCGGTGCCGTTGGGTCCGACGAGGCCCGCCTGCTCGCCGGGATGAATCTGGAAGCTTGCATCCTGTAGGATGACCTGCGTGCCGAAGCGTTTGGATACATCAGAAAAATCAATCATAGTCGGGTATCCAGCGCAGAGGGTGTGAACATCATGTGGCAGACGGTTGTGCGGGCAGGAGGTCCACGCGGGCATCGAGCATCTGCTTGCCATCAAAGAGAAAATATCCGGCAAAGCGTTTTTGTTGGAGCATAAGGGGCACCCAGTGTTGATCATCGGCCCACATGCGGTCAAACGGGATTTGGTCGACAGGCGTCCAGCAGGGGGTTGCTTCGGGGGTTTCCGTCGGGGTGCCCTCATAGTCATCGGCGCGAAATACCGATCCATGAATGGAGAAGCCATCGGCAAACTGGAAGAAGAGCTCACCGCTGAAGTGAACGCCGAGCGGGGTGATGCAGAGTTCCTCCTGCACTTCCCGGATGGCAGCGTCTCGAGGGGTTTCGCCCGGTTCGAGCCGTCCGCCGGGGCCATTCATGTAGCCCGCGCCCAGCCCGCGTTTCTTGTGGATCAGCAGCACCTGTCCCTCCTTGACCACAAAGAGAAGCGTGGCTCGTTCGGTAGGTTGCCAGGAGGGCCAATGGATGTCTTTGAGGGTCTGCATTGGATGGCTCCCGGATCAGTTGGCCTGCCATTGGTACAGCAGGCGCGGGGTGCGGGCGTTGTCCAGCCACATCCGCGGATCCAGATGGGCGGAACCGCGCAGGAGGTTGGACAGCGAAAAAGGCATCTCGTAGCGGTAGATCTTCACGTCGGGCACTGCGAGCAATTCCCGGACCACCCGGACGGCATCTTGCCAATAGCCGATTTCGTCGATCAATTGATGCTCGAGTGCCTGTTGGGCGGTAAAGATGCGTCCATCCGCGAGCGGCTGTACCGCTTCCGGGGAAAGGGGGCGATGTTCGGCAATCAGGCCGGTGAACCGCTGATGCATGGCATCCACAACGTGCTGGAGAATCTCCCGTTTTTCATCTGAGTCCTCACCCAGGGGATGCAGCAGATCCTTGTTTTCGCCGGATTTGATTGTCATGTCGCGTACCCCGTAACGTTCGGCCAGCTCCCGGAAATTCAGGGACTGGATCATCACCCCGATGGAGCCGGTGATGGAGGTAGGGCGTGCCATGATTCGGTCGGAGGCCAGGGCCAGATAGTAGGCGCCCGATGCCGCAACATCCCCGAACAAGGCCACAATTTTGCGTTGTGGATCGACCGCCTTGAACGCCAGTAACTCCTGGTACAGGATGTCGCTGGCAGTGATGCCGCCGCCCCCGCTGTCAATTTCCAGGATGAGGGCACGTACATCGCGGTCATGGGTGGCGCGGCGGATGGCCTTTCGCGTCATCTCGGTTGTGCCGCCCGATCCGAAAAGCCCGGGGCTTTCCCCCAGAAGGAGTATGCCTGATATGGGAATGCGAACGACTTTGTGGGTGCCCGTTCCTTCCGACCAGATTTCGTTCAAGGGGGGGAATGCATCCTGGCCGAGCGCGGGGACATCCCCTGACAGGGAATGCAGCGCGTTACGTCCATATTTTTCCCCGAGCCATAAAACCAAAAACACGACGGTTGCGAGCAACAAAAGGATAGTCAGGCATCCGGGACGGCGTTTTCTCTGATAGGTAACTGATGACATAAGCGGGCATCTCCTCGATCCAGGTTTGATTGTCCCTCCCGAAAAAGAACGAAGAAGGGACATGCAAAGCAAATCGGCACCTTACACCGCGCGCCGCCAATCGGCAAGCGGGGATTACATCGAGCTTTTTGCGCTGTTAATGATTTTTCACCGCCCGCGCTTGCGCGCTCAAGAC
>CAZRCN010000098.1:2337-9631 GCA_964598575.1 uncultured Victivallales bacterium | reverse complement strand
GCACTCCCCGTGCTCTCCCCTCATTATCGCTTGCATTCTGATGGCCGGTTTGTGATAGTAGCCATTCACATTGATATGGGAGTGCTCCCGGCGGGGGGCTGAGACTAGGGCACGATCCGCCCTTCGATCCTTTGAACCTGATGCGCGTAACACCGCCGTAGGGACTATCAAACACGATGAGATGCCTCGTTGTCTTGGTTTTGCCATAGGGTGCTGCGCGTATCGACCGAAACGGTGCCCTATGAAGAATAGAACTGACGAAAAGGCGTTTACGCCGCATCCCCTGTTTCCCGGCTCTACCCGGATCTATGTCGCCGGATCCCGCCCGGATATTCGCGTGCCCATGCGTGCGATACAACTCTCGCCTACCAAGCATGCAGATGGAACGACCGTGCCGAATGCTCCGGTCCGGGTCTATGATACATCCGGTCCCTTTGGCGATTCGTCCTTTCACGGCGATCCAACCCTGGGCTTGCCGCGCATGCGCGAAGCCTGGATTCTGGAGCGGAATGACGTCCAGTTCTGTGAGGAACGCCCTGCGCCAGGCTCCATGCAAGGCTGCCACAACAACATCGTCCATACCCCTCGGCCTCGCCGTGCATCCAACGGACAGGCCGTTACCCAGCTCCACTATGCCCGGCAAGGCATCATTACACCGGAAATGGAATTTGTCGCTATCCGCGAGAACCTCAGGCTGCAGTCGGAAGGCGAAGTCGCGGAAGATGCGTCGAACACCGACCACCGTTCGCTTGCATTCCGACACCAGGGGCAATCCTTCGGGGCTGCGATTCCCGACACGATCACTCCCGAGTTTGTACGAACAGAAGTTGCACGCGGACGCGCCATCATCCCGGCTAACATCAATCACCCGGAATTGGAACCGATGATTATCGGGCGTAATTTTCTCGTCAAGATCAACACGAATATCGGCAATTCAGCCGTGGGGTCCTCCTTGGAAACAGAGGTTGAGAAAATGCGTTGGTCGGTCAAATGGGGTGGTGACACACTCATGGATCTTTCCACCGGCACAAACATCCAGCGCACCCGGGAATGGATTCTGCGCAACTGTCCGGTACCGGTCGGAACCGTGCCGATCTATGAGGCCGTCGAAACCGTTGACGGCTGTATCGAAGACCTTACCTGGGAGATGTTCCGGGAGACGCTGATCGAACAGGCGGAGCAAGGTGTGGACTACTTCACAATCCATGCCGCCTTGCTACAACCGTTTATTCCGCTGACGGCGAAGCGGATGACGGGCATCGTCAGCCGTGGTGGCTCCCTGATGGCGAAGTGGTGCCAGATCCATCAAAAGGAGAACTTCCTCTACACGCACTGGGAGGATATCTGCGCGATTATGGCGTCCTATGATGTGGCCTGTTCCATCGGCGACGGGCTGCGCCCCGGCTGCATTGCGGATGCGAATGATGCGGCGCAATTCGCAGAACTCAAAACGCAGGGAGAACTGACGCGACGCGCCTGGGCGCACGGGGTGCAGGTCATGAACGAAGGACCGGGGCATGTGCCCATGCACATGATTGAGGAGAATATGGCCCGGCAGCTTGCATGGTGCGATGAGGCGCCCTTCTACACGCTCGGCCCCCTTACCACCGACATTGCCCCCGGCTATGACCATATTACCAGCGGTATTGGAGCGGCACTGATCGGCTGGTATGGTACGGCAATGTTGTGCTACGTGACACGCAAGGAACACTTGGCCCTGCCAAACCGGGATGATGTGCGCGAGGGGGTGATCACCTACAAAATCGCGGCCCATGCCGCCGATCTGGCCAAGGGACACCCCGCGGCGCAATATCGTGACAATGCTCTATCCAAGGCACGGTTCGATTTTCGCTGGGACGACCATTTCAATCTTGCGTTCGATCCTGAACAAGCTCGAGCGTACCACGCCGAGGCCATGCCACCGCAGGCGGAAGGAACCGAGCATTACTGCTCCATGTGCGGACCCAAGTTCTGTGCCATGAAGCTGACGGGAGACCTACGGCACCAAGCCGATGAAAGGGAGACGTATGCAACTGACAGTGAATGACCAAATGCAGGAAATAGCCGATGGCGCACATCTGGATCTGTTGCTGCACGAACGAGGACTGACAGAGCGGCGGGGCCTGGCAGTGGCAGTGAATGCCAACTTGGTTCCGGCAGCAAACTGGCAAGCGCATGTCTTGCACGACGGGGATGTGATCCTCATCATCCAGGCCGCGCAAGGAGGCTGATGATGGATTTGATTGCCATTTCACCACCCGACACCTGTGCGGACGAAAAACGATGGATCGGGCGCCTGCTGGATGCAGGCCTGACACGCTACCATGTGCGCAAGCCCGGCTGGTCGGCAGCCATACTCGATGCGTTCCTGCAGCAGATTCCGCCGCCCTATCGGGCCCACTTGGCACTGCACCAGCATCATGTACTCGTGCAGAAACACGCGCTGGGCGGCTGGCATGTGAAGGACGATGTGGGTTCGGGGCAAGGGCCACCGGCAGTCTCCGGCACACTGCCTACGGGCAGACCGGTGATCAGCCGATCGCTGCATCGTATTAGCGCGCTGGCGAACGACACAAAGGGATGGGATGCCGCTTTCCTCAGCCCCGTTTTTGCGTCTTTTTCCAAGCCCGGACACCAGCCCCACTGGACGGAGGCCGAGCTGTTGCGCATGCTCCGGGAGCCGAGGTGCGCAAAGCTGTATGCCCTGGGCGGCATCGATGCGGCTCGTGCCCCCCAGTGCCGCGACTGGGGCTTCGATGGGCTTGTGCTTCACGGGGCACTCTGGCGGTCCAATGATCCGCTTGCGGCCTTCGAAACGATCCGCAGGAGGCTATCATGAACCTACCCGTTCTACACTGCCTCACGCTTGACGGTTTTGCCCTGTCCCACGAAGAGCAGGTGCTGGAATTGTGTGCCGCCGGAGCATCCTCCATTCAATTGCGCATGAAGCGGGCCGATGACGCGGAAGTCGCCGCGGTGGTGAAAGCCTGTCTGCCGGTGTGCCGGGCGGCAGCATGCCGCCTCATCGTGAATGATCGCCTGGAGGTGGCCCTGCAAACCGGCGCGGATGGCGTACACCTTGGCCGGCAGGATATGGCATGGGCCGATGCGGCCCTACTTGCCGCTGGACAGCTCATCATCGGCGGCACGGTCAACAGCGTGGCGGACGCCGAGGCGGCGGTTGCGTCCGGTGTTCTCGATTATGTCGGCGTCGGCCCCTTTCGTATGACCCGCACCAAGCAGCATCTCGCTCCCGTTCTTACCTCTGACGATTGGCAGTCGATTCTTCGCATTCTCGGTGCAATGCCGGCCTACGCGATTGGTGGTATCACACCATCAGACATCGCGGGCATCCGGGCGCGCGGCCTGTACGGAGCTGCCATCTGCGCCCAGCTCTACCGGAACCGTGCCATTGCACGCAACTACCAGGAATTCATGGATGCCTGGAACGGCGTCCCCGACAACTGAAAGGAGAAGGTCATGCAGACGACACCCCTGCAGATTGCAGACAAGACATTTCATTCGCGGCTGTTCACGGGCACGGGCAAGTATGCGGGCGGTGCCAGCATGCAGGCGAGTCTGGCGGCCAGCGGCAGCGAGCTGATCACCGTGGCAATGCGCCGTGTGCGCCACGACGGTGCAGACGACGACATCATGTCGTTTCTGGACCGGGAGTGCTTCACCTTGCTGCCCAATACATCCGGGGTACGAGATGCAAAAGAGGCAATCTTCGCGGCCGAGCTGGCGCGCGAAGCATTACAGACGAATTGGCTGAAACTGGAAATTCACCCGGACCCGAAATATCTCATGCCCGACCCGATCGAAACGCTTGAGGCGGCCGAAGCCCTGGTACAGAAAGGCTTTATCGTACTGCCGTACATCCATGCCGATCCCGTGTTGTGTAAACGCCTGGAAGACGTGGGGGTAGCAGCAGTCATGCCCCTCGGAGCCCCCATCGGCAGTAACCAGGGCCTGGATACCAGGCGTTTTCTGGAGATGATCATTGCACAGTCGAATGTGCCGGTCGTGATTGATGCCGGTCTTGGTGTGCCCTCCCACGCAGCGGCGGCGATGGAGATGGGTGCTGATGCCGTTCTTGTCAACACCGCCCTGGCCACGGCAGCAGATCCGGTAGCAATGGCCAGCGCCTTTCGCAAGGCAGTCGAGGCCGGACGCATCGCGTTCGAGTCCGGACCGGGTGCCCCATCTGGAACCGCGGTGGCGAGTTCCCCGCTCACGGCCTTTCTGGCGGAGGCTGGGACATGACGTTTCTCGACAGGCATCAGGCGTTATCGTGGGAGGCCTGCACCGAGGCCATTCACACAAAGACCGTACACGATGTTGAGCGCGCGCTGGCTCGCCCACGCGGCAAGGTTACGCTCGAAGACTTCCAGGCGCTGGTCTCACCTGCCGCCGTTTCGTTCCTGGAAACCATGGCCCAGCTTGCGCATGCAGCCACCGTCGAGCGCTTCGGCTATACGCAGCAGATCTATGCCCCCATCTATCTGTCCAATGTCTGCCACAATTCCTGCGCATATTGCGGATTCAGCGCAGCAAACCAAATACCGCGCCGAACACTCAACCAGCAGGAGATTGCCACCGAGCTTGCTGCCGTCAAGGCTCTCGGCATCGATCATGTATTGCTTGTCACCGGCGAAGCGCGTGACGTGGCCGGGGTGCCGTATTTGCAAATGGCCATCACGATGGCACGCCAACAATTTTCGAGCATCGCCATGGAGGTGCAACCACTGGCCCAGATTGACTACGAGCACCTGATCAAAGCCGGACTGAGCAGTGTCATGGTCTATCAGGAAACCTACAATCGTGCCGCCTATGCACAATATCATGTGCATGGGCCAAAACGCGATTTTGCATATCGTCTCTTGACGCCCGACCGATTGGGTCGGGCCGGCATCAAGAAGATCGGGTTAGGTGCACTCTATGGTCTGGAGGACTGGCGCACCGATGGATTCTATGTGGCTGCACATCTACGCTATATGGAGCAAACCTACTGGAAGACTCGCTACAGCCTATCCTTTCCGCGCATCCGCCCACATGAGGGTGCCTTTCAACCCCGCCTGCCTCTGCGCGACCGCGACCTGATCCAGTTGATCTGCGCCTGCCGGCTCTTCAGCCCCGAGGTCGAACTCTCGCTCTCCACCCGCGAAACCGCATTTTTTCGCGACCATGCCTGCCGGCTGGGCATAACGAGCCTCAGCGCCGGATCTAAAACCAGTCCGGGCGGCTATGCCGTGGCCCCGGAGGCGCTGGAGCAGTTTACGATTTCAGATGCGCGAAGCCCGGGCACCATGGCGGACATGCTCCAGGAGCAAGGATACACCGCCGTCTGGAAGGACTGGGACCCGACCTACGATGGGGCCCCGCACCCACCTTCTCACAAATACCCAGCGGAGGCACTATCGCCATGAACAACTTCTATCCGAATGAGATCCTGCGCTACCAACGTCATCTAACGCTACCCGGCTTCGGCATGCAGGCACAGCAGAAGCTCAAGCACGCCCGCGTCTTGGTGGTCGGGGCTGGCGGACTGGGCTGCCCCGCGCTGCAATATCTGGCAGCAGCCGGAACGGGCACACTCGGCATTGTGGACGATGACTGCGTAAGCCTCTCAAACCTGCAGCGACAGATCCTCTATACCGAAGCCGATATCGGTATGCGCAAGGCCGAGACCGCCGCGGCTCGGTTGTTGGCTATGAACCCCAATATTGACTGCCAGCCGCATGCCGTACGGCTGGGGCCACATAATGCACTCGACCTGATTCGCGACTATGATCTGGTGGTTGATGGCTCGGACAATTTTGCCACCCGGTATCTGGTGAATGATGCCTGCGTACTGGCAGGTAAACCGTTCATCCATGGGGCTATCCAGACATATCATGGCCAAGCCAGCGTATTGAACTACCAGGGCGGACCAACCTACCGCTGCCTGTTTCCCGAGCCGCCCGATCCCAAGGATGCGCCTAACTGCTCTGAAACCGGCGTTCTCGGAGTGCTGCCCGGTATGATCGGTACCATTCAGGCAACCGAGGCAATCAAGGTGCTGACCGGCATCGGCGAACCGTTGTCCGGCGTGCTCCTGCTCTTCGATGCCCTGCAAATGCGCATGCAACGTATCCACGTTGCGCGCGTCCCGGCAGCGGCCCATGTGACCACGCTTCCCCTGGTAGGACGAGATTCTGGCCCGGGCGGAAAGGATCGATCGTGAAATGCCAATCTACTGATGCGACAGCTCAAGCGCGCGCCCCGCATTATGTCCTGACGATCTCGGGATCGGACAGTTCCGGTGGGGCCGGGATGCAGGCCGACAACCGGGCCATCCTCGCCGGCGGGGCCTTCCCGCTCAATGTGCTCACAGCCGTTACGCTGCAAACGCCTCGGGGCCTGGTTGCCGCAAAATATTTGCCCGCCGCCTTTGTCGAGCAGCAACTTCGGACGCTTCTGCAAGCCTACCCGGTGACGGCAATCAAAAGCGGCATGCTCGGCAATGTGGCCATCACCCGCCGTGTGGCGGCGGTGCTCTCGGATTTTCCGGCGATCCCCTATCTGCTCGACCCCGTCCTTTGCACTACCAGCGGCCACCCGCTGCTGGACGATAGTGGCACCAACCTGGTACGGGAACGTTTACTGCCCCGCGCGACTCTCACAACCCCCAATATCGGGGAATTGGCCGTCTTGGCTACCCGTACCCTGCCTAACGATGAGGCTGCACTCGCGGCTGGCCAAAGATTGGCAGAAACGGCTGGACAACCGCTGCTGATCAAGGGCGGGCATCGTGACGGGTTTTATAGCCGCGACTGGCTGGTGTATCCCGATGGTCAGCACAAAGTCTTCTCAGCCAAACGCGTAGACAGCCCTAACACCCGTGGTACGGGGTGCACCTTGAGCGCCCTGATCGCCGCCAGGGTGGCACAAGGCGTCCCGCTGGAAGATGCCATCGCGTTCGCCAAACGCCGCTTGAGCCACTCGCTCCGGGCACATAGCCACTGCGAATGGCGCGGGGCCGGGCCAGCCATGCCTGCCTGATGCGAACGCTGGAAACGCTAGAACGAAAGTATGATCGGAAATGCAAAGTTGTATTTGACGCCATTCGAGGGATCATGCATCCTGATCTGCCCTCAAAGTGTCGGCAAATAGGTTTTCATTCTTCATGATTGATCCTGCACAATGATTGCAATCAGCCTAAAATGCAACGAGCATTTTAGGCTGCATTGTGTTGTTGGCATTTTTCGTATAATGTTTCTGGAGCAATATCAATGTTGTCACCCCAGACGAG
>CAZRCN010000098.1:0-2237 GCA_964598575.1 uncultured Victivallales bacterium | reverse complement strand
AAAGGACCGGGGACAGACAAAACTAAGAATAATCGGCGACGTACCATTGATGCTCTGTATGTATATTCCGATAAGGGCGGCTTAGGCGGCTCTGTCGATGCTGTGGCAGCCGCAAAGGGGCATTTTTGCGCCGGACAGATGCGTCAATGCTGTTCGCCGTCTATTTTCGGGCAGAACGCTGCGGCAACTGGCGTGGATGACCAGCAGGTCAGAAATCTATGCTGTTTTTCAACACACGCTCGCCATGATTATGGGTGCGCATTGAAGACGCCGGGCCGTGAAAAGCCCTTTCCACTGCGCTGAACGCATCGATCGGGCTCCGGTCCTGCGCTTTACCCCGAAGTTGCCACGATGACGGCGGAACGTATCGTCCACAAAGACGCGGGACCCCAGAATCATGCCGTCCGAAAAGTAGCGTACCCGGCAATGCAGCACCTCGCGTATCGTCAGTCGCCCCCCATTCGCAAGCACTGCTGCAACCCGCTCAGCAGCAATGCCGCCGCGATTGCGCTCAGGCTTTTTCACGCCACGCTCATACAGCAAATGTCGGTAATGTTTCACCATCCGCTCCCAGCTCGCCATATAGCTATCAGGCGATTGCATGATTCGAAGAAGCCCGTCGCGGGCGACCTTTACCCCCGCCATGGCCTCGCCATAGCCACAGAACCGGTAATGCTGCGGATCCGACACGATGCCCGCGCGTACAGCATTAAGATCAATATAGGCGGCCAGCATCCACAGAGCCCTGCGGGAGCCCTCAAACAGGACGCTCTTGAACCGCGATTCCCAGAGCGTCCCTTGTCGATCATGCCGACGGTTATAGGACATCGTGAAGCGCTGCTTGAGCGTCTTGACAAATTCCGAGAGATTGTACATCCGACGGGTATAGCGAGCCTTCAGGGCCTCGGCCTCTACGTCCCGGCCGTTTCCGCGCAGCTCGGCTAACTCGGATGCAATTTGTTCAACATAGGGCGCTTCGTATAGATAGTGCAGGCGTCTGATCAGCTCGTGGTCGCCTACCGGTTCAGGCTGGGGTACACGCAGACAGATGTGCCAGTGGTTGGAGAGGCAGGCCCACGTCAACACCTGGCACCCCGAAAATGCCTCTACTGCGCGCATAATACGGCTAAAACGCTCCTTCTCGGCGTCATCGAGAATGAGCCGCCGGTCCACGATCCGGCTGATAATATGATAGAATGCCTCTCCCTCTCCCAGAATACGGGCTACACGCATGTCGATACCTCCAGGTTATCAGGAACAACAATAGTCCCTATATATACTAGAAGGAATGAGCACCAACCATTTCCAAACATTTATTCTCTGATTGTCTGTCCCCTTGCATTCCCTCCCCTTGCATTCCCTTGCATTCTGATTGTCTGTCCCCTTGCATTCCCTTGCATTCTGTTCGGTGCTCGCTATTATTATTGCACTCTGCCTCGCCATTTGTCTGGGTTCTGCGAACAGTGAAATACAGAATAGACAATACTCTGGTTTTGCGCATCATTCATTTCAAAAAAGATCGCAAAAGGAAAGCGTCGAACAAGTGCGCGGCGGTAGCTGGAATAAACAAAAGGATGGATCAGCGGTGTGCGTTGGATTGAAAGAAGCGCCAACTCAACGCAGCGAAGAAAATCCATCCCCAAGCCAAGACTCTGATCCTCATACCAAAGATACGCATCAGCGACGTCGGACTTTGCTTCGGGAATAAGCTGGGGAGACAGATTCATTTAAGCCCCAGAATGTCCCTTTTTACCTCGTTCCACGTTTGACCCGCATTTGGGTTGCAAAGATAGTTATGCTTACGCCTATCCAGTTCGTCTTTCTGCCACTGTGGTATGGGGACATCCGCGTTGCTACGGGCAATGCTATCCCATAAGTCTTCAACGATCTGTACTCGTTCACAAACAGGAAGCGTCTCAAGATTATGTAATTGTGCTATCATGAAATAAGGGTACTCATCCTTTCTACCGTTTGCAATCTATATTTAGCACCGAACGTCGCAAATCTGCCTGAGCCGCGACTCGCGGCGATAGGCAGCATTTGCTGGTTCTGCCCGTCCTTTAGATATCCAGTTGTGTCGTGATGGCACGGGCCATTGCTTCCATATCCGTAAAAGAGAGCGATCCGGCCTTGTTAACCAACCGTTTTTTGCTGACCGTGGTCAACTGGTCCGCCATTGCCTTGGACTGTTTACCACCAAATGTCACATAAGCTTCGCTAGGATAGAGCTTGCCGGT
>CAZRCN010000097.1:0-9805 GCA_964598575.1 uncultured Victivallales bacterium | reverse complement strand
ACCCGAGCCGCCCTTTATCCGCTCGTCGAGCGCGATTTGGTCGTCTATCGGGAAGTCCAGGCACGCTTGCTGCGCAAGGGCGCATAGGCTTACGAGCCCTTGAGCGCAGCCTGAACGGCGGCAATGATTTGATCCTGCTCCGATATCGTCATATAAGGATGCATCGGTAAGCTCACGACATGCGCCGCAACGGTCTCGGAAACAGGGAATGTGCCCGGCCCTTGCCCGAGTTCAGAAAAAACGGGCTGTACGTGCAACGGCACCGGATAGTGCACCGCCGTCGGGATCCCGGCCGTTTTCATTGCGTCGAGGAAAGCATCGCGGTCCGGTACCTGCAGGGTGAACTGCGCAAAAACACTCGTGTTGTCCGGCTTCACATACGGCAGAACAACACCCGGGAGTCCCGCCAACGTCTGCTTGTAGCGATTTGCGACCCGCACGCGCTCGCACCGCTCTTCATCAAATACCGGCAATTTTGCCATCAGCACGGCTGCCTGCAGGGTGTCGAGGCGCCCATTCAAACCGATCCGCGGATGATGATACCGACGGTCCTGTCCGTGGTTCCGGATCTCCCGCATCCGCCCGGCCAGGGCGTCATCCATCGTAAACACGGCACCACCATCACCATATGCCCCTAAAGGCTTACTGGGAAAGAAACTTGTTGCGCCGAGTAAGGATAAGCCACACGACTTCCTCCCCTTATACTCGGCCCCGAAGGATTGGGCCGCATCTTCCAGCACTGGCAGACCATGCTTGCAGGCGATCGTATTGATCGCATCCATATCCGCACACTGCCCATACAGGCTGACAGGCATGATGGCCTTCGTCCGCGCCGTAATGGCGGTCTCGATCATGGCCGGATCCAGATTATACGTGTCCGGTTCGATATCTACAAAGACCGGTTTCGCTCCCAGAAAGGCAATCATCTCACCAGTGGCAATAAAGGTGAACGGCGTCGTTATCACCTCATCCCCCGGGCCAATCCCCAGAGCCATCATCGCAATCAACAGCGCATCGGTACCCGAACTGACCCCCACGCAATGTGGTACCCCGACGTATTCCGCCAGCATGGTTTCCAACTGCGCTACCTCCGGGCCGTTGACATAGGCCCCGTGCGCCAGTACACGATGCAAACGTCGCTCCAGATCTGCCCGAATGGCGTCCTGTTGTGCTCCCAGGTTGATGAACGGTGTAGTCGCATACACCGGCAAGGCACAATACGCTTCCGGCGACATCGCACGCTCTCCGCCGTGCGCCAGGGCGGCCGCATCCTCGGCAAGCACCACACACGATCCATCAAACCGCGACACCGCCCGTAAAAGCTGCTCACGGCCGGGATCTTCCGTATCCAGCACGTCCGCTTCGCCCGCCAGCGCCGCCAACCACTGCTTCCCCTCCGCAAAAGCCTGTAACCGCGCACGAGCTTGTACGTCGGGCTTCCCCGCGCCTTGCGCCCGAAGATAGTCACCAACACCGCGTAGCAGATCACCCATCGCCCCGGTATACAGCCACACCGTGGCACCGACCGCAGCCGCGTGCGCCAACACAGCACGTTCCGTCGCAGCATCTTCCCCAACGGCCCACCGCACCGCCAATCTCGTGTCCAATACTATATCCATATCGCCTATCCCTTCGTTGGAATCACAGGTTGTTTTTCTTGCGTACGATGCTCAGTCGCCCCATAACCCCAAACCCCGACGCATTGACGTTGCCCAGCATTCAAACCGACCTCCCGCCTTCTTGTTGCAACACAATAAACCGTTCCAGACTCTTCTTCCAGTCCGGTATGCAAATGCCCCAGTCACGTTCAAGCGTGTCCGTATCCAGAACCGAATATGCGGGTCTGGCAGCAGGGGTAGGATATTGCGCGGTGGTCAAGGGCACGATCCTGCAGCTACCGGTCAGCAGTCCCTGTGCTTGCGCTATATCATATATTGCCTGGGCAAACGCATACCAGGTGGTCTGCCCCTTGTTCGTGTAATGCCACGTACCAGCATGCGGGGCCGGATGCACCACAATGCTGCGAATCGCCGCTGCCAGATCCACCGCATACGTCGGAGATCCTTGCTGATCTGCCACTACACTGATTTCGTCCCGCTCCTGCATCAATCGCAGCATGGTGCTGACAAAATTGGGCCCATGCTGCCCATACAGCCAAGCGGTTCGCAGAATGACATGTGCCCGATGTGCTCCCCGGATCGCTTGCTCCCCCGCTAGCTTGCTCCGGCCGTACACACTACAAGGTCCAAACGGGGCATCGGGGGGATACGGCTTGGTGGCAGTCCCATCAAAAACATAATCGGTAGAAACATGCAGCAGGCGCGACCCACGCTCGGCAGCAGCTTTTGCAAGGATGCCCGGAGCATCGGCATTCAAGGCAAAGGCCGCCGGTTCATTTGTCTCGGCCGCATCAACTGCGGTCCAGGCCGCACAATTTACAATCCAATCCGGTGTCCCGATGGCAGCAAGATGATCGGAAACCGCTGCCGCATCGGTAAGATCCACCTCCCGATCCGTTGCGGTAACAACCGTATTACGATCGGCACGGAGCGCTATCACCACCTCCGACCCCAGCATCCCCGCAGCACCGGCAACCCAGACGTTCATGCAAACACCTCCGCATCGTCCAAATAGGGTGATGATGCATCCTTTGCACTCAGCACCAGATCCCGAACCTTGGCTACCGGCCACTGGATACCAATGGCCGGATCATCCCATTTGATCGAACGTTCACTGGCCTGATGATACTCCGCAGTACATTTATACACTAACTGCGTGTTATCTTCCAGCGCCAGGAATCCATGGGCAAAACCGGCCTCCATCCACAGCATCTCACCACCTTCAGCCGTAATGTACATCCCGAACCATTGCCCAAATGTATCCGAATTTGCACGAATATCCACCGCAACATCAAAAACGCTTCCGGCGACCACCCGCACCAGTTTCCCCTGTGCGTGCGGCGGCAACTGGTAATGCAACCCGCGCAACGTCCCCCCCCGCGAGCACGAGTGATTATCCTGGACGAACCCGGCATCTATGCCCGCCGCCGCAAACTCGCTTTGCCGATAGCTTTCAGCGAACCAGCCGCGGTCATCCTCAAACCGGCGCGGCCTGATGGTCACAACCCCCTTAATGCCCGTTGCAGCAAAGGTAAATGGCACAATCACACTCCTGCATCATTGAAACACTCCACTTCGGCCGCTCGTCGCAGATAGGCACCGTATCCACCCTTGGCATACCGCTCCGCCAGCGCATGTAACATCGCCCGATCAATATACCCTTTGCGAAAAGCGACTTCCTCGATACACCCGATCTTCAAACCCTGCCGGTCTTCGATCGCCTTTACAAAATTGGTGGCATCCACCATCGACTCATGCGTCCCCGTATCCAGCCAGGCATACCCGCGACTCATCACTTTCACCGATAGCTTTCCCCGACGCAAATACTCGAGATTCACATCCGTGATTTCAATTTCACCCCGATCGCTCGGTGGGATGTTGGCGGCAATATCCAAGACCGCATTATCATAAAAATACAAGCCAACTACCGCGTAATGGCTTTTGGGAGATATGGGTTTCTCCTCGATCGACAGCACCCGTCCTTGCGCATCAAAATCAACGACGCCATAACGCTCGGGGTCGTGCACGTGATAACCGAAAACCGTGGCACCTGATGGTTCTGCTACCGCCTGCTCCAGTAGCTGGGCAAATCCATGACCGTAAAAGATGTTATCCCCGAGCACCAAGCAAACAGAATCCTGCCCCACAAATGCACGCCCCACAACGAATGCGTCCGCTAACCCTCGCGGTTCATGCTGGACGGCATACTCAAACCGCATCCCAAGATCCGCGCCGTCTCCAAGCAGCTGCTCAAAGCGGGGAATATCAGCCGGCGTGGATATAATCAGCACCTCGCGAATCCCCGCCAGCATCAACGTTGAAAGCGGATAATAGATTAACGGCTTATCATATATCGGCAACAACTGCTTGCATACCGGTAATGTCGCGGGAAACAGACGCGTCCCGGCCCCGCCTGCCAGAATAATTCCCTTCATGATGTCCCTTTCCAAAAACGTATCGATACGTTGTATGAGTCCGGTCAGACCCTGTGCTGACATGCAACGCGAAATGTATAGCAGGGTAGCCGAATTGCAAGAACGAAAGCGTAGGAAAAGGAATCAGAACGTGCTCATACCGGTTGCTTCCATGATGCGGTAGAGCAAGCGCCGATGCAGGGCACCGTCTGCGTACCGCGCATACCCACCCGAAATACTCCTGCCATCGGACCCATCCCACAATACGGCCCAATAGTGCGAAACTCGCTCGAAAACAGCATCCGCTGCCGCCCCGCGAATCACCGCACACGTCTCCAGGTTGAGGTTGCGCAAATTCCGCCGGGTGTAGTTACTCGACCCCACCAATAGCTCGTGCCTGCCATCCGTCTGCGACACCAGCGTCATCTTCGTATGGAACTGCTCACCGCGCGTCAAGACCCAGCGTACGGCAATGCCCGCCCGATCCAATGCATGCGCCACCTGCCGATTCGGTATCCCATTTTTCTTGCGTCCAAACGCATCCTTGTTGGGGTCCAGTAAAACCTGCACGCGCACCCCGCGCTGATGCGCTGCCAGCAAGGCGCGTACCACCGCTCGGTCCGACAGATAAAACATGGCTACCTGCACCGCATCACCGTCAGATAGCGAGCCGAGCCGAGCCAGCAGGTACCGCGCAACCGCGCGCTCCGTCAATATCCGTACAGCAAGGGAACCGTTGTCCGGAGCAAGGTCCGGATCTGCTTGCGGCAACCCCCAAACCGGTTCCGCCGCACCCGAAAACCGGCAGACCGCCCGTTCGGTCTGCAGCAGATCCCAGGCGGCCTGGCCTCGGAACCGCACCGCAACATTATGATGCGCGCTACTGGCATCATGCGGATTGGCCGACGAAACCAACCCCACCAGCCCACCATCGCCATCATCCGCCACCAGCGTCTTCCTGTGATTTGCCTTGAAATTCAACAAATCCAGCCAGGATCGCAACGCAACCGTGCCCTCGCCCAACGGGTTCGCCAGGCGTGGCGGCCAACTGCGCGGCCAGTACCGCAACAGCAGACGCCACCAAACCGAATAGACCGGATTGCTATCACGCAAGGCTGGCAAGTGCGTCATGACGATTGTTGCACCAGCCTCTTCCAGCCGCTGTAAAAACGGCGAGACCTCATCCCCGTACAGCGTATTGATCGGATCGGTAATAAACCAGACCTGTAAACCCGGCTCTTCCTGCATACGTGTCACCAATGCCTCGGTCAACATATGCGACAGCCTTTGTGGCACTTGATCCACCTTGCCCGCATAGGCATTGAACAGAAATTGATCCAGGACAATCAATTGCTCCGCCTGGCCGATGATCGCGAGCATATTCGGAAAGATTTCCTGATCAAGTTCACGGGCTCCATCAGGGCCATACCAGGTAACATCCCGCAGGAATTGCACATCCGAAGCAGCCCTGAACGGGCCCGCATAGTCCAGACCGGCCGGAATCGGTTTCATGCCATGATAGAGGCCGGTTGCCATCACGAGGCCCCCCACTGCCAGCAGCACAACCTTTCGACGCCCCAACCTACGAATCATTCGCATACCGACCCTCTGACTCCTTGCAGCAATAACGCATGGATCCGCGGTGCCATCCGTCGCCCCCCCCGCGGAACCGTAGGCTTTACGGCAACTCCGTATGATGCCCGCGCGTCACAGCCGATCCGCTCCAATTCAGTTTCTGACGTAATACGGAAAAATAGTTATGGGAAGGAAGATGCAGAAACCGCACCACACGATCAGCCTTGCACAATCGAATCCGGTCCCCCCCATGCAAGGTATGTGCATCCTGTCCGTCTATCGTCAGCAGCAGATCGCTGGCTTGTTCGCTGACCGTGACATCCATCTCGCACTGATCCGGCACCACCAAGGGGCGCGAACTTAACGTATGCGGACAAATCACGGAAAGCACAAACGAACAGGAGGAAGGCAGCACAATCGGCCCGCCAGCAGACAGGGAATAGCCTGTGCTCCCGGTTGGCGTCGAAACGATAATACCATCACACACATACGTTGTGACCAGGTTGCCGTCGATCGAAACTTCCAGCCTGACAACGCGCGAAGTGGCAACATTTCGTACCACCACATCATTCAAGCCCGTATGGGTGCTGTATAGTGGCTTGCCTTGCCGCCAGACCTC
This sequence comes from uncultured Victivallales bacterium, assembly GCA_964598575.1. Lineage (GTDB taxonomy): Bacteria > Verrucomicrobiota > Kiritimatiellia > UBA8416 > UBA8416 > T3Sed10-140. Next base: position 3,578 of record CAZRCN010000097.1, on the reverse strand, counting down.
ACAGCGCAGCAAGGTCCGCTCCGATACCGTGCACTCATCCTGTTTCAGACTCTTCAGGGCCGCGGCAATATCCTGTTCCGCCACACTTGTCATAAACCCCAGGGATCCGATATTAACCCCGATCAACGGTTTATCCAACCCATCCAGGCGGCGCACGGCAGCCAGCATGGTCCCATCGCCACCCAGCGCCAGTACCGCATCTACCTCTGCCAGCTCGCGGTCATCCCGGATACAAACCGCCTCGGGCACCAAAGCCGCCCCCTCAGGCTCCACAACCACGTTCAGACCAATGTCGCACGCGCATTCCCATACCGTACGCAATACCGATGCCGCACGCGGCTTCTCCGTATTTACGATTACCCCGATCTTTTTCATCTGTCTGACCTGTACCTTCAATGCAAACTACTTTACGTTGTGGGGGCGGTGGGTTTGCGCCACCAAACCAGATACTCCACATTCCCTGCCGGTCCACGCAAGGGCGATTCTACACACCCCAGCCATTGAAGCGAGAGTTTGTTTTCCCCAAAGACTCGAATGCGGTCCAAAACGGCCTGTCGGACCGCATCCGACCGAACAACCCCACCACGCCCGACCTGATCCCGACCCGCTTCAAATTGTGGCTTGATTAATGTCACCAGTTCCCCACCCCCCATCAGCAACGCCACAACCGGCGGCAAAACCAATTCCAGGGAGATAAACGATACATCGAAAACCGCAAAGGCAGGAACATATGGCAAATCGGCAGCCTGGAGGTAGCGGATATTACAGCGCTCCAGCACGGTAACGCGCGGATCGTTGCGCAACCGCATATGCAACTGCCCGCGACCCACATCTGCCGCAACCACATGCTCCGCTCCATGCTGCAGCAGGCAATCCGTAAATCCACCCGTCGAGGCCCCCACATCAAGTCCACGCATGCCCCTGACCCCGAAACCAAATGCCGTGAAGGCCTTTAACAGCTTTTCCCCGCCACGGCTGACAAAACGCGGCCCTGACTGCAACGTAAGATCAGCATCTACCGGAACCCGCATACCCGCTTTATAGTGCGGATGCCCCCCTACCCGCACCGCCCCCGCCAGCACGAGCCGTTTCGCCTGCTCCCGGCTCTCGACCAGCCCCCGCTCGACCAGCAGCACATCTAGCCGCTCTTTCTGCATCCATATCCCTGTTTTTGCTCTTTTTTTACACGCAACAAGATTCAACTCTCTTGCAACCAACTTTAATCTTGCACGGCCTGCCGTCATTCGTCAATATCCCACACGCTATGGATATCAAACTCTTTCTCAGTACCTTCCTGTTGATTTTTCTAGCAGAGCTAGGTGACAAGACACAACTCACAGCTATGGCCCGGGCAGCCGGGTCGGACGGTGGAAAGTGGACCGTCTTTGTTGCTGCCGGGGCCGCCTTGGTCTTTTCCACCCTCCTGGCCGTCCTCTTCGGGCATCTCCTCTCACGCGTAGTCCCCGAGCATGTCATCAAAATCCTGGCAGGATCCTTATTTCTCCTATTCGGCGCATTATTACTCATAAATGCCATACGCAGCACCACCAAGCCCGCCATGCAACCAGCAGGAACCGCTGAAGCGCCGGGCGCCGGCATGATGGTACGTGCCATTCTGCACATTGCGGCTGATTTCGAGGAAGCCGCCGCAGCCGACTATGCGTCCCTTGCTGCCGAAACACAGGACCCCCGCATTCGCACTCTGTTGCTCGAACTCGAGGCCGAAGAGAAGCAACATCTAGCACTCATGCGTACCGATACGGAGCATGCCACGGAACGGCTGGCTGACGTCGTGCCCGACATCCTGCCTCCCGGGGATGCCCTCCAGCACGATGTCGCCCAAAGCGACCAACCCATTCTAGCCCATGCCATGAAACACGAACAGGCCACCGCTGCTTTCTACCGGGAACTCGCCGAAAGAACCCCGATCCCGGCCCTGCAGCGGACCTTTGCGTTTCTCGCGCAGGCAGAAGAAGAACATGTCCGCAAAATTGCGACCCTGCAGTCACACCTCTACCAAAACGTGTAGGCCCAGCACCACCATACGAGCCGTTACCGATGTCCAGGCAGTAGCACTCACAACTCCGTCTGCTGGGCACCACTGGTCAAGCGGCGGAAGGAGTCGGTCAGCGAATGCATGAATGTGTGCAATTTCCGGCGATGGTCTGCCTTGCGCATATCCTCCACCAATCCCGTTGAATACTGCCCTTGCCGAAATTTCTTTTCGTCAAGTATTCGCTGCAGGAACGGAATGGTGGTCCGGAGTGAACCCACACGAAACTCATCCAAGGCACACTTCATCCGGGCCAGGGCCTCTTCACGTGTGTCCGCATGCACAATCAATTTTGCCAGTAACGAGTCATAAAAGTATGGCACTTCGTACCCATTGTACAGATGTGTATCCACTCGTACGCCCGGCCCGCCTGGCAACACCAGCCCATCCACAGTACCGGGACAGGGGGAAAATTCATCATCGGGATCTTCCGCATTGATCCGGCACTCTATCGCATGCCCTCGAAACACAACATCTTCCTGCCGCAAAGGCAGTACTTCGCCCTGCGCCACGCGAATCTGTAGTTTGATCAGATCCATCCCCGTAATCCATTCGGTAACCGGGTGCTCCACCTGGATGCGGGTATTCATCTCAATGAAGTAGAAGGCACCATCGCGATCCAACAGGAACTCGACCGTACCTGCACCGGCATAATTAACCGCCTCTGCCGCCGCAACAGCCGCAGCCCCCATGCGCTGGCGCAGATCGGCATCCAAGGCGGGCGAAGGCGCCTCCTCCAGCAACTTCTGGTGTCGACGCTGCACCGAACATTCCCGTTCCCCGAGATGAATCACGTTGCCATGCTGGTCTGCCATAATTTGCAGTTCAACATGCCGCGCATCCTCTATCACCTTTTCCAGATACACATCCCCCGAACCAAATACAGCCTGGGATTCACTGCGGGCCAATGCCAGTGCCTCGGGCAGCTCATGCCGCGATCGCACCACCTGCATGCCCTTGCCGCCACCACCTGCGGATGGCTTGATCAGAAGCGGAAATCCTATCTCCCGTGCAATGCGGACCGCATGCTTCTGCGAGCGGATCGGTCGCCGGGTCCCCGGCGGTATCGGCACCTTGGCCTTGTACATGGTGGCGCGCGCCGACACCTTGTCCCCCAGCTTCCGGATCGCACGAGCGGATGGACCAATAAATACCTTTTTGGCCTTGGCACAGGCATCGGCAAAATCAGCGTTCTCCGACAAAAACCCATATCCGGGATGGATCGCTTGCGCGCCGGTTTTGCGCGCCGCCTCCAACACCGCCTCCATTCGCAAGTAGGATTGCGTAGATGCTGGCGGACCGATGCAAACCGCCTCATCCGCCAGCCGGACGTGTAAACTGTCCGCATCGGCCTCGGAATATACCGCTACGGTCCGAATACCCATCTCCCTACACGCACGCAGGACCCGAACCGCAATTTCACCCCGATTCGCCACGAGAATCTTCCGAAACATACGCCCCCTTCCTTTTCAGCAAACCCGAAACCGGACCGTGGGTGCATTTCTACAGCACAAGAAATTTCACT
>CAZRCN010000096.1:0-9807 GCA_964598575.1 uncultured Victivallales bacterium | reverse complement strand
AACGTTTTACGCAGCCTACGCCCTTGACTTACCCACAGATTCTGCGGAAGACCCAGGAAAATAAAGATTTGCACATAGCGGCCCCCAGCAGACCGGCCATCATATTCTCAGATTGTGTGTCCCTTTTCGCCCCTCATTGTTTTCCAATTACACTTAAACCTACACTTGAGCCCACACGTAAACTCACACCTAGACCTTTACGCTTACTCCACCCCACTTCGCCAAAGGCTTCGCAGGGCAAGCCCGCTTCATCGTTCTCCCATCGCTCAAGCGAGTGGTTTAAGCGTAACCGCCGAAGTGTGGGTTTAAGTGCGCGATGAAGAGTGCGATGTGTTTTTATCCCCAAGTTTCAACCCCGTATTACCCGAGCAGCGCCCGGGGCCGGGGCTAGGTTGTAACTTCAAACAAACACACAATATGTTGTGGTTTCGCCACGACAATACCACAACGCAAACACAGGTGGAGCGTGACCTCCGGGCACGCTGTGGGCCGTGAAGAGCGCATGCAAAGACCATGGCGAGCCCTACGGACATTCCATGGATAACACATGCGCACCCCACGGACATAACGCGCCCGGAGGTCGCGTTCCACCTCTCAAGTTCCTCCATTGCATTACCCGAGCGCGCTCGGGGCTGGCGCTACATTGTAGATCTTGATGGCAGTAGGGTTACACCCTATAGAGGGACACTTCCTTATGTTGCATGCTGTAAACGGGTGCAGAGAGTCAGCGTCAGCCTGTTGCTGATGTGAGACGAAGGTAAAATGCTAGCATAAGGAGTGGATGTATGAAATTGGATGCAATGATGCCGAGATTGAAGTTGATAGGGTTGTTGATATTGGCCGTGTTGGTTGTTGTTCTTGTATTGCAAAATACGCAGATGGTGACGACGCATTTACTTTTCATAACGGCGTCTATGCCGATGGCTGTCTTGCTGGTGTTGGTCCTGTTGGCTGGTTTTGCCTGCGGCGTATTGACCGCATTGAAAATTGGCAAACGAAGCCTGTAGCCATTGGAGATGGATTATGGCTATGCGCTTTCACTGGCGTTGGAAGAATTTGCCCTTTGTCGGTTCCAGGCGGGTTGTGGATCAGTCTGGTGTTGAGCCACCATTGCGGGCGGCATTGTTCAGCGGTGTGCAGCTTGAGGGACATGCGCGTTCGCTTGCCGTTGAGCGTCCGCCTGCAGGCCCGTCTCATAGAGAGGTGCTTCTGCGCCGTCTTGCCGAAAATGAAGCCATTATCCATCGTGCGCATGATGATGTTGCAAAATCGATTCAACAGGGTCATCCGCAGACACCAGCCGCAAAATGGTTGGTGGAGAATCACTTTTTTATTACGGAGCAGATCGATCAGGTGCGATTATTGTTTCCGCCGGGTTACAGTCGGCAGTTACCTGCCCTTTCTTCCGGCCCGTTGAAGCATTATCCGCGCGTGTATGATCTTTTGATCGAATTGGTTGCGCACACAGATGGGCGTATCGATGCAGAGAATATCAGCCAATTTATACGAGCCTATCAGACCGTGCGTCCGCTAAAGCTCGGTGAGCTTTGGGCTATCCCGATTATGGCAAGTCTGGCGCTACTGGAAAATCTACGGCGCGTCTCGCGTCGGATTGCCTGGCGGCGGTGCCAGTATGAATCTGCTGTTGGATGGTCAAAACGTTTTATTGAAGCCGTGCAGACAGACCCGAAATCGCTTATCACGATATTGGCAGATTTTGTGCGGAGTGATGCGGTAAAATCGGCATCGTTTCTGGCAGAGTTGACGGCGGCCCTGCAGGGGACGCATCCTGCGATGGAATTGGTCATCAATTGGGTTGAGCAGGAATTATCTGAGCGAGGTCAGACGCTCGAGATGCTTCAGCAAGCGGAAAGCCAGGATCAGGCGGCGGATCATGCCTCGATCAGTCATAGCATTGCCAGTTTACGGCATATGGGAAAAATTGACTGGCATGAAACGGTTGAGTCACTCAGTGCCGTAGAGGCGATTCTGCTTTGCGATCCCACGCAAACACATCGGTACGCCGATTTCAATTCGCGCGACCTTTGCCGACATGTGATAGAGGATCTGGCCCGTCGCAGTCGTAAAAATGAGTGGGATGTTGCCACTGCAGCGTTGCATTTGGCAGAGGAATCGTTCCGGAATCATGCAAAAGATGCACGATTGGGAACGGTTGGCTACTATTTGGTGGGCGAGGGGCGGTCACAACTCGAGGCATTGCTTGCATACCGGCCAACGTTACGGTGCAGGATTACGCGCGGGGTTCTGCGTCAGGCTTTGCCCCTGTATTTGGTAGGGGTCGGTTTGGTGACCGTTGGGTTGACGTTGGCGTTGCTCGCGATTGTCGGCATTTCGCAACCATTGTGGTGGCTCATTGCTGCGGGTGTGGCTGGCGCAGTGGTGGCTTCACGGACAGCGGTATCCTTACTCAACACATGGATTACCCGGGGGCTGCCTCCGCGCGTCTTGCCACGTTTGGATTTTACAAAAGGGATTCCCGTAGCACATCGGACAGCGGTCGTGGTTCCGGCAATGTTAACCACAGGGAAGGCATTAGACAGGTTGTTGGAAAATCTTGCGTTACGGTATCTTGGTAACCATGACCCGAATTTGCCGATGGTCTTGCTAACAGACTTTCCGGATGCAGAAGATGCATCCTTGCCGACAGATGCCGCTCTGTGTGAGCAAGCAACTTTGGGAATTCGTGCGCTCAATGCAAAATATGCCCCTGTGGGTCAGACGGCATTCTATCTTCTGCACCGTCCCCGTGTCTGGAACCCGCAACAACATTGTTGGATGGGGCGTGAACGGAAACGAGGTAAGATCGAGGATTTCAACCGGCTCGTTTTGACGGGTGCTACCGAACCATTTTGTTGTATCGAAGGTGATTCACAAACATTGCGCACGGTTGTTTATGCCATTGTGCTGGATGCGGATACGCAGTTGCCGCCACAGGCTGCCGGCAAAATGATTGCAACAATGGCGCATCCTTTGAATCGCCCGCATATCGACCCGGTGCGGCGTTGCGTGACAAGTGGCTATGGCATCATCCAGCCGCGTCTGGCCATTGCACTACCGCAGTCGCAGCACTCCCGATATGCCAGCTTATTTTCTGGTGATGTGGGGTTGGATCCTTATTCCCGGGAGGTTTCCAATGTGTATCAGGATTTATTTGGAGAGGGTCAGTTTATCGGGAAGGCAATCTATGATATTCGCGCTTTCGATGCTACTGTCAGTGACCGTTTTCCCGATAACCGAATCTTGAGTCATGATTTGATCGAGGGGTGTCATGCCCGCTGTGGATTTCTTGGCGATGTTGAATTGCTGGAAGACCATCCGACGCGTTATCTGGCCGATGTTGCCCGTCGTCGCCGGTGGGCGAGGGGGGATTGGCAGATTGCGCGCTGGCTGTTTTCGCGCGTTCCGGGTTCCAACAACGGCATGCAATCGAATCCGCTGGATCTGTTAGCGCGCTGGATGATTTTCGATAATCTTCGGCGAACACTTGTTCCGGGTGCATTACTGGTTGCATTGGTGCTGGGTTGGTTCGGTGCTACGGCGGTAGCACTCCCGTGGACAGTCATGCTTGCCGGCATCTTTCTTTTGCCGGATATCTTACGCTCGGGGCAAGCACTGTTGACCAAACCCAGGCATGTCTGTTTTACACTCTATCTTCGTCATATTGTTAGCAGGGAATCTCGTGCCTGCGCGATTCATTTGCTGGAATGGGCAACACTGCCTTTTCATGCTTATCTTCATGCTAGTGATATGATCCGCACACAATGGCGTTTATTTCGCGGTGTACGGTTGCTGGAATGGCAAACGGCATCCGATGCGGGCGGGCAAGCCAGGAGTACCCTCCTTGGCACATTTCTGACGATGTGGCCTTCGTCGCTCCTGGCGCTTGGAATCGTTTGTTGTTGGTTGCTGCTACGGTTTGGCGGTAATGCTGTTTACACTCCCTTGGGTACATTGGCCATAGGTGCGACATTGTCGGTTTGGTTCTTTTCTCCTGTTTTGTTGTGGTGGCTCGGACGTCCAACATATAGACGAGGACATCGGCTGGATCCTGCAAAAGAGCGTTTTTTGCGCGGGATTGCACGGAGGACATGGGAATATTTTGATTGTTTTGCGGGGCCTGAAAACCATTGGCTGCCGCCCGACAATGTCCAGCACGATCCGCCCATTGGGTCGGCGGCTCGCACATCGCCAACCAATATCGGGATGTCCTTGCTCAGTAATCTTGCGGCTTGGGATTTTGGCTATCTTTCAGCGGATGGGCTTCTTATGCGCACGCAGCAAGCCTTTGAGACGATGGACAAGTTGCCACGGTATCGTGGCCATTTTCTTAATTGGTACGATACGAATACCCTTGCAGCTTCCGAGCCGCGCTATGTGTCATCGGCCGATAGCGGCAATTTGGCTGGCGCATTGATTGTGCTTAAGTCTGGCCTTCGCGAATTAGCGGAGCAACTGGTTCTGCCGAAAGAATGGCGAAATGGGCTGTTGGATACGATTGGAATCCTTCTGGAAGAATTAGCACAATTGGAACGAAAGGCCCAATTTGATTTTGCCTCTGGTCGCATCCGGAAGACGATGGTTGCATGCATGCATAGCGTACATGGTTGCAGCAACACGTTGAATGGCGTCGGGCGGGTGTTACGCGAAGTTGCCACCGATGCCAAACAAATGGAGCTGATCGCGCAACCGGAAAGCGAAGTATCGTATTGGCTGGGTGCGCTCACAAGGCAATGTAATGGTCTTCTGGCCGATCAGCGTCGATTTTCGTTATCAGAAAATCAGCCGGGTGTAACGACCGGTTCATCTGTTGACTACGAAACGATGCCACGACTGCAAGATCTTGTTGTACCAGAAGCGGATGCCGGGCTGACCGTCCCCGTGATTGTCTGTGAGCAAGCAAAGAAACGACTTGCCCTTATTGCGCAACTTGCGCAGCAATGCGAAGCTTACTCCGATATGGATATGGCATTTCTTTATGATCCGGATCACAAGCTTCTTTCCATAGGGTACAATCTTGAGGAAGAACAACGCGACCCGGGGGTATACGATCTATTGGCATCGGAGTCCCGGCTTTGTAGCTTTATCGGTATTGCGCGCGGCCAATTGCCGACCGAGCACTGGTTTCACTTGGGGCGCAAGCTGGCTCCCGGTGGTCGTGCTGCGGCCTTGATTTCCTGGAGCGGCTCCATGTTTGAATATCTGATGCCATTGTTATATATGCCTCACTTTGATTCGACCCTGCTTGATCAGTCCTGTCGTGAGGCGGTTCGCCGTCAAATTCGTCATGGGCAGCGACAGGGAATTCCCTGGGGGGTATCCGAGAGTGGTTACTACCAATTGGACGCACAGAAAACGTATCAATACCGGGCTTTTGGCGTTCCGGGACTGGGGCTCAAGCAGGGACTGCAAGAGGATCTTGTCATTGCACCCTATGCAACGGCACTTGCCTTGATGGTCGATCCCAAATCTGCATGCATGAACCTTGAGGCTATGGCATCACTAGGATTCATGGGGCGCTACGGTTATTTTGAAGCAATTGACTACACGAAATCGCGCGTTGCACCGACCGAAAAATATTCACTGGTTTCGAGTCATATGGCGCATCATAGTGGCATGAGTATGCTGGCACTCAATCAAGTTCTACTAGAGCAGCCGATGCATCGGCGGTTTCTGGGAGATGCCCATATGCAAGCATCGCTCCTGCTTTTGCATGAGCGAATACCGTTTGCGGTGATGCGCACCCGGCCTGACCCGACCCGGCCTTCCTTGCATCCACAGCGCGACGGCGAATCCGTAGATCCGACCACACGTGTCTTTACTTCGCCTGACACGGCCATTCCTGCGGTGCATTTGCTTTCCAATGGGCGCTACCATGTAATGATCACCGCCGCTGGAAGTGGCTATAGTCGCTGGCAGGACGTAGCTTTGACTCGCTGGCAGGAGGATGCTACAAGAGACCATTGGGGATCTTTCCTGTATCTGCGCGACTTTGAGAGCGGGGTTGTCTGGTCGGCTACGCCTCAGCCGATTGGTGGCACAGTAGAGCGATTTGAGGCCCAGTTCTCTCAAGGTGTTGCCGAGTTCCGGGCCAGGCAGAATGGAATCCAGTCGTATCTACGTGTAGCGGTTTCTCCGGAAGAGGATGTGGAATTGCGGCGTCTGGTTATTACCAATCGTTCCAGCCGCCCACGGGAGATTGAAGTTGTCACCTATTCCGAAGTATCCCTTCTTGCTGGTCCGGGGGCTGCCGAACAACCTGCCTTCAACGGGTTGTTTATCGAGCCGGAAGGGCTACCGGAACGAGGCGCTATACTCTGCACGCGTCGGACTCGTTCTCCAGAAGAACACTGGCCGGTTTTCTTTCACGGGGTCATGGTACATGGTGATGCCCCTGATCAAGAAGTGACTTGTGAAACGGATCGCGCCCGTTTTCTGGGCCGTGGAAGAACGGCCGCCAGTCCTGCTGGGTTGGATCAAGCTCCGGCTGGTGTGCCCGGATCGCGTACACTTGATCCGGTGATGAGTGTACGACAAACCTTTCGAATGGAGCCGGGGGCGTCTGTTACGCTCGATGCGGTATGGGGCGTGGCGTCTAACCGAGCCGCAGGCCTTGCATTGTTAGATCGCTACGACGATCCGCATCTGGCCACGCGCATTTTCGAGTTGGCACGAATGCACAGTCAGATTTTGCTTCACGAGTTACAGGCCACGGAAGGAAATGCCCAATTGTTTGGTCGTATGGCTTGTTCTTTGTTGTATCTGAATCCACGCCTTCGAGCGCGTTCCGATCTGATCGGAGGAAACCGCAAGGGGCAAGCTGCGCTATGGGCGTATGGCATTTCGGGGGATCTTCCGATTGTGCTGTTACGGATATCAGATGCGGGCTCCATGGATCTGGTGCGCCAACTGATTCAGGCACATGCCTACTGGCGCCACAAGGGACTATTGGTGGATCTTGTGATATTGTCTGATGCATTTGATGGGTATCGGCATAGCCCGATGGATGCAGTGATCGGATTAATAAATGTAGGTACAGCCGCAAAGACACTGGATCAACCTGCCGGGATCTTTGTCCGCAATGTCTCACAAGTTCCCGACGAGGATGCACTACTACTGCAGGCTGTCAGTCGTATTATCTTGAGTGACCGAGCCGGGACTTTGGCCGAACAGTTGCATCGTGCACGTGCACCAGAGGCCGTGCTGGCTCCTTTTAAACCGACACACAAAATAGAACCACAAATTGTTCCAGATGCCCACCATCGTCCACGGCGTACATTGAAACATGAAAATGGTCTTGGTGGTTTCACGCCGGATGGCCGTGAGTATATCATAACGCTTGCGCCCGGACAGGTGACGCCGGCCCCGTGGGTCAATGTGATGGCAAATCCTACATTCGGGACGGTTGTCAGTGAGCTTGGTAGTGCTTACACGTGGTATGGTAATGCACACGAGTTCCGGCTGACGCCCTGGTATAATGATGCAATCAGTGATGTGAGCGGTGAATGTTATTATCTGCGAGACGAAGAGACGGGACAATTCTGGTCTCCGAGTGCAGGGCCTGCTCGCGGTAGCGCCGCGTACACCATACGACATGGTCTTGGGTATACTGCCTTTGAACATGAAGAATCCAGTATTGCAACCGAAAGCTATGTATACGTGGATCCAGAATCTGCACTGAAGTTCATGGCCGTGACGTTGCACAATGTTGGCAATCGAGCGCGACGGATGAGTCTTACTGGGTATGTGGAATGGGTACTGGGGGAAAGTCGTTCGCGTAATGGCATGCACATCACGACGCGCCTTGATCCTGGGACTGGTGCGCTGTTCGCTACGAATTCGTTTGGGCAGGATATGGCAGGCACTGTAGCATTTTTCCAATGTAGTCATCCGGTCCGCACATTAACATGCCGACGTACCGAGTTTCTGGGGCGTAATGGTTCGCTTTCCGATCCTGCTGCCATGTATCATAAAGCACTTTCGAACAAGGTAAGCAGTGGCGGGGATCCTTGTGCTGCCATTCAAGCCAGCGTTGAAATTGCGCCCGATGAGCGGACGCAAATTGTATTTATTCTTGGTGCAGCAGACGATGAGCGGCACGCCCGCAGTATGCTGGCGCAACATGCGGATGCGGGTGCCGCCCGACGCATGCTGGAAGGCGTCTGGGAGCACTGGAGGTGCCTGTTGGGGTCACTTTGTGTTGAAACCCCCGACTCTTCGGTCGATCTGCTTGTCAACGATTGGCTCCCGTATCAAATTCTTGCAAGTCGTCTCTGGGGACGAACAGGATTTTATCAATCGGGTGGTGCATTTGGTTTTCGCGACCAGTTGCAGGATTCGCTGGCACTACTCTATACGCACCCTGACATTACACGTGCGCACCTGCTGCAATGTGCTGGCCGCCAGTTTCCGGAGGGCGATGTGCAGCATTGGTGGCACCCTCCATCCGGTCGTGGTGTACGCACGCGTATTGCAGACGACTATCTTTGGTTGCCTTATGCCGTCTGCCGCTACGTCAATGTAACAGGGGATGCCGGTATACTGGAAGAAGCGGCCCCGTTTCTTGATGCGCCATCACTGACTGCTGGTCAGGCAGACCACTACGGATTGCCACGCGTTACAGATCAGCATGCTACGCTTTGGCAACATTGCGTTTGTGCGCTTGATCGCGGTATGCGCAATCATGGTGTGCATGGTCTGCCGCTAATGGAAGGTGGCGATTGGAATGACGGCATGAATCGCGTGGGACAGGCGGGTAAAGGAGAAAGTACCTGGCTGGCTTTCTTCTTGTGCGATATCCTCAAATCTTTTGCCGATCTTGCAAGGCGACGTGACGAAGAAGACTATGCCGATATATGCCATAAAGAAGCTCAGCGGCTGAGCGAGTGTCTTGATGCACATGCCTGGGACGGTGATTGGTATAAACGTGCATTCTTTGATGATGGGTCACCGCTGGGTGCATCACAAAATCCTCAATGCCAGATTGATTTGCTACCACAATCCTGGGCGGTGCTGAGTGGCGCAGCAGATCCCAAGCGTGCTGATCAAGCCCTTGATGCTGCGTTGCAGCGGTTGGTTGATCCGGATGCTGCGATTATCCGTCTTTTTGATCCGCCATTCGATGGTGAAGTGATGGATCCCGGCTATATTCGCGGCTATATTCCCGGCGTACGGGAAAACGGCGGTCAGTATACGCATGCCGCACTCTGGGCCGTTATGGCAGTTGCTCGGCAGGGACGTACCGAGGAAGCGTGGCGCTTATTTGGCCTGCTGAATCCCGTTCGGCACGCAGACTCCCCAGAGAAGATGGTCTGCTACAAGGTAGAGCCTTATGTGGTGGCGGCCGATGTATATGCAGCCGACGGCCATACAGGTCGCGGTGGCTGGACCTGGTACACTGGGTCTGCCGCATGGATGTATCGCTTGCTGGTAGAAGAGCTACTTGGTGTTCATCTCGAGGTCGACAAGCTGACCTTTTCGCCGCTACTGCCTGCCGACTGGCCCGGCTTTACCTTGCACTATCGCTATCGCGAAACGAGTTATCATATCCAGGTCGCACGAAACGAGGAGCCACACAACACGTCGATCTGTGTCGTGATCGACGGGCAACGCATGGCTGGTGTCAGTATTCAACTGCACGATGACAGACAAGATCACAGCGTGATGGTGTTGCTTCCCTAGCTTGTTCACCGTTATCTGCGACTGTAGCCGCACTCGCGTCTTCATGTTATTACGGCGTGGCATGCCGTACGGATCCCCCGGGATTGCAAACGTGGCTGCGCAAAGCGG
>CAZRCN010000095.1:0-9854 GCA_964598575.1 uncultured Victivallales bacterium | reverse complement strand
CATGTGCCACGAAATGACTAAAACGAACCCACAGATTCTGCGGAAGAGCCATTTTTTTCTAATGAACAAGGATACGATCAGATCAGAATGCGAAGTTTTAGTTGTGGGCGGCGGCACTGCCCTGTAACTTCACCCGTTTTGTCCTTGCTCCCATCACATGGCCACAAGCTTCTGCATCTGAGCGTATTGGGCTTCTATCGAGCGCACGCGCTGGAACTGGTTCCGACAGCGGTCGAGATTGTGCTGGGGGTGTTTTGTCTTGAAGTAAGTGTCACCCTGAAGGAAATCCGTCAGGAACCGTACACCGATCTCCAGCGTGATCAACTTACCGCTGAACGGCAGCATTTCCTTTTCCGTCGGTGTCAAGAAACCACTGGCCGACTCAAGATAGCCGCGCAACAAGGCTTCAAATAAATCCAGACGAACAACGACCTTTGATACATCCGTTTCATCCTCGGCAGCAGTGCTGGTTGCGGTTCGGACCATATCGCCAAAATCGTAGTGAACAAGTCCCGGCATCACGGTATCGAGGTCGATCACACAGATCCCCTCCCCACTGCCGACATCGAACAGTACATTGTTGATCTTGGTATCATTGTGCGTAATCCGCTCCGGAAGCGCACCCGCCTTGTGCATACTGACCAGCGTGCTGGCTTCATCCTTGTGCGATAGCGCAAAGTCGATCTCAGCCTTGCAACCCGCAACGCGGCCACAAATATCGTCCTTGATCGCCTGCGCCAAGGCGGCCATCCGCATGGGGGTATTGTGAAAATCGGGAATTGTTTCGTGTAGCCGTTCGCCACCCAGGTTAGCCACAGTCTCCTGGAATCGGCCAAAAGCACATGCCGCCTGATAGGCCTGCTCTGGGGTCTCCACCTCATCAACCGAACAGGAATTTTCCACAAATACGTAGGCACGCCAATAGTGACCGTCAGCATCCCGAACATATGGAGCCCCATCAACAGCAGGAATCACCGTTAGGGTTTGCCGTGTCGCATCTGCTGCTGATTGCATCTGCGTTCGCGCCGCCGCCGTCACCCGCAGAATGTTTTCCATCAGCAAATCGGGCCGCTTGAATATCCGATCATTGATGCGTTGCACAATGTAGCGAACCGGCGTTCCGCCTTGTGACATCGTAACCGCAAATGTGTCGTTAATGTGACCGCTGCCATACGGCACCGCCAACACAAAATCAGCCGGAATCATGAATCCCGCAATCACCTCACGAACCTGATCAACAAGCATGGTCGACACACCCCTCTATTCAAGCGTTAACAAAACGAGAGGAATCGTATCGAACATAGCAGCAGAGGGCGATTCAAAAAGATCCGGCACAGAGCGCGTGCTCGGCGGTCCCGATTCGGGGAATGACTTCATGACTGGGTGACTTCGTGACGCCGAATGGATCACGGCTTCCCCCCCTAACTGCCGTCGGCGGTAGTCTCCCGGCGTCATGAAGTTACCCCGTCACGAAGTCATTCCCGGGAAGATGGATGGGGCTGCACATCACTCGCCGCCGATAGGCACATCACGCACAGCTACCTCTGTTGCCGGCTTCCGTGCGATGTGCCGCCCCCCGGAGGGAGCCGTGTATTTGGCTTAGCGGACGAGAAGCAACGTACCTACTGGTGGTGGATCCATGCCGACATAGAGAATGCCGCTTCCCGCAAAATAAGTGTCGTTTTGCTGCTGGGCGTTGCTGGAGGAGGATCCATAGGTGACCATATTTGTCATGGACCACTTCCCAGTTTCAGCTCACCAACCTGTTCGCGCACGCCTGCTGCCAGCTCCAGTTTGGCGCCACTTGCAATGGTAACCCTGCCCGTATTCGATAATGTGTCGCTACCTGCCAGTTTCAGAATACCACCTCACTGGTCATCGTCAAAGATCCTGGCGGCGTGGGTGAAGTGCAGCGCCTTGCTTCCATCGCTGAGTTCGCACGCAGCCCCGTTGTACAACAGAAACCCCCTCGAGAAGCGGGGAACGAACTCACGGAAGCGGCGCAATCCGCCCAGGTGTTTCATGCTGAATGTGGCCGCTGATTTGATCTCGGCACCGGAAAGCATGCGATTGTCCTGCCAGACAAGGTCGACTTCGTTGCCGTTACTGTCGCGGAAGAAATACAGGTCCGCCGTCCGTCCGGCATGGTAACGCGCCTTGAGACATTCCAGCACCACAAGGTTCTCGAAGATGTTGCCGACAAGCGGATCCCGTGTGATTTGATCAGGCTGACGGATGCCTAGCAAGTAACAGAGCAGTCCGATATCCGTGAAATAGAGCTTTGGCGACTTGATCAACCGCTTGCCAAAATTCTCGAAATACGGTGGCAGGCGAAACAGCAGGAAGGAAGCCTCCAGGATTGATATCCAATTACGGATGGTCTTGGCATCCACCCCCACATCGTTTGCGAGCGAGCTGGCATCAACGAGTTGTCCGGCACGCCCTGCTAGCAGCTTTATGAATTTCTCGAACAAGGTGGCATCCTTGAGGTGAATAAGCTGCCGCACATCCCGCTCGACGTAAGTCTGGTAGTAATTGGCGTAAGCGGTTGTGGGTCGCAGGTGCTGATCATGGAGTCGGGGCAGAAAACCATGGAAGGCATAATCCTCGAAGGAGTCGAACCGGATACCAGCCGCGTTTAGCTCCGATATCGATAGCGGTAGCAGGTAAAGGAGGGCGGTACGCCCGGCAAGGGATTGGGTGATGGCTTCGCGTAGGGCCAGCTGATGGGATCCGGTCAGGACAAAACGCCCGTTCTGCCGTTCCCGGTCGACGATAGCTTGTATGTAGCTTAGCAGGGTTGGGACGCGCTGGATTTCGTCAATAATCACTTTGCCCGGAAATTGAGCCAGATAGGCGCGCGGATCGTTTTCCGCCAACTCCCTGATGTCGGGAACTTCCAGATTCGAGTATGCATAATCCGGCAAGCCCGCCTGCGCCAATGTGGTCTTGCCCGCCTGCCGGGGTCCAAGGATAGTCACCACCGGATATTCGCCCGTCAACGTGACGAGTTCGTGAGTTATCGATCGGGCAATCATGGAAGCAGCATGAGTTATGCAATAAAGGATTGCAAGTCCTTATTTGCATGATTACAAATCATCAATCATGTAATCCGCTCGCAGCCCCCACTGTTCACCCGCCCGGCACCATGAGATTCAGGGAGACGGTAGACCGCACTTGGGTCAAAAGACTTGACCAGCGTGTAATTCCTGCAGAAAGGTCTCAACAGAAGAACATCGATTCCGTTTGTACTGCATTTCCACATCAATACCGTAGAAATGCAATGCTTTTCTACATATCCACCAGATTTTTGCAAGCCATCTGCCCGGGCGGTCGAGATAATGCCTTTTGAAACTTGAGAGGTGGAACGCGACCTCCGGGCGCGTTATGTCCGTGTAGTGCGCATGTGTGGTCCATGGAATGTCCGTAGGGCTCGCTGCGGTCTTTGCATGCGCTCTTCAAGCCCACAGCGTGCCCGGAGGTCACGCTCCACCTGTGATTGCGTTGTGGTATCGTCGTGGGTAAACCACAACATGTGGTATGCGAAGTTGAAGTTACAGGCTAATCGGTGGCCTGATGTTGCGTGCGGTAGTCGCGGGGCGGTATCCCGTATTTGGCCTTGAAAGCCTTGTGCAGGTTGGCCATGGTGCGGAAGCCGCAGCGCAAGGACAAATCGGTGATCAGTTCATCCGTTTCTTGCAATCGCCGTGTGAATTCGTCCAAGCGCTTGCGCACCAGCGCCTCGTTGATCCCGCAATCGCAATGCTTGCGGAACGCACGTTCGAGCTGGTAACGGGGAACGCCAACCTGCCTGGCGATGTCATTGACGGAAAGGTCCTGCTCGTAATGATCCCAAATGAGGCGCATCGCACGGGCCACCAGCGGGTCCCCCACCGCCAGGACCTCGGTGCTGCGGCGTGCAACGATCCCGCGCGGCGGCACCAGGAGCGGAGCGTCCGGCAACGGCGCGCCCTCCATCAGATCCTGCAGCAGGCAGGCCGCCTGCCGGCCGATTTCATCTGGGGCGCGATCAATCGACGAGAGGGTGACCGGAGACACCTCGCAAACGCGTTCATAGTTACCACACCCCAACAGGGCCACCTCGTCCGGCACATGGATGCCGGCATCATGACACATGATACTCAGGGAGGCCGCACGAAAGTCGTTGTAGACGAGAATGCCTATCGGCTTGGGTAGCGATTGCAACCAGCCCAGGGCATCGTCTGTCCGGCGCTTGAATTGCAACGCTTTAGCGGCAGCACTTTTGGCTGTCTCGCCCGGGGCCACCCGAAACAACGCCGGCGGTGGCAATCCCAACTCCTGGATCCGCGCCACAAACCCCTCATGCAAGGGCTTGGCCAGCGACCAGGGGATGTGCCCCACATGCGCCAGGTGCTCAAAGCCCCGCGCGACAAAATGATCGGCCGCCAGACGTCCCGCCACCACCTGATCCGGCAAGACGGCCGGCACCAGGTGATCCTGCGGATGCGGCAAGTGGCCAATTCGGACAATGGGAATGCCAAGCTTACGCAGCGACTTGACCAACGGATCGGTCGGTAGCTTCCCGACCAAGGCTCCACTTGGCGGGATGTCCTTAAGGACGGCGCCGCCGGTTAGCTCGAGATCGAGCAGATCCCAGTCATACGCACGCGCTTGCTTGATAATGGCATCCAGCGCGGCATCATGTTTTACCGACAGCAACACCCGCGGTCGCCGCCGGGGAACAATCGGCTTTTTAATACGCTTGGCCATGCCGAGCATACTAGCCCGTGCAACCGCCGCTGTACACGCCTTTTTGCCAGGGGGAATGACTTCATGACTGGGTGACTTCGTGACGCCGAATGGATGCCGCCGTCGATGACGGCTTGACCCACCCCGCCGCAGGCGGTAGTCTCCCGGCGTCATGAAGTCACCCTGTCATGAAGTCAAAAAACCCCCAACGAAAGGCCCCTCCATGAGCCGGATCTACAACAACAGCGGGGGCTACCGCAAGCTCCACACCTTCAACTTTGCGACGATCATCCACCTCGGGACCATCAGCTTCTGCAAGCGGTACATTCCGTGGAAAGAAGACCCGCTGGGCAAGACGCTGGGGCAGATGATCGGGGCCTCGCGCTCGGGCAAGCAGAACATCATCGAGGGCTCGGAACGGGCCAAGACCTCATCGGAGACGGAGATCAAGCTCACGGATGTCGCCAAAGCCAGCCTTTCCGAACTGCAAGGCGATCTGGAGGACTATCTGGTCCAGAAGGGTAGCATTCCCTGGAGCATTCACGACCCCGACCACAAGGCGGTGGTTTCAATCATGCTGGATCCGTTCGAATATACCGACGACCTGCTGCACGACTACTGGACCTATCTCCTGAAAGAAAAGCGCAAATTCGACCCTTGGCTGGAAGACCGCGACGACATTACCGCCGCCAACGCCTTGATCATTCTGATCCAGCGTGCGACCGGACTGCTCGGGCGACAACTCACCAGGCTGGAAGGCGATTTCGTTGCCGGTGGCGGTATCCGCGAGAAAATGTACGGGGCGCGCACCGCGGCCCGTAGCACCCCCGACAGCCCCAGCTGCCCGCAATGCGGCAAGCCAATGCAAAAGCGCAACTCGAGCCGGGGAGCATTCTGGGGGTGCAGCGGTTATCCCGGCTGCAAGGGTACGCGACCAGTCGAGGCGGGGGCATGACTTCGTGTCCTCGTGACGAGGTGACGCCAAGTGGGACGCTTCGCCCGGCGCTATTAGCCATCATGTAGTCGATGCGCAGTGGCAGCGCATGGTCCGAATCCCTGTTGGCTTTCGTGTGGGGACCGTGTAGCCATCGGGTTGGCCTGCTCCGAGGTCTACCAGATCGGCGGCGGTAGCGGGCTGATTGGCAGGGGCGCTTTGCACTGCATGGTTGCCATTGGTGCTTTTGTCCTGCCATTCGCTAACCTTTCCCGCATTGCGGGTGCAATCATCGCCTTCGGTCGCAGTACCACTTACAGAAAAGTTGACCAAAAGCGAGGACGATGTATATCAGTACAGCGAGATCGTGTTCCCATTCGATTGCTGATTGACTGACAGGGCGTGTTTCTTGCCATTCACCGTGATTTCGTGGTCACCATGGAAAACACGCACGGAACAATTGCCCGTCCTGTCTGCCGTTGTTTCGAGGTTGCTCCACCACCGGTTGAACACAAGCTCGCGATACCATTTGGCGGCCAGTGTTTCCGTCCAATCCGCATTCCAAAGCGCGGCGTCCGGCCGCCAATGCGAGCGTTCCCAGAATCCCCACATGTAGATGCCTTCCACGGCTGGATGCGCAAAGGCGGCGCAATACAGCGTCACCAATGCGCGTGCCTTGGCTTGTTCATCCTTCGTGTTGGCATCAAACTCCGTCACCTTGATCGGCAACTTGAACTGGGCAAGCTGGTCAAGCTTCTGTGTGACCGCATTCCCGTTGACACGGCCGCCGAAGTGTCCCTGAACGCCTATTCCGCCAACCGGAACGCCTGCATCGATAAAATCCTTGATCTGCCGGATGTACTTGTCGGTATCACCACCACTCAAAATACTGTAATCATTGACGTAGAATCGAGCATCGGGGGCAAAGTCCTTGCACCAGGCAAACATTTGGTGCCGAATGTCATGACCGAGGCGGTTCTTGTAGTAGTGGCAGTGAACCATTTCATTGTTCATGTCATGCTCGCTGACGCGTCCTTTGAAATGTTGCATATAATCATGCGCGCGTTCTTTTAGTTCCGCACGAAGTTCCACATCATTCAGCTCCTTCAGCCATCCTTGAACAAGCTTGTCGCGTCCCCAGTACACGCAGTGGCCTCGGGTGTACAAACCGTTGGCCTCGGACCAGTCCAGCATCGCGTCCGCCGCCGAGAAATCGACAACATCACGTTCCCGTTCATTGCTGTACCACTTCATGGCATTCTCATGAACCACGCTGTTGAAGTTCTGAAGCAGGATCGCTTTATACTTCGCTTTGTCTGCATCCGAGAGGTTGCTATCGGTAAAGGCACGCTTGTTTATGGCCGTACCAAATGCAAAGGCATGCCGTTGCTGGCGAATGGCGATCGAGGCGCCAGGGGCGGTCTTCAGGTTGATCAAGGCCGTCCGGTTCTGCTCTATGGCTGGCGCATACGAAGCAATCATGGAGGTAAGTTCATCTTCTAGCGCCGGGCCGTTGTTCACGGTTTGGCGTGTAATCAACTGTGGGCTACTGGGTTGCCCCGGCTTCAGAAAACGAAAGGATTGCAGATTGCACAGGTTGTCGCCGCCCTCGAACTGTATGATAATCGAATGCGTCCCGGCAAGTTGCTCCGCATTACCTTGACAAACCGCGTAGTCCGAATAGCCGCCCGTGTCCAAAATGTCGACTTCCGCGATTGGATTGGCTCCGACTTTATCCAAAAAGAAGACGAGTTTCCCGTTGGATTTCGGTGCCGCCAGCTTGACTTCGATGCGGTCTACCAATCCGTCGGATAGATCAAACGGACCGAAAGTGGCGGTGGCATGGTTCTGCACATATCCTACTGCATTGCCATTGCCTGTCAGTTTGGCTCCCTTGACCAATACACTCGGTGAGACCTCAATCCACTGTTCCGGCACCATCTGTTCGACCTCCTTCGCCTGGGTACAAAGTGCGATCAGCGAGCACGCCCCAGCCATTATTAGTTTGTTGATGGTCCGTGACACATCAGGATCCATGAACATTCTTTCACCTCTTCTATTGGTTTCGCGATCGACGTAGCGACCGATTTCCACCTCCGCCAGCCACCTGCAACATCAGTAGATATCGGTGTAGGAATACGGTCGCGGGAAACGACTCTGGGCAATACACAAATGCAACAAAAGGTGTCGTGTGAGCTCTTCCCGTATCTTCAGGTGCGATGGGGCATCATATAGATTGTAACATTCAAGCGCATCGTTACGTATATCATACAACTCACCCTGAAATTGATCTAGCTTCATATCCAAATGCCTGAACTCACCCGGATAATGCAGAATGAGCTTCCACTCGGGCGTTCTCCACATCATCGCTGGGGCTTTTTCCGTCTCATGATATCCACTGCCATGCAATGCACTGAACGATCCCGTACAGCCGGCCTCTTTGCACAAATCATACCCTGGCAACCTGCAGTCCGCTTCCATGTGAGCGGCGGACATGATGGTAGGCACTATATCGACAAGGGAGCAGGGACGCGCATCAACAGATCCCTGTTTGTCCTTTGAAATACCCGCGCCGGAAATAAGAAGAGGAACCCGCACACTTGCCTCATATAAACTATATTTGCTGAAGCGATAACGCTCGCCCAGAGATTCCCCATGATCAGATGTAAAAACGATAAACGTATTATCAAGTTCTCCCATCGCCGCAAGCTTTTCCAGCACCTTCCCAAACATATCATCAACATAGGTGCATGCCGCGTAATACCGAAGCATGGTTCTTTTTTGTTCGTCCGGGGAGAAGGCATCCCGCCACATTTTCCACTCGTCCACATTGCGCGGCTGAATATAGTGATCATCAAGCTGCGACGCTGCAACGGGGGTACTAGGTATCTCCATATCGTCAATATCATACATCGCTTCGTATTCGGCTGGCACATGAAGTGCCGCATGCGGAAAGTCAAAGGATAGATACAGGAAAAAAGGATCACTATCGCTTGTCCGATTCTCAAGATACTCGAGTGCTTTCCCCGTCAGCCACCCCTCGCGATGCCGATCCGAAGGAATCTGGCTCGTCCGCCCTTTATACCCCAACGCGTTCTCGCCCCCCGTGCGAATACCCTCGTTTTCCTTTGCTGCCATCCGCACAGCCTCTGGATCATCTGTTTCCCAGATCAAGGCACCCTTTTCATTTGTCACCGGATCAACCGCTCTGGCCTGGGCACGAATCTGAAACCCCCGGGTTGAGGTCTCGGTCGTCGGAACCTTTCGGGGATCATAATCATCGGGTATATCGCAATACCAATGCGTTTTACCAAAACCGGCTGTTTCATATCCGGCCTCGAACAGTCTCTCTGCAAGTGTCTTACTCGGCATATCCTCATCGCGTTCGCACATCTGCGTATTATGACGAACGCCGCATTGTGAGGAATAGAGCCCGGTCATCATCGAATATCTGCTGGGAATGCACATAGGGTTA
Source organism: uncultured Victivallales bacterium (assembly GCA_964598575.1). GTDB lineage: Bacteria > Verrucomicrobiota > Kiritimatiellia > UBA8416 > UBA8416 > T3Sed10-140. Next base: position 714 of record CAZRCN010000095.1, on the reverse strand, counting down.
TTGCAAACCGCCTGAGAAAAACGAATACCCTGCGCTACTACACGATCTAGATTAGGCGTAATCACCTTTGCGTTCACACACCCAAGGGCATCCCAGCGATGCTGGTCGGTCTGTAGAAAGAGAATATTCGGCTTCATTAGATGCTCCTCGCCACATCTGCCGCCAGTTTGAACTTTTCCATGGTCACGCCGGGGGGGCAGGAATCGGAATTCGCCAGTACGAATCCCCCACCCTTGCCATCCGCGATCACCGACTCGACATAAGGCTCCAGCTCGACCAAGGATAGATGCAGGAATTGCGTCGGCTCGATCCCGCCGATAATCCCCAGGCGGTCCCCCACCCTGTTGCGTGCCTCCTTGATGGTCAAGTTCCCGGTGGGTGGTGGCGATATACTCTCGATCGCAAACACGCCGTGATCGCGCATCCGTTCCACCAGCGCCGCCACATGCCCGCAGGCGTGCTGGATGTAATGCTTTCCCGCGCCTTCCAGCAACCGGCACCACTCGCCGATCTCGCTGCCGATGAATTCGTCATACTGCGTCGGCGAATAGTTCTGGGTGCTGGAGTCCTCCCAGGTAATGAAATAATCATAGGGCGAATCCAGTGACATCCGGGCCGCCTTGAGATCGTTCGCCACCATCACCTCCCACAGGCTACGGACCGTATCCGGAAAATCCATCTGGGCATAAATCAGCTCCTCGGTGCCCGCAAAGA
>CAZRCN010000094.1:0-10072 GCA_964598575.1 uncultured Victivallales bacterium | reverse complement strand
TAAATTTTCGGCCACTTGGATTCCCATCCATTCTTACCCCGATTCTTGTCGCGCCAGACAGCATGAAATGTGGTGAGCCATCCTTTTTCTGTTCGGATCGGTGGCGCCGCCGGACCAATCTTACAATTCGAGAAAGGAATGTCGCTATTCGCAAGAATGTGCTGATGAAATCCCCAGTGCTTGAGATCCGGCGAATAACTCATCCAGATCCGGGCCGAGTCATCGTTCAGGACATTGCCGCCTCCAGTATCAACCGGACGCTCTAAACGAACATAGCGTCCATCTATTTTTTCAGGGAAAAGCACCATGTTGCGATTGTCGGGCACGGAAGCGGACAGGATCTCCCAATTCGACAAATCATCCGTGACGGCCACTCCTCCGCGCAAGCCATTGGCAGTATCCACGGCAAAGCACATATAAAGCCGCCCATCGATAACGGTCAGACGAGGATCATAGAAACGCCTGATTTCTGTTTCAGGATTTTTGCCCGGCATGATTGGAGCGACGATCTTACGAGCATCCTTGAGACTGATACAGGGATGCGGTTCGACCTTCCAGCCGATACCGTCATCACTGAATGCCAGCCCCAGATTGGTGCCTACAGGCTTTGGATACTCCATATAACCTTCAGCATCCACAGGAACCCCGTCAGTTTCAAAGATGTCATTGCGAAAGACCATGACATAACGCCCCTGGAATTTGGTAACGCCAGCATTGAATAGAAGGGAGCAAGGATAACAAACATCATCTGCTGTCAAAAGCGGATTGCCCGGGTGGCGTTTAAGAATACCAACTTCGCAGAACGGAATGGGATCAGACATAGTCATACTCCTTATTTACAAACGTTTTTATGCTTTCATTCATTTTTCTGGCTCCTCAACCGATGTTCTCCAACTGTAAGTTCCTGCTCCGACACACAGGGTCAGATCGGTCTCATCATATGCTGCCACTTCCACTCCAATGGCTTGCCGGATCGGCATGCCGTTCTCCGTGCAGGCATCCGGGCTTGCCCCCGGGAGCGTCACCTCGGCCCACGAATTGACCGGTATCTCGATATCGTAGATTACCGAATCGCCGTCTCTGCCCCACTTGCAGGAAATGCGCCCATAGAGAGACTCCGTTTCGGTGTGGGCAAAGTCCAGATCATCCAGCAGACACGGGCGAATCAGGACGTGCTGCATACCCGGCCTCCTCGGATCGGGCCGAATGCCGCCGATACCCTTGACAAAATAGCCGGCAATGCTCGTGTAGCAGGTGTGGATCCGGCTGGCGATGCCGTCGACCTCCCAGTATTCCGGCCAAGCGGTTTCCCCCCGTTCGAGAAAGAAGCCATAACTGGGATAGGAGGTTTTGGCAAGGTAGGGATACAGAAGCTGTGGACATTGCAAGTCTTCGATCACATACTTCAGTATGATCGGCAGACCGGGGCTGCCGGTATCCAGATAGCCCTTCTCCTCCAACGCAGCAATGAATCCATCAAAGACGCGCTGCCGCAAATGAGCGGGGGTAATGTGTGTATAGAGCGGAAACAGCATGGACTGCTGAAGCCCGTCGACGTAGAGACCGCTCTCCGGATTATAGAAATAGTCGTGCGCGTGTTCCCGCAGCGATGCGAGCCGCGCCGTGTAGGTCTCGACATCATCCGCGTACCCGAGCGCATGGGCCGCTTCGACAAAGACCATCAGGTCATACGCATAGACGCAGTTATTGAAAAGTTGTGCCTCGGGTCTGTCGCCATACTCGTTGCCGTGAGGCGTGGCCCAGTCCCCCAGGAAACGCGACACGATGGTGTAGGGCATCAGCACCCCACCAGCGGTGACGGCGGCATCCAGGTAGTCGAGCCAGCGTTTCATCACGGGGTAGCCCGCCTCCAGCTGGCGCTTGTCGCCATAGGCCTGAAAAAATTCCCAGCCCAACGTGATCGGCGCACTGCTCCAGAGCGTCCCGCCAGCACCGGGATAAGGCTGCGGTGCAATGGTATTGATCATGCCGGTCTCGTCCTGGACATCCGCCCAGTCGCGCATGCACTTGGTATAGAAGGCGGCGGAGGTATAGTTAGGCAGACCACATCCCCAGGAGCATGCCAGCGCCACCTCACCGTAACCGTAGCGTTCACGATGCGGGCAGTCCATGACGACCCCGTTGACGGTATTCGCGATGTAGGTGTTGAGATCCGTCTCGTAGATCTGGTTCAGCAATGGATTCGAGCACGAAAATGAACCGGTCCGACGGCGGTCGTTGGTCACGACATAGCCGCGCACTTGTTCGGGCGTTGGCTTACGGCAAAGACCTTGTATCGTAATCCAGCGTCCGGCCATCCAGTTGAAGCGATGGCAGAACGTGCCCCGCCCGCTTTCATCGAAAATGTACTCGCTCTCCTGATCGTACTCGACCGTCTCCTCCGTCCGGTTTGCGGTCTGGATGCGGACAACCTCACCGGCAGTCCCATCCTCAAGGTCGATCTCGAACCAACCGGTGTAGTTGTGCCCCATATCGATACGCCAGGCATCGTCTCGCTTCTCGATTGAGACCGGGTTGAGTTGTTCAACTTTGCGATCAGGTTCAAGCAGGGCGGATGAACATTCGACGGACTGCGTCGCAGTCTCGGACAGCGACCACTCCGAGTCATCAAACCCGACAGCGTTCCAACCTGGCTGGTACCTGCGAGCATCGATGCGCTCCCCCCCGTAGGTGCCCTGTCCACCGCCTTTCCAGTGCCCGATATTTTCGCTTGAGCTGACGCAACATCGCCAGTCCGCAGCGCTATGCAGGACTGGTTCCTTCCCCATATGCAACTGACAGCGGAACATCGGCGTCTGATCCCAGACGCCTTTGCCGTAGGACCCATCGGCCCGTGCCCAACCGGGCCCCGTCCAGACCGCGATCACATTCTCGCCCGGTTGCAAGGCGTCCACGATATCGTAGGTCATATAGAGTGCACGCTTCTGCAAGTTGGTGACCCCCGGCGTCAACACGGCATCACCAATCCGCCGGCCGTTGACGTAAAGCTCATGGTAACCGATCGAGCAGAGATACACGATTGCCAAGTCCGGCACGGACGCCACGGTGAAGGACTTGCGAAACCAACAGTGCTGATGCTCCTCCGCCTGTGCACAGCGTATCCACAGACCCTTCCAATCGTCGGGTGCCATCACACCCGTCACGACGCGCGCCTCGTTGCTCCACTCCGTCGGCTGCCCCGCCATGTCCCCTTCAACTCCACTCAGGGCAGGCCAGGCACGCACACGCCAACGCAGATCCCAGGCGGTGTCCAGCGGCGGACCGGCATAGTCGACATTAACCGAATGCGCACCGTTCACTTTCCCGCTATCCCAGAGCAGAATCCGTTCGCCAGCATGCGCGCGCTCGACACGTACCTGCAATGCGCCCTGGTATAGACCGCGTCGGCCATCGGGGTCGATCAGTCGCCACCCAAAGCGCGGCACCGGGGCATCCACACCCAGTGGGCTCGAAAGATATTCACATGTAAGATCTGTTATCCGCATATTCTCTCTAGTCATTCACTTGAACCTATTTCTTTTTTACGTTCTCCCGTTGCCGGGTCGCACGATCAAGTTCCTTGCGAAGCCGACAAATTTCATCGGCCATTTCCTGTCTGTGTGTAAGGCACCGTTTCTGCAAGCTGAATGGCAAGATCATGCAGGCTCTCGGGCCAGGTATCGAACAAGACCCGTTCCGCACCGGGAATCGAAGGTTCTCGAATATCTTCGATCAGCTCGCGACTTGGATGCGCATACAGAAACGGCACCTGTTCCTGCCCGTACGTCTGCGACAGGCTCGCAGCATACACTTCCAATTCGTCCGCATAATGCGTCGGCTCATCACCGATATTATATGGCGAAGGCACCCAGATGACACCCGCAACGGACATCGGCACAAAGGGGCTGACGCACCAATTGTAGCTATAGGTGGGAATCATATCAGACGCCACATCGCCGCTGCTTCCCGCCACAGGGAACTTTGGGAAACGCTGTGGAGCGGCAACGGATAAGTCGGCCCCTGCCTTGTGCGCCTCGATGATCTGCTCAACCGTCGATTTGACTTCGGCAACATATTTTGCTGCGGCCGCCTGTGCAATCCCCGAACCGGGATACTGCAAGGCCAGCTCATCCAGACGATCCTGGAATGCAGGATGCTTCACGTTCTTCACGCCGTCGTATGACGTCCAGGACAAGGGCGTGGCACGCTGTGGCGACCGACCCCGCCGTCCGGACGACATCGTGATGAAGCCCTGTGGCACGGTGGGGCGGTTCAATGTCCTGGCAAAGTGATACGCAAACTCGCTCACGCCCTGATTCGGGTTATCATACGCTGCACGCAACCAAGCGGAACGGAAGCGGCCCCCACCAATCTCAAAGCTCCACCGTCGCGGCGTTGTCGACGTCGATGCCTTGGTCTTGCGACGAAATTCGCGCACAAGCGGCAGGGGCTCCGGTATGGCGGCATCTTTATCGCGCTTGTCGTACGGCCAATTCGAGCTCAGTTGCTTCGAGCCCATCAGAAACCAGACGTCCCCTATCAGCACATCGCGCACCGTTTGCTCGCGCCCATTGCCGGCCTTTACAACCAGTTCGATGGGCTCTTGTGTTGCAGGCATGGGGTCAAATACAACCTTCCAGCGCATATGCTCGTCAGCCGTGGCCCTCTGGATCTGGCCACCAAGCTGCACGGTAACTTCCACGCCCGCATTGGCATGCCCCCAGATCGGGATAGGCTTCTCGCGCTGGAGCACGACACCATGGCGCAAGTAGTTGGCAAGACGTAAAATCCGGCGTGGCGGCGGCGCATCCGTGTCAGGTGCTTCTTCTGCCTTGGCACGCAAATCCTCCTGAAAAATCAGTTTGCCATGCATAGCCGCAAAGGGCGTAGCCGGCAAACCGGCCTTGTTATACAGATTGGAGTTTTCCGGAACCGCATTGTATGCATATTGCACACCGACCGGATGGGCGACATGCTTTGACTGCACAACAACCGTGTCGCCGACAATCTTAGCCTCTGCCGCAAACCACTTGCCGTCTTCACCGCATAGACGGAAGTGGTTGAGTGGCTCTCCCGGCGTCGGTCTTGCCGGCTCGACATATTTTCCGGGATCCCGGCGGTCTTTCGCCATTCCCTTACTGCCAACCATCAATCCACCGCAAAGACTATCGTTTTCGAAAGACACGATGGCCTTGTTGCCTTTGACCGTATACCCCTTGTAGATTGGACCGGTGTAGGCAATATTCTTCCCGTATTCATGCGCCAGTGCCCATCGGGCCAGTCGCATGCCGGGGTGTAGTTTGTTGAAGTAGTGAATACCGCCGGGACGTGCGGAGTTCAGATCCGTCTGCACCACCATGCCGACATGATCACGATTTTCCAAAAAGAATTTGAATTGGGCTTGACGGATATCAGCAAAGCCGACACTGTCGGGATTCGGTGCGCCATACGGCTGCATCTGCGTAAAATAGAACGGCATATCGGGGCGTCCCCATGCCGCCCGCCAACCGTTCACCAGCGCTTCCATACGGGCCGCATAGATCTCACCATCCTTGGCGTTGCTTGTTCCCTGACACCAGATCGTGCCGCGCACCGTGTAGGGAACCACTGGCGCAATCTTGCCACTGAAGAACTGGGAGGGACCCCGCCACATCCCGGCAATACCGGGCAGATTCGGGCGTGACGGATAGCCAAGTCCCGCTTCAGCAAGCGGCCCCGCTTCTTCCTGCCACGCCTGAAACTCTTCATAATATTGATCGAAAGCCGCTTTGCCTTCTGCGGTCAGCGGATCCCCCAGATGAATCAAGGCCGCATCACCAGCCAACGCAGGGTGCGCTTCGATCGCCGCACGTGCTGTAAAAGCCTCAATACGCGTATTGCTATGCGCACTTAACAAAATCCCGATCGGCACTTGCAGCTCCTCATAGAGCGAATGGGCAAATGACAGCGACAATGCCGAAAAGCCGCCAGCCCGCTCCGCTAGCTTCCAGCCGCCGTCCGATGTGGCGTGTTTCTGTGGATAGATGGCAGATACGGTATCGATACTGATCTCGCGAATCGGGATATCTACCTCTGATTTGACAAGTTCCGACGCCAACGCACGAACCATACTTCTGTGGGGCGGCCAGACCATGTTGGATTGCCCGGACGAAAACCAGACCTCCCCCACCAACACATTTTCAAGAACGATCTTCTCGCCTTGATCATTGGTCACCGTAAAATGGCGCGGTACCGCAGACGCCTTCAACGCTGACAACGCGACACGCCATTCTCCACGATCATTGACCTTGGCCTTTTTCTCCTGTCCCGCAAACGTAACCGTCACGATGTTTCCTGGTGTATCAACCCCCCAAACCGCCACCGCCATCTCACGCTGCAGAATCATATTGTCCGTAAATGGCGCCGCCAGCGACAACGTGTCATTCGTTCCCGCTGCAACCGAACACACGACCAAACCAAAGAACACAAAAAACCATGCACAAACATTCTCTATCGTTTTCAACATCATCCTCTCCTTATACGGTTAGACGTTATATTTTTCATACTTTTCATATGTTTGACACTATACGTTTAGAGTCCTCATTTTCCGACTCGCCTAAACACATAATACGGTGTCTGCCAATCGTCTTTTTGATTTTCCTTGAAGCCACCCGCCTCCAGAAACAGGTACTCGCTGCCATCAATCGTTTCCAACATCAGCTTCAGTGCCTGCGTGTTCTCGATATCAAGCAGCATGTCGCCGGAGTACATCACCATGGGTGTACCGGTGCGACCATCCGGGCGAAAGACAATCTCTTGAAACGGGGCGCGGGGATTGACCCGCTTCCGCGCTGAAGGATCAAAATCGGCAATCGTTGCAACCTGCACAATTTGTTGCCAGCGTCCTTCAACGGCCTTGTTTTCCGCAAACGTGCCACTGAATCGGTAGGCATCCTGATCCTGAAGCGTGGCCTGCCAGGTCGCCGTGCGCAGCGGGGTAACACGCAGCACATTCAGCATCGCTTGCTCGCCCAGTGTCGGCAGCTTCATTTCCTCGAACCAGAAGGCAATGTAATTGCGTTTGACACCGGTCTTATGAATGGGCAGGAATCCCGTGGCTGCAAGCGTGACCGTCTCATTGGTAAACTGCTTACGAAATTCATCGTCAATCACGAATCCCCAGGGCTTGCCCCCGGCACGCCGCCCCACCCAGCGTATGCTCGGATCCGTTGAACGGCGTCCCTCCTTGCGGATGCCATTGATCCAGACATCGCTGCCCTCACCACTGCCCACATGCGAACGTCCACCCACGAGCAGACGATACGCATACCCATCGCGCATCGGTGGCAATTTCAACTCGGTGCGCATCAGCAGCACTTCCTTTTCCCAGAACGTTTTTGGGGGATTGCCACACCCGCAGTGATGATGGAGCCCCGTGCAACCGCCAACCGGCGCCAATTTGCCATCGTTATGCGCAAACGGTGCCAACCCCGTCTGCCAACCTGCCTTTTGCGCATCAAAGCCGGGTTGCATCCAGTTTTCGGCACCCTCCGGCCAACTGACCGGACGATAGCGACCACCCCATTCGCGGCCGCGTTCCCACACTTTGGTTTCCTTGGGATCATAGCTGATATACTGCCACTCGATCGTATCGCGTCGCGGCCCCCAGAGATGCCAGGTATAATCCGCAATCCCAACCTTCTGATAGAGATCAACCAATCCGCTGACTGCCTTGCCCGGCAGACGCTTGGAAATCTCTTTTTGCAAGGCACGCAGATTCTTGCCCACATACTGCCAGATAATATGATCCCGCATAATGGGCTCGAACGTTTTTTTCAGTTCGCCCCCGAATTGCGAGGCATCCGCGTTGAGGTAAAGATCAAGATGCGGCAGCACTTTTTCGGGATAACGCTTCTGCGCCACGCGATACAAGGCATCAAAACCACCCGGGGTCGCCGCGAGTGCACGGGCAAGGTTCTGCAGCATGTAGTCGGCGCCATTGGACATATCCTGTCCGCCCGGCGCATCCAGCGTTTCAGGGAAGGCGGCATACGCCGTCGTCAAGGTATCCACGGCAATCGCGAGAATATCCGCATCGGCGCCCTTGACGTGATTGACCAACCGATGGAAGGACCCCAGCATTCCCGGGCTCTGGGTTCGCGCCATGACCTTCCCGATTTTAGGCAGGAGCCGAGCGCAGAAGCGCTTGTCGGCAGCCAACGGTGTCAGTGCCTCAAACGCCGCCGCCTGCAACCACCAGTCATCATGATCCAGCCATCCTTCGATGGCAACCAGATGCGGGGCAAGTTGATCCGCCGTGGCATCACCGAGCGTCTTGAGTGCCTGTTGCACTACCCACCAGGCCTCATCCGGATTGGCAACCATGCCGCCCAACAAGGTAATCATCTCGGGGGTCAACGGTTCCTTGATATCGGCCAGCGCATAGGCCCCAACATGACGCCCGCGCGGATCTTCCGATTGCAGCAGCTCCACCAGCAGATCAATCCGCTCGCGCTTCCTGAGCTGTCTGGCCGCGCTCTCGCGGATGCCCTGATCCACATGCAGGGCGTACTGCAGCACAACCTCATCCGGGGTTTCGGCGTTGCCGAGCAGATTAAAAATGGCTCTGGATGCCCCGGTACGAATCGTTTCGGTGGATACATCCAGCTTTTCCCCTTTAGGTGGGGTGCCTGCCTCCAGCGCGAAGAACGCCTCATCCGCCGCATTGCCCCACGGACGCTCGGGTAACGCATACGTATGGGAGTGTTGCGTGGGGGGGGCACCAAACATCCGCAATTGCTTGCGGGGCAGCGTATAGATCAGCGGAATATAATTGCCGTTCGGACGCCCATTGTTGATTGCCGTGTAGTTGACATTCTGTCCGGCACTCCAGCCAAATGCGCCCTCGTGCGTGCGAGCCAGTTCATACATCCACCGGCGCTCATCCATGAACGAGCGATACGGCGTGGGACGCTTGTCCTTCACCAGTCCCATCGCGGCACCGCGCCAAAGCTCGCCAATGCCGCCACCGGTATGCCCATGAAACAACCACGACGTCGAATAAAAGCTCTTGGTGGCACTGATGTCACGCGCCTTGGCATAAACCGAGTTTTCGCCTTCCGGCGTCAGGTTCGCCGCCGCCTGCATGGCAAACGCCAGCTTGCCGACACGTCCATTATCCGTGAATCCGCCTTCAGGATAGGCATCGCCATACGGCACATTACCATGGCCGACGTAGCGATAAAAATGTCGTAGCGACGACTGCAGGGTGTGTTCGTCCACATCCACCCCGCACTCCTTGGCCAGCAGCAGGAACGTTACCGCATGTGCCCCCGCCGCATTCATATGCCCGCCATTCATATACCCGAAATGTGCACCACCCCGCCCCATCCAGGAACCATTATAGATCGTGCGCTTGAGGTAATCGGCTTTACTTTGAAGTACGGGTAGTACCGATGCATCCCCCGTCCGCAAATAATATTCGCAGATGGCCGTGTCATTATAGCCGATCGACCAGGGGAATCCGATTTGATCCGGCGAAAGCTTGCCACTGTACCAACCACGTACAACGTCAAGATCCCGTTCATCTCCCGTCGACAGCAGAAACAGGGCTGCGCCCCAGCCTTGTCTTTCACTCGCGGCAAGATAATCGGCAAACTGACGCACGATCGCATCGGATTTCTGGCAATCCACCGGCCAGGTCTCACTATAGGCACCCAGAACCGGAAGCTGCACCGGCACCGCAACCGCCGCGGCCTCATTGTTATCCTTGACCATCAACACCAACTTGCCATCCGTAGCCTCGGCCTCCGTAATCAGGTTGCCCAGAATGACGCGCGGATCAATATCCTTGAGTACCTGCCCATTGATACTCTCGATGTATTGGCCTTTCTTGAGCTTGCCCGTTGCAGCAGCCGGAGAACCTTCTTCTACCCCGGTGATCTGCATCGTGAAGGCCGGCTGGAACAACTCCAGACTCAGCCCGACCGGACCAAAGCGCCCAATTGTCCAACGCGGCGCATCCGCCGCCGGATAATAATGAAACAGCGGATCCTCCTTGTAGTAGCCAGAGCCAGCCACGGCATCCGCCGCC
>CAZRCN010000093.1:0-10148 GCA_964598575.1 uncultured Victivallales bacterium | reverse complement strand
TTTTACGCAGCCTACGCCCTTGACTTACCCACAGATTCTGCGGAAGACCCCCAAATTCTTTCACGCTTGCCATATTGCTCCCTGTTGTGGGATGCTGCCCTTAACAGAAAAGACGAAGGTCGCAGGCATGAGCATTCTTGACCAACTACATATTGACAAGACACGCATCTGCATCACGGATCTGCACGACAAGGACCAGCAGAATGACTGGAGGGGGAAAGCCCCGGCCGAGCGACTGGCAGGGCTGGAAATCCTAAGGCAAATGTGGCACGACTATGATCCATCTACCGCAAGACTTTCTCGAGTTTATTCAATTACTGAACAAACATCGCGTTGAGTATGTCATCATCGGCGGCTACGCCGTGGCAATATACGGCTATGTGCGCTACACCGGCGATATTGATTTCTTTATTGCCATCAGTGCCGAGAATGCCGAGCGGATGGTTGCGGTGTTCAATCGTTTTGGATTGATGCAACCGGATATCAATACAGGCTTATTTATGGAGCCTGGCAAGATATTACGCATCGGGGCAGAACCTATGCGCCTGGAGGTCCTCAACCAGATCAGCGGCGTTACGTTCGATGCATGCTATCAGAACCGCCGTGAAGTATCGATCGACGGAACCACTGTCAATTTCGTTGGCTACGCCGAACTGCTCAAAAACAAACAAGCTGCCGGCCGCGAAAAGGACCTTGCGGATGCGGCCGAATTGCAAAAACGAAACGTTGACAGCAATCTGTAGCCTCCGCGCAGCTCAGGCCGTGGAGCGTCATCCCGTCATCCGCCCTCGGCAGACAGCCTGATCCGAGCAAGGCCACGACCAACGGATTCCTGGGCACTATGGCCCGACACAACTCAGATCTCGCGTTCCGAGTGCCCTGTTTCCAAAAGAATCAGTCATGCCAAATCACGCAACCCGACCATCTGGCCAGGGCAAACGCATCTTATTTTTTCGCGTGGAATTCGTATAATCATCCTGCGGGGGTGCTATGATTTGAGCTCCACCAACCGTGTAAGCCGATCGGGTAAGGGTATTCGAGTAAGAGTTGCGACGAAGTGTGCGTAGAAGTGTACGATGTAAGAGTAGGGAGAGAGCGAATGTGCAGCCTAGTCACGGCGGCCTGAACACACAAAACAACTCAAAACCGACTCTCTCACGGCGGAGCTGTGTCAAAAGCAGGCCAAATCACCAGCCCAAGAGGAACTACGCGTCCAAAACCGCACGATCCAGAGCCTCAATCCAAGTATTTTAAAATCCTTTGCGTACTTTGCGTCTTAAGCGCGTTAGCGCGGGCGGTGAAAAAGCTTCACTGCGGAAATGCCTCCAACAGCGTCATTCTTTGACATCCGGGGCATTCGGCGATAGACTTGACTGCGTTCAAAACCGGCACATCATGGTCCGCGTGCATGTGGGCGGCGAACGGTGTACCCTCTTTTTCACAAGCAAGGAGCCAGCCGTATGACACAGAAATATGAACCAACCTGGGATTCGCTCAGCCAGTACACCATGCCGACCTGGCTGCGTGACGCCAAATTCGGCATCTATACGCACTGGGGGCCCTATTCCGTGCCGGCGTACGGATCCAACGGCACCTGGTACGGGCATCGGATGTACCAGGAAGATGCCCCCCATTATCGCCATCACCGCAAAACCTACGGTGACCACAAGACCTTCGGCTACAAGGATTTTATTCCCATGTTTACAGGCGAACACTTCGACGCCGAGGCATGGGCCGACCTGTTCCAGGCCGCGGGCGCACGTTTTGCCGGCCCCGTTGCCATCCATCACGATAACTTCGCGATGTGGGACAGCAGCGTCAACCCGTGGAATGCGAAAGCCATGGGACCGAAACGCGATGTGACGGGCGAACTGGCCAGCGCCATCAAGCGCCGCGGCCTGAAATACCTCGCCACCTTCCATCATGCCTTCAACTGGTGGTTTTTCCCGAAAAGCGATGCTTTCGACACGCTCGATCCCTTGGCTGCAACCCTATACAGCCGGCGTACAGCAAAAGACGGGCTGCCGGACGAGACATACCTGCGCGACTGGTATGACCAGATCATCGAAGTCATCGACAACTATGCCCCCGATATGCTCTGGTTCGATTTCGGCCTGGGACGCATTCCGGAACGATACCGCAAACACATGCTCGCCTACTATTACAACAAGGCGGAAGCACAGGGACAGGCTGTCACCGTCGCGTATAAGCGATTCAAGAATGGCGGATATCATCTGCCCCCGCTCACCGGATTGTTCGACCTGGAGGTGGGCAAGATGAACGACCTGACCCCGTATGCCTGGTTGTCCGATACCTGCATCGATGCCGGCCCCCGCGGTTGCTGGAGCCACGTACGCAATATCGGCTATAAATCGCCGGAACGGCTGATCCACAATCTGGTCGACCGCGTCAGCAAGAACGGGTATTTACTGCTCAATGTAGGGCCGCGCGCCGACGGCTCCATCCCCGAACCCGCGCAGCACTGCCTGCGGGAAATTGGCTCATGGCTCGCGATCAATGGCGATGCCATCTACGGGACCGTTCCCTGGCTGATACCAGGCGAAGGCCCCACGCAAAACGAAGGCGGTAGTCATTTCAATGAAAACAACGAACCCCGCTTCACCTGCCACGATATCCGCTACACCTGCAAGCAAAACGCCCTGTTCGTCACGGCTCTCGGACGCCCCGGCGAGCGGCTGACCTGTCCCGGTTTTGCCCACTGCCGGCAATGTCACCCGCAGGACATACAATCCATTCAAATGCTCGGTGGCGACGGCGCACCGCTGGCATGGGACCTGGACGAGGATGGACTGCATTTCGATGTCCCCGCAAAAGTCCCGTCAACGATCGCCGTATCTTTCAAGATCACCATGCGTAATGAAATCTAACCTTCCAACATTCCTGCATCCCCTCCTCCCGCAATCCTGCGGCGGTTGGTCATGCCGCAATCGGACACTTCGCTGCGGCCTGGCCCTGGTTGGCATCGGCATGCTGCTGGCAGGCGTCACCCCTTCGGCAGCGGGCGAACGCTGGCATGGGGTTTCGGTGTTTGGCCCGGAAGGCCTCAAATACAAGCCGGGCGAACCATTTGCCTACCTGAACCCCGACGCCCCGATCGCCGGACGCTTGCGCATGCCGGGGCTTTCGTTCTCAAAACTCACAACCTTCGGCCTCACGGGCAGAGCCCCCCAATGGATGGAGGAACATTGCTTTGAGGCCTTGGGCATCAAGTCGTGGGATGACGATGAAGCCTACTCGGTCTATGGGCTGCTGGCGAAATCCTTCGAATTGGCGGACGATAAGCTGTCCCTGACAATCCGGTTGCGCCCCGAAGCACGCTTTGCAGATGGTGAGCCCGTCACCGCCGATGATGTCGTCTTTTCCTACGAACTGCTTTTCGATCCCGATATCAATCCCGCCCTCAGCCTGCATATGAAGCCGGTGGAACGATTCGTCAAGGTGGATGACCATACCGTTCGCGTCGATTTCCATCACTTTACACGCGACTTGCCGGTCTACGTCTCGCGGCTGGTCATTTACCCCCAGCATGTCTATGGCCGCCCCGGCGTCAATATCGGCAGCGACTTCCGCGAAGAGCTGCCCATCGGCAGTGGTCCCTACCGGATCGCCGACTATGTCATGGGCGAACGAATCCGCTTCGAGCGGCGCGACGATTACTGGGGCGGGCACCTGCCCTACACCAAGGGCTACCTGAACTGGAAAGAGATCGAGTACCAGGTCTACTTCGACACGTTCTCGCAGTACGAGGCCCTACATAGCGGGTTGATTGATTTCAAATGCTGGTATCAGCCGGATGTCCTGCACAAGCTGGATAACGACGGCTTGCGCAAAGGCTACCTGTCGCGCTCATTCTTTCCGGTCACCCGCCCCGCCGCCATGCGCTGCCTCGTGTTCAACCTGCGCAAACCCCTCTTCCAGGATATCGAGCTACGCAAGGTGCTCATCTCGCTCTATGATTTTGATACCGTCAACCGCAACTTCAACTACAACCAAAGCACCCTGCTTACCAGCTACTTCGACAACCAGCCGCAGCTTCGTGCCGCACCGGGCCCCGCCACCGGACGCGTCCGCGAGATGCTGCTGGAATTGGCCGCAAACCATAACACCGAAAGCAACGAATACGTCCCTGCGGCTGCCTTGGTGCAGGGCCCCTACGAGATTGGAACCGATCACGAGGGCAACCGCCTCTCGATGGAAGAGCGGGTATATGCAGCCAGTAAACGGCTCGACGAACTGGGCTGGCACTGGGATCCGGCACGCCAGGTCCGCGTCAAGGACGGACAACCCCTCGCATTTGAAATTCTCAACGATGATGTCGATCTCTTTTATTACAGTGAAATCTGCAAATTGGCCGGCATTAACGCTCGCATCGCAACCCTTTCGGGCCTGGAGCGCGGCAACCGCATCCGCAATTTCCAATACGATGCCATCATTGGCTGGTTCGATGGCCGTAAGGCACCGGGACGCGAGCTGGCACGGCATTTCTTGTCGAGCGAGGCCGATGTCAAAGGCTCCGCCAACCGCATGGGCTTGAAAAACCCGGCCATCGACGAAGTACTCGAAATGATGAGTGCTGCCGAAGATCGCGAGACCGTCGAAGCCTGTGCCAAGGTATTCGACCGCATCATGTGTAACCAATGGTATCTGCTACCCCGCACCTGGCCCATCAACGATCATGCCGTCTATTGGAACTATTTGCGCGGCCCGGCGCACTACGCATCCGGCCTTTGGACCTATTACAATATCTGGTGGTTCTGGTGGTTCGACGAAGACCGCTACCAAGCCATCCAACAAGCAAGGGAAAAAGGAGTTGCCGTCTCGTTTGAGTAAGGCGGTTATATCATGTGGCCATATATCCTGAAACGTTTTCTCCTGATGATCCCTACCGGTGTGGGGGTGATCACCGTGTTTTTCCTGATCTCCGAGCTGGTACCGGGCGGGCCGCTGGATCAGGTTGAGACCATGATCATCGACCAGGCCAACCAGGCCGGCGTAGGCGATCTGGCCACACTGGGTACCTCGGGCAGCAGTGAAGGCACCATTGGTATCGATGCCAGTATGCGCATGCAGATCAAACGGTCGCTGGGCTTGAACCACGACCCACTGGACCGCTACCTGCGAATGCTGCTCTGGTTCAGTCCCGACTCCATGATTTCTTCCCGGGAAGTCGACGAGAACGAAGCACGTAAGATATCCTTCCAGGACCAGTCCCTCTGGGTGTATCGCAAGGCAGACCGCTATTACGTGTATGATAACGAATGCCGCGCGAATGGCGTCCCCAGCCAATTGCGCTTCGACGCGGAAAGCGGATACTTTGTCAGCACGATCGACCCAACCGTACGATTCATGCCCGAAACCGGCGCACAGATCGATGGCCCGCAGTCCCTGACCACGATTCCGACCCGCGTGCGCGAGGAAACCTTCCGGGAGACCGAATACCTGGCCAATGGCGAACGACGCAAGATCCGGGAGACCCGCGATGAGGTCTATCGCGCCGAAGGCTTCTGGCAAGCCCTGACGAACGGGAAAAACTGGCATGGCATGTTTCTCTTCAAGTTCCCGATGTCGATCACCAAGAACCAAAGCAGCCTGGCACTGATCAAGGAGCGCCTGCCTATCTCGATGCGACTGGGCATCTCCTCGTTCTTTATCACCTATACCCTCTGCATCCTGCTTGGCGTCAACAAGGCCGTGCGTAACGGAACCCGCTTCGACTCGGCCACCAGCATCCTGATCCTGGTCGGCTACAGCATTCCCGGATTTGTCTTGGCCGTCTTCCTGATCAAGACATTCGGTCCCAGTGGCGACTCCCTGATCAACCTGATCCCCCTGCGTGGCATTCATAGCCCACCCGAAATCTATAATACGCTCAACGCCTGGCAAAAGTTCTGGGATAATGTCCACCACATGATCGCCCCGGTCACCTGCCTGACCATCCAGAGTTTTGCCGGGCTGACCATGCTAACCAAAAACAGCGTACTAGAGCAGTTCCACCAACTCTATGCCGTGGCTGCACAGGCACGCGGACTCTCCAGGCGCAAGGTCCTCATAAAACATGTGTTGCGCAATTCGCTCATTCCGCTGGTAACGGGATTCCCCGCACGGTTCGTGATGATGTTCTTTGCAGGTTCGGTCCTGATCGAGAAAATCTTCTCGCTCGATGGCATCGGACTCCTGAGCTTCACGGCGTTGGTGGAGCGCGATTATCCCTTGATTATCAGCAATCTGTTTGTCTTTACATTTATCGGGTTGGCCTGCCGGCTCTTGTCGGATATCGGGTATGTGATCGTCGACCCACGCATCAGTTTCGAAAGCAAGAAGGGGTAAGTATGGTTTTCAGCCCCGAATGGAGGGATAAAGCACGCAAGTTCCGCAAGAACCGCCGGGCCATCACCAGCCTGCGCATTCTGACCCTGCTGTTTCTGATTACCCTACCGGCCGAGCTTCTGTTCAACGACCGCCCCATCGTCATGCAGATCGACGGCCATTGGTACTTTCCCGTCTTCCGTACCTACACCTACCGCGACCTCGGGGCCAGTCATGATACCCCCGTTACCAGCTACCGCTCGGATATCTTCAGGAACTTTGTAAACGGACGGATACCCGACTTCCAGACCGATCGCCTCTACGGAGCCATCAGACGCCCCGACGAGGGTCCCTGGATCCAGTACAAGGAAGGTGAACCGCGCCGCTTCTGGGCGCTCTGGCCACCCATCCCGCATTCCTACAAATCTTTCTATACCAGCCGGAAGCTGCAACGCCAGCGATTGGCCTCCCCGCTGCCGACCCGGCTCGACGGTCAGACGCAGCCGGGGGCGGTCGTGGAACGCCATTTGCTCGGCACCGATCGGTACGGCAAGGATGTCCTGGCCCGGTTGGTCTATGGCTTCCGCCTGTCGCTGCTGTTCGGCCTGGCACTGGCCATTTCCTCCACCGTGCTCGGCTGCATACTGGGGGCCCTGCAAGGCTTTTTCGGAGGACTGACCGACCTCCTGGGACAGCGGCTCACCGAGATATGGGGTGCCATCCCGCGCCTGCTGCTGTTGATGATCCTGAGCGACTTCCTCTTCCGCTCGGGCAAGGTCTCCCCGTTCGGGCATTTGCTGATGCTCTTTGTCATCATGAACCTGACCTCCTGGATGGGCATGGCAGCCCACATGCGGGCGCAGTTCCTGGCTGCCCGCAATCTGGACTACGTAAAGGCCGCCCGCGCATTGGGCGTTTCGCATGTGCGCATCATGTTCCGCCACATCCTGCCCAACGCCCTGACCCCGATCGTGACCTTCCTGCCCTTCTCTATTTCTTCTGCCATCCTGGCACTCGTCGGACTCGATTTCCTCGGGTTCGGCCTCAAGTACCCAGCCCCGAGCCTCGGCGAATTACTATCACAGGGACAGCAACACCTGGATGCCTGGTGGATCATGCTGCCCACATTCCTGACCCTCACAACCCTGATGATCCTGCTCACCTTTATCGGCGATGGCGTACGCAACGCCTTCGATCCCCGTTTCAAATAAGAGAGACCGTATGTTACTGCAAGTCGACAACCTGATGACGCATTTTGATCTGGGCGACGGACGTATTGCCCGTGCCGTGGACGGTATTAGCTTCGGCCTGCAGCCGGGGCGAACGCTGGCCATTGTAGGCGAATCGGGCTGCGGCAAATCGCAGACGGCCTTCTCCATCATGCGCCTGATCGAGCAGAATGGGTTTCATCATCCATCCTCAAGCATCCGCCTCGAAGGCACCGACCTGCTACAGCTCGATGAAGAAGCCATGCAGCATATCCGCGGCAACCAGATTGCCATGATCTTCCAGGAACCCATGGCTTCGCTTAATCCGCTATACCGCATCCACAACCAACTCTCCGAACCCCTGCGGCAGCATCAGGGGCTTTCGCGCAAGAAGGCCTATGCACGCTGCATCGAACTGCTGCGGCATGTCGGCATCCCCGCCCCGGATTCCCGGGTCGACAACTTCCCGCACGAAATGTCCGGCGGCATGAAGCAGCGCGTCATGATCGCCATGGCCCTGGCCTGCCGCCCGAAACTGCTGATTGCCGACGAACCCACAACCGCACTCGATGTCACCATCCAGGCCCAGATTCTGGGGTTAATGAAAGAACTCCAACAGGAAACGGGTATGGCCATCATACTCATTACCCACGATATGGGCATCGTGAACCAGATGGCGGATGATGTCTGCGTCATGTATGCCGGCAAACTGGTCGAAACCGGAACACGACGCGACATTTTCCAGAACATGCAGCATCCCTACACGCGCCGGCTCCTGGCCTCCATACCGCGCGGGGCACAGCGACAGTACAAGCTCCATACCATACAAGGGCTGGTGCCCAGCGCCAGCGCGTTTCCTGATGTCGGGTGCCGCTTTGCCGACCGCTGCCTCGAATGCTTCGCCCCCTGCACAACCACAACGCCCGACATGCTTCCCTGCGGCGGCCCCGATACAGGGCATACCGCCGCCTGCCACCTACTCGCCCGGAAAACCACCGTGGAACGGTCGGATGATGCCCCCAGGGAACCGCGTCCGGCGCGGCAGGTATCGGAGGAAACCCTGCTCAAGGTCGATGCCCTGCAAACGTACTTCCCCGTCAAGCGCGGCCTGCTGCAGCGTGTGGTCGGACAAGTGCGCGCGGTCGACGGCGTGGCGTTCAGCCTCCGGCGCGGCGAAACGCTTGCCCTGGTCGGCGAATCAGGTTGCGGGAAGACCACCGTCGGACACAGCATCCTGCGCCTGATCGACGAAACACAAGGCAAGATCCTGTTCGAGGGTGAAGACATCCTGATGCTGCCGCGCAACCGGGCCAAGGGATTGCGCAAGCGCATGCAGCTTGTGTTTCAGGATCCCTTCAGTTCGCTATCCCCCCGCATGAAGGTCAACGCCATCATCGGTGAGGGGCTCAGCGTACATGCCCCCGACCTCAGGCCCGCCGACCGCGAAGCCAGGGTCGTGGAAACCCTGCGCCTGGTCGGGCTTGCCCCCGATGTCGGCAGCCGCTTCCCGCATGAATTCTCCGGCGGCCAGCGCCAACGCATCGCCCTGGCCCGTTCCCTGATCCTCGAACCCGATTTACTCGTGCTCGACGAACCCACCTCCGCCCTGGATGTGTCCGTGCAAGCCCAGATCCTCAACCTGCTCGAAAGTATCCAGACGCGGCGCAACCTGGCCTACATCTTCATTACCCACGATCTGGGCGTCGTGGAATACATAGCCGACTACGTCGCTGTCATGTACCTCGGACGCATCGTCGAATATGCCCCCACCGCCACACTATTCGCGACGCCGCGCCATCCCTATACCCGGACCCTGCTGGATGCCATCCCGCGTATTGACGACCACCAGCAGCCCTTCACCCCCATCGTCGGCGATGTCCCCTCCCCACTGAACCCGCCGCCCGGCTGCCATTTCCATCCGCGCTGCCCCCATGCCCGACCAATCTGCACCAACACCTACCCCGACCTGACCGCCGACAACAACACCCGCTTCGCCTGCCATTTCCCTCTCGATTCCACCCCGCCCTAACCAGTAATTTCAACATCATCCTACTATTTCCGACTCTCACTGGAGCCGCGGCGCCATTGCTATTCATTGTCCTGCCTGCATCCCGCATCCCGCACCCCGCATCCCATCCCCCTTCTGTGTGTTTCTGTGTCCTTCCGTGGTTCCCTACCCCACAGCCCTCCAGCCTCGCACCCTTCGCGCGGTACAATCGGCCCACCGCCCGCTTCGCTCAAGACGCAAAGAACGCAAAGCTTTACATCCCGCCCCAAAAAAAAGCCGTTCGCGGAATGTTGCGACAGCAAAATACCGCCAACCTTCGCGCCCTTAGCGGCTTATGCGGTGCAATCTCCCCAGCAAAACCCACCAGCCTTTGTGCCGTAGCGCCTCTGTGTTTCAAACTTCCCACTCTCCACGTCCCCCGCATCTCGAATCCCGAATCAACTCTCATCCCCCACCTCTACCAATCCACGCAAAAAAGCTTGAAAGACCGTCAATTCGCCGGGCACGGCATTCCGCACTCGAGCAAAAACCTTCTGCAAATAATCGAGTTTATCCCAGTCATACTTGAGCTCGAAATAGTAGCGCCGGAAATGGCGGAACTTCAT
>CAZRCN010000092.1:0-10149 GCA_964598575.1 uncultured Victivallales bacterium | reverse complement strand
GCTACGTCATAGACCACCGCCTGCACATGCTTGCGGTTCTCGTCCTTGGTGGGGGCTGCATTCGGATAAAAACCTTCATGCACGCCATCCGTGCGTCCCGCAACCGCCCCCTGCTCCAGCACACACTCATCACCCGCCAGCACAAACACCTTTAGTGTTGGCTCTGCCCCGCTGGCCGCCAAGACAAAACACACCATCCCCAACCCAATACTACGCACCATCGACATATTCACCTCTCCTTCTTACTACATTCAGTAACTTCATTTCGCAACACACGTACCCGCCCCGGCACTCCGTGCCCCCCAAAGCGGCGATCCTCCTTCGCGAATACGCTACGGCGGGACAAGTACCTCGCCGCACTCCATATTTATTCCCTTTTTGGAGTGCGGGGACGATAGTCACCGCTTTTGGGGGAGCGGAGCGACGGGGGCCGCCGAATCACTTATCTCGCACTATCATCACACATCCCGGCCATAAGCAAAAGTATATTATTGCGGCACATACAGCACTCTATCGGGGCGCGCAAGCAATCTATACGCAGGGCAATACGGCCACGAGGCAATCTTCAAGAGGATCAATCATGGTGAAATTGCGATTGACGCCAGAAGGATGCCAAGTATGCTCTAAACAGGCGAAAGCACGTTTCAAAACCGAGGCTAGAGCTAGGGAACCTTATGAAGCATAATCCTATAAAGGAAATAGAGGAAACGAACGATCTTGTTGCCAAGGCATTGAAGCTGGCGGCTTTGATTACCAAACTGTTTGCAGCGGAGGGCTGCGACTTGGTTGTCGTCGGTGGCTCAGCCGTGGAATTCTATACAGAGGGGGCCTACATGTCCGGCGACATCGATCTCTGCCGCCATTCATTGGAACGTATCCCGTTACGCCGTGCGCAGGAACTGATGGGCAGCATCGGGGCAACAGGAGGCCCGAGAAACTGGCAAGTCGCGGGTTTATTTGTCGATATGCTTGGCTTCCTGGAAAATGAGTCTCGCAGCCCCTTGCGAGAAATCAACACGTCGCTCGGATCTGTGAAGCTCATTCCACCCGAGCTTGTTCTAGTGGAACGTACCTTGCAGTCTTTCTATCCTTGCCCGGACGACGAGGCAAAGTCCGTGGCAAAAAAAATGCTAGCTGTTTGCCTGACGGGGCAGACCGAGGTTGATTGGGACGAGGTTGAGCGTCTGGCAGGCTTGCCGGATTTCCGGATTCAACAAGAAATACGGCAATTACGCAGCGAGGTTGAAAATGAAGTCGGGCAATAGCGACAAGCAACCCAAGGTGTCTTGGGAGTGGCAGGAATGGCTCGACAGTCGTGCAGCACGACGTGCCGTATCAAAAAAAATCGGCCCCCCCGTTTCGCGCAGGAAGACCAGTTCATCCGACAAGCGGCTTCGTTCTCTTTTCAAGGGCGAACGTGGCCCCGAATTTGGGCCCTGAATCCAACACTGCGCGAGCGCTATCGGGGCTTCTTCGACAATGTTTCCAAAAGCGGGCGTGCTGCTTCCGTTCGGCTATCCGTTTCCAGGAGCTCAATGAGTTTGTCACCCACTGGCATGCCGTCACGACAGGGGGAGGACAGATCAACGGGATACGCCAGAAGAAGCGCAAGCAGTTCCAAATCCAGCACAACTCGTCCCCTGACTATCTCCGTCGCCAGCAAATCGTATCGTTATATCCGCATCGAGATAAGATTCGGTATGCCCCTTGTAGCGGTCGCGGCCGCCGGGCCCTTCGGATAGCTATTGATTGGGAAATTGCGATTGACGCTAGAAGGATGTCAAGTATGCTCTTAACAGGCAGAAGCCATTCTCAAAACCCGAACGGTTTCATTCGCCAGGAGAAATCGCAAGATGCATACGAAAACGATTCGCGCCACGTTTGAAGCCTTCTCGCTGCCGGCGGAGATGACCATGGATGCCGCTGTGGCCATCCCGACGGTTAAAGGAAAGTGGTACATGAAGTACGGCGAACATGCCTATTACTTCATGAACTTCCAGACAAACCAGGCCGTTCGCGTGCGAATCCATCATCTGGATATTATGCGGCCCGGATGGAAGCGATTGCGAAAGGCGGTCCGTCAGGAAGGACTGCGCATCTCGCTGTTCCGGCCCCTCACCCTTCGCTACCATTATCGCTTCAACATGCTTGAGCAGGTCATGCTGATGACCGTCCCGCACACGGCGACATCCGTCGGCGACGGACGGTTCCTGGTGAACCTCTGGTCATGGGGCGGATTTCTGCTTGTGGACGTGATTGAACAGCGTGTAACGTATCACTTGCTCGACGAGCAAGAGCAGGACGCGGTGCTGGGTTCCCAGCAGTGGTTCGACCCCAAAACGGGTGAGCTCTATGCCATGTCCTATTCGCTGCGCGATTCGATCGGCAGAATCAACGACCCCTGGCGTCCGGTTAAATTCCGGATCTTCAAGCACCGCCTGGGCAAGCAGGGTTCCGAGACCGTCTGGCAAGGGGAACTGTCCGACTACATGCACGATATCCTCATCAACGAGACACGCCAATATTGTGTCGCCTGCGAACTGGGGATGTACCAGGACCGGCAAAAGGATATCATTCCATCCAAGGTGATGGTCATGGATATCAAGCACCAGAAGCATTGGGTATTGGATCGCTTTATTGTCGCCGCCCATGCCTGCTTCGACCCGGTAAATCCCAATATCGTGTACTTCTCCAACCACAATTTCGAATTCATGCACAGCAACATGATTAAGCTTTTAAAGAAGGGATCCTACTCCGTGAACTTCCGGGGGCCGGCCTCTATTTATAAATATGAGCTGACCGATGATGGGCCGCGCGAGATCGGCGTGTTTACACAGGATGATTTCTATCGGCTCACGAATATGCATGCATTCAGCCACCGGGGGCGCAATATCATCGCCGCCATGGGCTTTCCCGACGTTGTTTTCCTGATCGATGCCGACACAATGCGCTTCATGCGAAAGCTCACGGTCAAGGACC
Organism: uncultured Victivallales bacterium; assembly: GCA_964598575.1. Lineage (GTDB taxonomy): Bacteria > Verrucomicrobiota > Kiritimatiellia > UBA8416 > UBA8416 > T3Sed10-140. The sequence goes on along the minus strand of CAZRCN010000092.1, from coordinate 7,170 downwards.
CGGTTTCGCTCAATCATTTGTATTCACACAAACCCGCCCTGATTGGCACGATCGCACCATCGCCCGACGGCGAGAAACTGTTCGTCCAGACGACAGGGTCTTTCCAGGTGATCGACATCGACAGCGGTCAGCCTGATTATGTGCGCGACTATTTCTTCAGTCATATCTGCTTCAACCATATGGCGGCATCAACGGATACGTCATGGGGATCAGCCGGAGTGACCCCATGAACATTGTTGCCGCCAAAATCTATTGTTTGAACATTCCGTTTTTCGAATCGTTCAAGCATTCCCTGTCCGAGCGGCATCATTCCAATTCGATTGTCGTGAAGCTGACAACGGACGTCGGCGTATCCGGCTTCGGCGAGGGCGTGCCGCGCCCCTACGTCACGGGGGAAACGCGTGACGGCTGCGTCAACCACATCCGACAGATATTGCTGCCCAGCCTGGTCGGCAAATCATTGGACGGGATCGACGGCAACGATGTTCTGGGATCAGTCAGCAAGCTGATCCCTGAATCGCCGCCGGATGGCGCGGTCATCTGGAACGCCGCGCGATGCGCGGTGGAATTGGCGCTGATCGATTGTTATTTTCGAAGTCTGTCGCGTTCTGTAGGCACGGTGCTTCCGCCGCTATCCCCGACGGTCACCTATTCCGGCGTTATCAGCGCGGGACCAATCGAAAAGGTGCAGACGCTCGCCCAGCGATGCAAAGCCGCTGGATTCAAATATATCAAACTGAAAGTTTCGGGGACTCATGATGCCGAACGCGTCGGCATCGTCCGGGATATTCTCGGGCCAGCCGTATCGATTCGTCTGGATGCCAATGCGGCGTTTACCCCCGATACCATCATTCCATTCATACAGTCTCTGGAATTCTGTCAGATTGCATGCATCGAGCAGCCCATACCACGTGGCCGCGTCACCGACTTGGCGGCCGTACGGCAGGCATCCCGCATCCCGATCATGGCGGACGAGTCGATCGTAACCATGGCGGATGCAGAAGCACTAATCCAGGCGAAAGCCGTAGACGCGTTCAATCTGCGCCTGTCGAAATGTGGTGGATTCCAGCAGACCCTCGCGATTGCGCAAGTGGCAAAGGCCGCAGGCATCGACATCCAGATCGGTTGCCAGGTCGGCGAGACCGCCATTCTTTCCGCTGCCGGACGTCACTTGGCAGCCACCTTGCCGGGCGTGCGTTTTGTGGAAGGATCATACAGCACGTATTTACTGGAGGCGGATGTCTCGGATCAGCCCATCGTCTTCGGCAAGGGCGGCGAGGCCCCTGTGCTCGCTGGCCCGGGACTGGGCATCACCGTAAACGAAGCACAACTCGCCGCGTATACCGATAACCAGATCAGCATTGGCGAGGGAGACTGATATGGGACAACTGCTGAAAGCGGCAATATGGATCAAAGGGGGGCGAATCAAGCGATCACTCGATCGTGCCACCACAGATCCGCAAGCGGCACAGCTAGCCCTGTTACGGAATTTTCTACAACAGAATCAAACCACCCAATACGGGGAGATGCATCAGTTTTCCCGGATAACCACCTGGGAGGAATATGCAGACGCAGTCCCCATCAACACGTTTCAGGATTTAGTGCCATTTGTCGATCGCATGAAGACCGGGGAACGGAATGTGCTTACGGCGGATCAGCCCGTGTTGTTCAATATGACCAGCGGCACAACGGCCGAACCGAAATATGTACCGCTGACACGCCACGACTTATCCCTGATCGCAAACCGATCCCATCAGTGGCTTTACCGTGCACTGGCCGATCATCCCAAAATGCTTGATGCGGCTTTTGTCTGTATTGTCGGGGCGGCGACGGAAGGGCATACGGCATCGGGCATTCCGTATGGCAGCGCATCCGGCATGATGTACGAATCCCTGCCACGTGCGCTGCGCCGCGCATTCGCGATCCCTTTTATGCTTTCCGGCATCAAGGATTACAGGCTGCGTTACTATGCCATTGCCCGACTGGCACTCGAGAAGGAGGTGTCGTTCGTTGTCACCCCAAACCCCACAACCTTGCTCAAGATGGCCGAAACCGGCATCAGGCATCAGGAGGAGATTGTCCGCGCCATCAGGGATGGCATGCTCTTCGATTCATTTAAAACGACTCCGCACGACCGGGCCATCGTGGATCGAATTGCCGCGCCTCTCAGGCCCAATCGCAAAAGAGCCCGGGAACTTGAAAACGTAATTGGGCAGCATGGCTCCCTTCTTCCCTATGCATGCTGGAAAAAACTCAAGCTGATTGGTTGCTGGCTGGGCGGGAGCATCGGGTATCAGGCGGACCGGCTGGATCCGTATTTCGGAGAGACGCCTAAACGGGACCTTGGATACGTTGCCAGTGAAGGCTGCATGACAGTCCCCCACCAGGACAACAACCCGGCAGGCATTCTGGCACTGCACAACAATTTCTATGAATTCATCCCTTACGATCAAAACGCCGCCAAACCGTCACGCCCGCTGCTGTGCCACGGACTTGAAGTCGGCAAGCAATACCGGATCATCCTAACCAATCATAGCGGACTGTACCGGTATGATATCGACGACATTGTCGAGGTGCGCGGCTTCACCAATCGGACGCCGATGATCGCTTTTGTACAAAAGGGCGCCGATATACTCAACATCACAGGCGAGAAGCTGCATGCAAACCATGTCATGGAAGCCTTCCGGCATCTCGCTGCCAGCTCCGGCTTGACGGTCTCTCATTATCGATTCATTCCGAACCCGGATAAACTCCGCTATGAAATACTCATTCGGTTGGAATCGGATGTAGCGCGCGACATTCTGCAGGCATCTGTGCTGCCACAACTTGACGACACCCTCTCGGCATTGAACATCGAGTATGCTGGCAAGCGAAAATCGGGGCGACTCAATTTACCCTGCCTGCACCTTATGGACGACACATGGGTGGCCGATGTCAGCCGGAACGCGGGGCCATCCCCCCGCACGGATGTCCAATACAAATGGCGTGTCATGGCTGCCACCATGTCCGACATTGATGCGCGCCATATCCAATCCACGATTAACCCATAGGAAAGAGCAATTCTCATTATGGACATCAATACGCTATGAGCCGGCTAAAGCCGGAACTACAAGCACGGTTCCGCCTATTATGGCGGCGTTTGTAGTTCCGCCTTCAGGCGGCATTGGCCATAATGAGAATTACTGCATAGGAAGGCTGCCATGCTGAAAAGATTTGTTATGGGGAGCATCATCTCCTTCATCGTTGTTGCGCTCCCCGTATCGGGAAGAATAGAAATCCTGCGTGCGCCGCACCTGTGGATTCTGATGCTGCTGGGAATTCTCGCTTCGCTCCTCCAGCCCGGCTACAACCCCATCACCATCACGGCCAAGGCAAAAGACAAGGCAACCGGGGCCCAGATTATCTGGTCGGTATATCTCACACAACTCCTTGCCATTCTGGAAGCAACCTATTGGCGCTATCCTGCCAGCGTGCAATGGAATGCCATCACTACCGTCGCCCTGATCGTGGCGATCGGCGGCCTTGCCCTCAGAACCTGGGCCGTTCTCATGCTGGGCCCGCTGTTCACGATGCATATCGACATCCAGCAGGACCACAAGGTTGTGACGACGGGCCCGTACCGAATCGTCCGACATCCCAGCTATCTTGGGGCATTCATCATGTATGTCGCCACGATCGTATTCCTGCAGGCCTGGTTCTCGGCCATCGTGGCCGTCGTGGTGCTTCCGCTCGCCTTTTCCAGGCGCATCCATTACGAGGAAGAATTGCTCCAAACGGAACTCGGCCAAGACTACAAGAATTACGCCAAAAGCGTGCGCCGATTCATCCCGGGCATCTGGTGAAATACCGCCCTCTCCCAGCCGCCTACCGGGTTTACCCCGGTAGAGGCAAACGTTGAGATGACGGAAGCAACCACCTCTCCACCCAACTTTATTCACCACCGGGATAAACCCGGTGGGATCTCACCTCTCAGTCGACAAACCGTCCTGCGGTCGCCTCGATCTCAATTAACCATTGCGGTCGGCAGACCGGCGCATGCACATAGACCGTAGGGAGTGAGGACGCATACTCGTCGATGATCGGTCTCACGGTCGCGTAATCGGAGGCATCCCGCAAATAAACAATGAAACTGGTCAGATCTTCCGAACCGAACCCTCCAGCTTCCAAAAGGGCCGAAATATTGGTCAGGGTGCGGCGGGTCTGATTCGCAACGTCGCCAATGTGCACAACCTGCCCCTCGTGGTCGATACTGGCGGTTCCGGAGATGAACAGGAAGTCGGTCTTGCCCATTGCGACGGCGGTGGCGCGCTCAAAGGTAACCCCGTAGACATGCGTCGGGCTCAAATATTCAGGCGCGTGAATGTAGCGCACGCTGGCCTTGTCGATACCCGTCACGGCATAAGCATCCATCGATACGCGTGCATATTGATTCCCGGTACCGCCCTGAATCCCGGTACTCGCAATATAATGCGTGTCTTCCGTCAGGTTGATCGTATCGAACAATTCACGCCGGGCTTTCACGATGCCCGGATAATCCGCATCCACATGCGGCGCATAAATCCATGTCCGCAAGACATGGTCTTCAATGGTTGCATTATAGGCAGAAAGTTTATCACGCAGGCGTGCGAAGATCCGGTCTGTTTGCTGCCCAACGTCCCCATCAGGATCAGGATCGGTCAGGTGTTCGATAAACAGATGGCGGATGCCGCTAGTCGTGTTGCAGCAAAGCAATTCCTCATCGCGAACCTTTTCAGTGATGTTGGCAAGGCAAAGCCCCAGCAACGCCAGTTTGACGGCCGGAACCGGGGGTTGCTCCGTCAGGGAATAAAAGAAATCACTGGTCTGGGATTGCTTGTAGGCCAACAAGTCCTCCCGATGGTTAATCAGGTCGCTGGAAAAGAACCGCCGGAACAGAATCGTCTCGGGCGCAATCCCGAATTTCTCAAAAACAGCCGCCTCTGCTTTTAGCATCGTGCTGAGCTGCTGCTGGAACGGTTGCGGGGCATCCGGGACAATCGAGAATGTACACTGCATCCACTGCCCATGACGATCCTCCAGGATGCTCACACACGCCGTTGCTCCGGAAAGCTTGATTGTCTTCCGTTTCATTACATGTTCCTTTCAACCAGGCGGATCTCAAACGTATTGGCGTATTCACTCGGCATCAGCATGGGGGTCTCGATGATCAGGCCCTCGTCCCAATCCATACGCCACTTCAAGGGCTGAGCCTGCCCGAGCAATCGCACCTCCCGGATTTCGGCGGCGTGCATGCGTTGCTTGAAGCTGCTCTCCCCGTAGGCCGGCACGGTATACGGTTCCCGATGGGTATAGATGCCAAACTTGGCATCCCGGAACCAATCCGGCACCGGATGCCCGCACAACGAACGCCAATCCAACGCGTAGTCCATTTTCAACTCCTCTCAAACCGACCAGATGCAACCTGCCGCAAGACTACCACATTTTATCGCCACGGCTAAGGAACATAAAAACTTGTTTGTTTCGATCTCTCTTCGTAATCTATTGTCTCTAACAGAAACAATAAAGAGGAAAGATGATAACCGTTCATTCAGGGACTATGGCAGGGGAATTATCCTGGCCCGGCGAGATCATCGACACCTGGCGAGGCTATAAGCGCCACCTGATCACTATCGACGGATGCAAAGCCTGGATCGTGGAACCGGCAAAGGCATTACCCGGTAAGCCCTGGTCATGGTGCCTGGAGTTCCCCGATGCGTTTACAGATCGCATTGGCGTACCACAGCTTCTGGAAAACGGTTTCCACCATCTACACATCGCGGTCGGCAACACGTTTGGCTGTCCCACCGCATTGAGGCACTTCGATGCGCTGTACGCCGCCGTCACCGCCAAGGGGCTGGCTTCAAAAGGCATTCTGATCGGCATCAGTCGCGGCGGGCTCTACGCCTACAACTGGGCCAGTCGGAACCCCGACAAAATCGCCTGCATCTACGGCGATGCGCCGGTCTGCGATTTCAAGAGCTGGCCTGCCGGAAAGGGTATCGGCAAAGGCAGCCCAAGCGACTGGCAGGCGCTGCTGCAATGCTACGGCTTCAAGGACGAAGCCGAAGCCCTCGCCTGGCCACATAATCCGATCGATAGCCTGGAACCCCTTGCCAAGGCCGGCATCCCACTCGTCCATGTCGTCGGCGATGTGGACGAGATTGTCCCCGTGACGGAAAACACCGATGTTCTGGAAGCACGCTACAAGGCGCTAGGCGGCGAGATCACCGTCTTTCACCGCCCGGAGGCGGGACACCATCCGCACGGACTCGATGACCCAACGCCGTTGGTGGATCTGCTCGTAACGCACTCCGTGCGAGGAAAAAGCGGTGACTATCGTCCCCGCACTCCATAAAAAGTGGGCGGCAAATCCACGGGCCACCTCACTTGTCCTTGTTGCCTACTGCCTTTCAAGCTGGGGCAGATGTTTGAAATGTTCATCTCGCGAAAGCAGTACCAAGCCATGCTCGATCGCCAAGGCTGCAATCCATAGGTCATTGGTCGGTATCGGGGTACCTTGTGCCCGGAGCTGACGGAATAAATTGGCATAGTGACGGGTGGTATCTTCAGTGGCCAGCAGTAAGTTGACACGCGGGCGCTGTAGAAACCGGGTCAATGCCCGCTCGTTTTCCAAACTCTTGGTTCCACAAGCAAAACCAGCCCGTAGTTCGCCAACCACCACAAAAGGAATATGGATTTCGACCGCCCGACGAAAAACAGCCACAATCGCAGGCACGCCCTGGCAGAAGTCCTGATACCGATTCGTGTCAAGCAGAACTCTCATTTCCACAAATCCTTATCAATGGTACCGAAAGCCTCCATGGCCTTATCGAATTCAGGATCGGGAACCCACGTGCCGGCAAGATCATCCAAATCATGAAAATCAGGGGGTTCCTCTGTCAAACCAAGGCCCCTTTCCAACGCCGCAATCACCACCGCATTCAAGCTCTCGTGTGACTTGGATGCTCGCGACCGCAATGTCCGATCAATGGCCGGCGGTACGCTTCTAATCGTATACTGAATCGTTTTCATGCCTACAGAGTAGGCATATCATGCCTGCAATGCAAGCCATGAATTTAGGTGTCTATAAAAAATCGGGGTCTTCCGCAGAATCTGTGGGTAGGATATGCCATAGCTGATCGCGGGAAGGCT
>CAZRCN010000091.1:0-10191 GCA_964598575.1 uncultured Victivallales bacterium | reverse complement strand
ATCCTTTGCGTACTTTGCGTCTTAAGCGCGATAGCGCGGGCGGTGAAAAAGCTTCACTGCGGAAATGCCTCGTCCAAATACAGCTTGACATAATCATGCCACTTCTCAACAATGCAACTATTCTCGCATTTGAGAAACAGCAGCCGGCTTATCCAACACGACAAACGGTGTAACTAGCAAATAGAGCCCCATGCCTTGAAATGTTTGTTTCTGCGCCTGATTGGTATAGTCTGTGCTTCTACTACTACTGGGAGGTTCCAGGTCATGAAACACGCATCAAATCCTTGTGCGGGGATTACGCTTACCGAAGTTATGGTTGCCATTGTCATTCTGGGCATGGTGATGGGCGGCTTCTTTACAGTCACCACAATGGCACGGCGAACGCGCAAGCTCGCGCAAAGCCATTACGCTGCTGTCATTATTGCCAACAACCGCATTGAGCGTGCCAAGCAAGCTGAGTTTGACGACCTGTTCCTTCTAGCGGAAACCCAAACGGTTGTCAATGAACTGGGAACCCCGGATCCAGATGGCGTATTTCTACGCTCTACCGAGATTGAATCTAACTATGATGGAGACCCATTACTAAAGCGTATTGTTGTTTCCGTGCAGCCCCCCTCCATCCTGGGCGCGGATGCGCAGCGTTCGACAGAAGTCGTATCCACGGTCTTAACCGATTATCTCGAACCATAAAGGATCGCAACATGCAATGGCCATATCATAAAAACAGGCATACTGAGGCCTTTACCCTCATCGAAGTTCTCGTTACCTCCTTTATTTTTGTAACCATGGTTGCCATCGCCATGAGCGGGTTCTTTGCGGTTTCCCGCGAAAATGTCATTGCTACAGCGCAGGCAGATCTCGACCTCGATGCCCGACATCTGGTGGAAAGGCTCCGCGCGGACCTATGGCGTACGTCCACGGATGAGATTCTGGTCTATCCGGAAGGGCAAGGGGCACACACTGCCATCAGTTTCCCGATTCTACACAGCCACAATGAAACGAATCCGGTTCCGCGTAATCCGGACGGCTCGGTCGCCTGGGATGCCGAAGTCATCTATCACTTCTGGGCCGGTCCGCCTGCCGAGGTTCGTAGAACAACCTTCTCCCCGCGTGGCGAAACCAATGTTGCCGCACGGCTGACCCAACTGGAACAGACGGTCGCAGACGGTGATGGAAGCCAAAGCATACATAGCGCAAATGCCTCCACTCGCACGCTGATTGAAAATCTGGTGGATTGGCGCTTGAATACCACTGGCCCCAGCTTCGACGGATATGCCGCCACGCCAGGACGTCGCACCGCCAGCTTCGGCTCTGCCATCCTTACGGATGGCGCACATGATTTCACGTTCAAGGTTAAAGGAAAAAACAGCTTGAGCGACGGCCACCGGATTGGCATCGATTGGCTTTCCGCCTCTCCCAGTGGTTCTGTGCGGGAAGGCGAGCGGCAGAATATCTTATCCCAAACCGACGGCACCCTATCGAACACTCTCATGACAAATGGGTACTGGAGCGGGAACTATTATCTTGATTTCGACGGTGAGGCCGAAGGCGTCTTTACCCTGCAGATGGAGAGTGATCGGTGGGAAGCGGTCAATCTTTTCCATACCAGCGCCTATCTGGATGAGGGCATCACCCGGATTTTTGACGAGAGCGTTTCCCCACATACCTACGCGCTACAACTAACCGGTAACCAGACAAATTGGCTGGCTGCGGAACAGACTGGTGACAATGCGCCTTTTGATGAGCGTTGGTTTGCCGATCTCAATGCGCATGGCACATCCGTCCGTGTACTGCTGCGCGGTGCAGATATCCTGGAAGACAGCGGCTTTATTACCGTAAGCGGAACCAATGCCTGGTTTACGTTTCGCAGCGGGGCTTCTCACACGTACTATGATATGCGCTTGTATGAACCCTTCATCGCGATCAGTGACCCTGATGCCCGCATGAGCTACGACCCCAGTACACGAAGGGATATCAAGTTCGGCAACCAGAACAGCGTGGTGATTGCGCCAATGTCTGCCGTCGAGTCGGATCCCGTGCCAATCATGATTCATACCACGAATAGTTACGTTGTCGGATTCCTTGTGCAGCCGGAAGCGACGGGGTACTGGACCCAGCGCTGGCGATACTGGGAAAACGACTTGGATTCCGTCCAATCCTATCTGCTGCGCAACGCAACCGAGGCGGAGCACCAGCAACCGGACTGGTCAGGGACAAACCTTGCGGTTACAGCAACCAATCGAATTTTGACGCTCGAATCCGTCCGGGTCGGCCATGCGCCCGAAGGCCTGTTTCAATCCCGTATCTTTGACACCCGCAATGATGCGCTGAGCAGCGCGGATGACCTATATCGTACCCTGACCTGGACCGCGGATACACCCGCCAATTCGGAGGTAGACATCCTCGTGCGGGCGGGTAGCACCAATGATCTCTCGGATGCACCCTGGAGTAGCGCGATCTCACCGGTTAACGGGAATACCCTCAATGCGTTGGGGCGCTATGTCCAACTCCAGGTTCGATTGCTGCCTGGTGGTGACTATGCCGACAAGACGCCGGTATTTCGTGACTTCATCCTCCGCTGGGAGGCAGAGACGCGCTCGGTAGATGTTGGCGGCATCTTTTCCACAGGCCCAGACCATGGCATTGTCGAGCTGCTGATCGATGGCGCACCCTTGATCCAAGCCGTGACGGTGAACCTTTCGGTATACAAGGACGTAGCGATTGGTGATGGCAAGACCCAGCGATATGAGACCAGTGCCTTTGCCGAAATCGGGCCCCGTAATACGCGCGGCGTGGAAGTGGAGCCATGATACGTATCTGCCCCGTGATGGAAAAAACAGAAGGCTCAAACGAGAAGGAAGGAGCAAGACCATGAAAACAAGTCATCAACATAGATACACGTTCGATCTACGCGAGGGGTCTGCCCTGCTCACGACCATGATCCTGGCGACGGTTGTTCTCATTACAGCAGGCGGTTTGCATGCTATTTCCACCTCCATGCCCCGGCAGGTTCGGATGCAGACCGATCACATTCGCGCCAAAGTCATTGCCGAAGCAGGCATTAATCATGGATACGCCATCCTACGCAATGACTATGCAACCGGCTTACTGGCCTTCCCCATTGCGAAAGACTTCTCGGGGGGACGATATGAAGTCAGGCTGGTTACCAACGGCCTCCAAGTCGGTGAGGCCCGATTGATTTCGAATGGGGTTTACGGCGGTGCCGATGCACAGGTCGGCGTCGATGCCCGCAATGCCGCCTTGATAGGTCCTGGTAGCGTCAGTGGCCCCGATCCCCTCTCGCCTTTCGGGCAATCGATCTTCGCCAACGGGAGCCTGACTATCAACGGCACCCCCAAAGAGATTACAGGTTCGTTGTTTTCAAATCAGGAATTTGCCCTCAATGGACAGTATACAAATGTCGATGGCAAGATTTATGCGCGGAGCTACAAGGATGCCCCACCTGCGGCAAACCTCGGTTCCTGGTCCGAACGACCTTTCCCGCAGCTCGATGATCCCGGCTTTGCCGAATTTCTGGCGGAAGCAGACGCAAATGGCGAATTGCATGTATTCAACGGGGACACCAGCCTCCCGAAAAACCATGTGTACGATGGGGTCGTAATCGTCAAAGGGGACCTGACTCATAACGGGGCCGGATCCCGAACCGTCAACGGTATGCTTTATGTCACAGGTAATGTCACCTTCAACGGCAGCAGTTCTATTGATGTGACGGGTTCACTCCTTGCCGGCGGCAATGTAACCTTTAACGGATCCAGTATTTTAGATACCGGGTTGGTGCACGATGATAGCGACATGCCAACTGAGATAGCCGGCACCGAGGACGATCACGTCGTAATCGATGCATGGTGGGACTAGGGATGAATCATGCCAGCCGGATGCAACCTTATACCTCGCGCGGATACGTGTAGCGACACCCCTGGCCGTCCAGTAAGACATACTCCTTCTCCCGGATCTCCCCCACACTAGCACGTGTGAGGGGGATCTTGCCGCCGCCTCCCGGCAGGTCGACCGCATAACACGGCATGGCAAGCCCCGTCACGCGTGCGCGCAGGGCATCCATCAAATCCAGGCCTTCTTCGATACTTGTCCGGAAATGCCGCGTACCTGCTGCCAGATCCCCTTGAAACAAATAATAGGGTTTTACCCGCATCTGCACCAAACCACGAAACAGCTTCTCCAGCGTGGTAACCCGGTTGTTGATACCACGCAGAAGTACGCTCTGGTTTAGCACGGGAATCCCCCTGTCGATGCATCTTGCCACCGCCTGCTCAAAGGCGGACGTCAGCTCCCTTGGATGATTCACCTGCGTCACAACCCAGGCGCAATGTCGCGTGGTTTCCAGGATCATATCGACAAAATCGTCCGTAATGCGCTCCGGCAGTACCACGGGCATGCGCGTAGCAATCCGGAACAAAAGCCGCCGCGGTGCGGCCCCCTCGCGCAAGGTTTCGATCAAATGCCGCAAATGCACATCCGGCAGCATCAAGGGATCTCCCCCACTCAGCAACACTTCCTCTACCTGCGGTGTACGGTGTAGGTAGTCAGCCGCCTGTATCACCTCATCCGGCTGTATCCTACCACCCCGCCCCGTGTGGTGCCGCCGGAAGCAATGGCGGCAATACACGGCACATCGATCATGCACTAGAACGAGAACCCGATCGCGGTAATGATGGATCAGCCTTGGTGACACCAGATACTGCTGGTCACACAGCGGATCCAAATCCTCATAGGGCTGAATATCTGACTCCGCCTCCGTTGCCATAAACTGCGCCGCAATCGGATCCGTTGCCGGATTCTGCTCGTGCGCCAAGTCGGCATAATACTGCGTAACGCCCACCGGAAGACGCACCCGCTCTGTTTCCAACCTGCTGTTTTTATCCGGCTCTGCCTGCATGACAACCCTACCCTCGTGCCTGTAACTTCGCTATTGACGGATGTCCTATTACCACAAAGAATACACCGTTGCCAATGGATCATCCACACGAGGAAAGAATACAACATGAAATATGACCGACCTGCATATCCATGTACCAACCGCACCTGCGTTCAGCTCAGTCTCATGTTGCTCTGTGCCGGCCTACTCCTTGGAAACGCATGTGCGGCTTTGGCCCAAACCACTGAGAAGCAACCAGACACCATTACCATCATGGGGACAACATACCAGAATCCGCAGATTACGACGAACATAACCAGCATCACAATCCACCATGCGGCGGGCATTCGGACCATCGCATACAAAGATCTTTCGGAACAGGAACGGCAACGCTTCGGGTATGATGAGAGAAAGTACCAAGCCGCCATGCGGGCAGAAGAACCGCCGCCCCCACCGCCTGCCAACGACTTCCTGGCGTTTCGCAAAGGCATTGTCGATGGCATCACCGCACCCGCCCGCATCTTGCACGTGCGCAATTTGGCCTTTCTTCCCCGTGCACAGCGTACTCTGCCCTATCACCTCGGCCTGTCACTGGGCTTATTCGGGCTGTTCCTGTTTGTATATATTGCCATCTTCGTTCACCGCAAAAAACACTGAAAGACCAAAAGCCGCCCCCCGTGGCAGGACAAGGTTACCACATCGTCAACCGCCTCATTCAGTGTGCCCTGCCAAAGCGCTGTCAGGCATCGCTGCTCGATCGGATATTTCAGCCCTTGCGCGGTAACGGGCACCCCCGGCGTCAGTGACACCACCGAAATCTGCTGCCCCCGGCTTGACGCAAAGGTACGTGTATCTCGCATGACGCGGAAGATGCCATAATCCGTTACCATTTCCGCATCCAGCCATTCCGTATATTCTGCCAGCAAACCAAGATTTCCGACCGTATGATCCTCGCGCTTGCCCGTCGCCCCCAGAATCGTAATGGCTTCGATCTGCTCCCCCACGCACAGCTTCACTGCCTTGGTCAAATCATTGGTTTCCTGATCTGGTTTGTGCAGTACCTTTGCGGCAAAACGGGTTGCAAGGGCTGCAGGGAGCGAATCCAGATCGCCGACAATCACATCCGGCTCACGTCCATACGCAAGCAGGCTTTCGGCTGCGCCATCACAACAGATCACCCGGCTGGCATGATCCAGCCGTTGCAGCGGGATGGTATGTACCGGGAATGATCCATTGGCAAGAACAACCGTATCAGCCATGCTGTGACTCCTTGACGTGGTGTACCCCGTGCTGGTGCCACTGGTACCAGCCATACAGCCCGAGTAACAGGAAAAATGCATATTGTATGGAATAAACCGGCGCACCGCGCAACCAGTAAATGTGGATGCCGAGAACATTCACAATCAGCCAACCAACCCAGTTTTCCATCCGCTTGCGAGCTTGCAGAAATTGTGCATAATAGTTCAAAACCGTTGTGGTTGCATCTCGCCATAGCAACGCTGGCGCAGGAATCCAAGACACACGTCCTGCCAGTTCCGCAAGCACGCCCCCCCACACCAGGATAGATGCTGCGATTGCCACAACCAATCCGGCCTGCCGCCAACGCGGCAGCCAGGTCGGGAGAAACGGTCCTTCGTCCAAGGCATGCTGCTTCTTGTGCCACACCACCCAGCAATAGATCTGAATGGGAATGCCGGATAGATACATAATGCCATCCGACAATAGCTGCCACTCGACAATAGCTAACCAAGCCGAAATCAAGGCCCAGAGTAGCCCCAGCGGCCACCCCAGAATGTTCTGCCGGGCAATACAAATCACCCCAGCCACGGCACAAACGGTAGCCAGGATCGACAATGGGGTGTTTCCAATCAGATACTGCCACTCAATCGATTGGGCTGCGCCCCACCAACCATGTGTAATGTGCGATATGCTTTCCATGCGACTTCCTTCGGCGGTACGAACCGCATCAGGTTCCAAGGGTTCCCTTCGTGGAATCTCAGCGAAGAAGATCTATCTTCGCGCCCCTGTCGAACGGTTGCATCATGCGATACTCCGGCATCCATTGCAAATCGAATATGTGCCAGCCTCAGGCAAACGAAGTATCCGCATCGGGAAATGCACCTCCCTGCACATCTGCACGGTACGCCGCATATGCGTGCGCCATGCTCGTCGCAACATCCGCATACTGTTTCACGAACCGGGGGGCGGGTTTGTCCTCCATGCCAAGCATATCGGATGTTACCAGGATCTGGCCATCACATTCGGGGCCAGCACCAATGCCGATCACCGGCACACCGACCGCTGCCGTGATCTCAGCTCCTAGCGCAGCCGGTACACACTCGAGCACCAAGGCAAACACCCCCGCATCCTCCAATGCCCTGGCATCATGCAGCAGCCGGGCGGCATCCTCTTTACCACGCCCTTGCACACGGTACCCCCCTAAGGCCTGCACGCTTTGTGGTGTAAGACCAATGTGCCCCAATACCGGAATCCCGTTCTCCACCAGAAGAGCAATGGTCGGCGCCCGAAGCTGCCCCCCCTCTAGTTTCACCCCGTCCGCACCAGCCTCCTGCAGAAAGCGCCCCGCATTCTCCAGTGCTTGTGCCCGTGAAACCTGATAGGACATAAACGGCATATCCGCAATGACAACCGCTTGCTTGACCCCACGCACGACGGCAGCCGTGTGGTGAAGCATTTGCTCCATGGTTACCGGAAGGGTTGTCTCGTACCCCAACACCGTCATGCCGAGCGAGTCCCCGACTAGAATCAAGTCCATGCCAGCCGCATCCAGCAAACGCGCTACCATGCAGTCGGCCGCCGTGAGACACACGATCTTTTCCTGTCCCTTCCGGGAGCGGATATCTCGGACGGTATACTTCATACCTGCTTCAACCCCAGCACATCTTGCATGTCATACAAACGCGGGCGCTGGCGCACCACCCATTCGGCCGCTTTCAAGGCACCCAGGGCAAAACCATCGCGACTCTTGGCCCGATGCGTCAGTTCCACGGCCTCACCCGTCCCATCAAACATCACGGTATGATCCCCCACCACTTCCCCTTCCCGGAAGGAGCGTATCACAATCTTTCCGGTTGGGTAGGTCTCTTGCTGGCCACCTTCATCATGCACGTAGACCTCCTCAAATGGGCAGTTGCGCCCCGCTGCAACCTTTTCCCCCAACCGCAAGGCCGTACCGCTTGGGGCATCCTGCTTGTGGATATGATGCGTATCAGAAATCTGAACTTCGTAGCCTGCCCCCAGGACTGATGCAGCACGTTCCGCCATGGCGAATAACAGATTCACGCCAATACTCATGTTGGGGGCCCAGACAATCGGCACCTTGTTCGCCACCCGATTGACAACTTGTGTTTCCTCCTCTGTGAGTCCGGTGGTTCCGATCACCACGGCACGCCCCAGCGAACCAGCTACTTCAGCATTCACGGGTACGGCGGCATGCAAGGTGAAGTCGATCAATACATCCGCTTGTTCCAGGAGCGGCTCCAATTCGCTCTGCAGTGCAATGCCGATTGAATCGCCACCGGACAAGATACCCAGATCAGTACCCAATTCCGGGTGCGCCGCATGCTCAACCCCTCCCACGATTTGAATGCCAGAAGATTCCTGGCCACAACGAAGCAGCGCCTTACCCATTCGACCTGCTGCACCAGCTATCACCACATTTGTCATGCTATGTCCCTTTCCTATCGTATCATAACCACTACCGGTATCCGTCCTTTCGAAGTCAGATCACCCTACGCACGTGGTATCCTACAGAATGCCGCTGCGCGTCAGTGTCTCCTGCAATTGCTCCCGCAATGGTGCCGCCATCTCACAGAGCGGCAAACGATACCGTTCCTCACAAAGCCCCATCATCGCCAGTGCCGCCTTTACCGGAATCGGGTTTGCCTCCAGGAACAAATGGGAGAAGACGCGGTAATATCCGCGATGGACCGCCCGCGCCTCATCCCAACGACCCCCGCGCGCCGCATCGACCAGTTGCTTCATGACATGCGGGATAATATTCGCCGCCACACTAATGACACCCACCGCACCGACGGCCATCATGGGCAAGGTCAAGGCATCATCCCCCGAAAGCACGGGCAAATCGCATACATCCAGAATCTGACTGACACGGTCGGCGCGTCCCCCTGCCTCTTTGACGCCGACAATTAAATCGTGCTTTGACAATCGTTCGATCGTATGAACGTCGATTTCCCGCGACGTGCGCCCCGGAACATTATAGAGCACGACGGGCAGCTCTGACTTTTCCGCTACTTCCACAAAGTGACGATACAGCCCTTCCTGGCTTGGCTTATTGTAGTAGGGCGTCACCTGCAGGGTTCCATCCACACCGATTACCCTGGCCTGCCGGCTCAGTTCCCGTGCCTCGGATGTAGAATTTGCGCCTGTACCAGCCAATACCTTCATGCGGTCCTTACAGCATGCCCCCGTTTCGGCGCAAACCTCGACCACGGCTTCAATCACATGCAGATGCTCCTGATAGTCCAGTACCGGACTTTCGCCCGTGGTTCCGACCGGGACCACCCCATCAATCCCCGCATCCCGCTGCCGGCGCACCAGCATGCGTAACGTTTCATAATCTACCGAACCGTCCGCCTGGAACGGCGTGATGATTGCTGTATATACCCCTTCAAACATGCATGCCTCCTTATCTCAATGTCTCACGCAGAGACTACCTAACTGTGCCGGAAACGCAAGTCCGCTTTATGAGACGCGCACATAACACATGCCTGATGCCGCCAGAGGCGTAAGACGCTGATGTTTAGTGCGATGAGGCATTCCTGGCGCTTCAGACGTTGCACTGGAACGGAAGATGGAACACTTTTCCCACACGACAACACGGTCATGTCCCCTACCAACCCTCTGAGCGTTAACGCATGACCGAACGGTTCAACGTCTCTGCGAGTACTACGATGTTGCCGTCGATTCAGCGTCAAAGCGATCTCTTCCTTGCCTTCAGGAAGCAACAAGCTGTTGGCAAAAGGTCATAGGCGGGAAATGCCAGCCAGTAGACGGTACATGCATCAGGGGCTGGTTTGTCCCTCTATAACATCTGACGAAATATCCTGCCAGCTTTCATGGCGGATGCGCCAATGGCCATACTCCTGTACAAACGTGATCGCCCCCCGCCTGTAGAAGGTCTTACCGGTATGATACGCATCCACACGAATACCGAGATAATATAATGTTGCGATCCGCTCGCCGGGCTCGGCATGCAGCAGATGCAGCACTTGCGGCAACTTCTTTCTTTCCAACAAAATCTGGTCATACAAATC
>CAZRCN010000090.1:0-10229 GCA_964598575.1 uncultured Victivallales bacterium | reverse complement strand
TCGCCCGTACGCGTCAACCGGTTCCAGTTACAAAAGAATCAGTCATGCTACTCCTCGCGTGGGGGGAGTTTGCGGGAGATGGTTTGGACGAGGGAGGCGGCGATGCTGTACATGGTAGGGACAAGCACGAGGGTGAGGATGGTGGCGACGGCTAATCCAAAGATGACGGCGACGGCCATAGGTGCCCACCACTGGCTGGATTCGGCACCGGTAATGAAGCGCGGGGGCCAGTGTTGAAAGTCAATGCTGTACCCGACGGCCATGGGGATGAGTCCGAGGATGGTGGTTGTCGCGGTCAGCAGGACGGGGCGTAGGCGCAGCCGGCCGGCCGTAAGCAGGGCGTCATGCGCATTGAGTCCTTCGGCACGGCGCTGCTGGATGCAGTCGATCAGGACGATAGAGTTGTTCACGACGATGCCAGCCAGGCTGATGACACCGACGCCGGTCATGATGACCCCGAAGCGCATACCACAGATCAGCAGCCCCCACATGACCCCGATAAGGGAGAGCAGGATGGAGAAGATGATAATGAGGGGCATCAGGATGGAGTTGAACTGAAGCACAAGCACCACCAGAATCAGTCCAAGGGCCAGCAGAAAGGATTTGGCGAGGAAGGCACCAGATTCCTGCATTTCCTCGTTTTCACCGGCGTAGCGGATGCTATAGCCGGACGGGAGGTTGATGTCTGCCAATCGGCGCTGTACCTCTTCCAGAATTTTATCGGCCCCGCGGTCCTGTGCGGCATCACCTGTAATGGTGATCAAGCGTCGTTGATTCTTACGGCTGATCGTGCCGCGTCCGCCGGTGTAGGTGAAGCGTCCCAAGGCCGAAAGCGGTATGGGCTGTCCGCCCTGTGCGGGTGGCAGCAGCATGGAGGATAGCAAATCCAGGGACTGTCGTTCGGATTCGGGGTAGCGGAGGGTGATATCAAATTCTTCCTCATCGGCGCGCAGCTTGCTGGCTTCGAGGCCATAGATAGCCATGCGCAACCAGGTGCCGACCGTTGTGGCATCAAGCCCGGCCTTGGCGGCGCGTGTGCGGTCGAGGTCGAACTGGAGCTCGGGTAGGGCGGCTTCATAATCATCCTGCAGGTTGACGAGCCCGGGAATCGATTCGATTTGCTGCATGATCTGGCTGGCCAGGTCGGACAAGATCCCAAAGTCCTCGCCGCTGATCTCGATGGCAACCGGTGCGCCGGTCGGGGGGCCTTCCTCTTGTTGTTCGACCTTGATCTCAGCTCCCGGATATGCGGCAACCATGTTGCGAATGGTTTCGACTTGCCGCGCGGAATCGTGGGTACGTTGCTGGAAATCGACAAACTCGACATGGATGTTGCCTAGGTGCGTGCCACTGCCGCCACCTAGAAAGCCTCCTCCGGCACCGGCGCCGACAGTGGTTAGAAAGAATTTTACATCTTCAATGGCTGGGAGCTGTTGCTCGATATTCTGGAGCACGGCATCGGTTTTCTCGATGGCGGTGCCCTGCGGGAATTTGATTTCGATAACAGCATTGCGGGGGGAGGCATCGGGGAATAGTTCCACGCCGCGTCCGAAGCGGGCATAGAGTTGAATGGTCAGGGCCAGAAAGAGAAAACCGAAGAGCAGGACGGGTACGCGGTGGCGCAAGGCACCTTGCAAGAAGGTATGGTATGCCAGCACGAAGGGATGGTGTTTGGTTTTTTCATGTGCGAGCCGCTTCTTGCCACCAATCAGGAAAGAGCAAACGGCTGGATTTATGACAAGCGCCACGAAGAGGGAGGCAAAGAGTGTCATGATGAGGGTGCGGGGGAGGAAGCCCATAAACTGCCCCATGATGCCTGGCCAGAAGAGCAATGGGCTGAAGGCAGCACAAGTTGTGAGGGTGGATGTAATAATGGGCCAGGCGACCTCGGCCGCCCCGTCGCGTGCGGCGTCAATACGGGTTTTCCCTTCGGTACGGTGACGATAGATGTTTTCTACCATGACGATGGCATTGTCGACGAGCATGCCGACAGCCAGAACCAGGCTGAAAAGGACGATCATGTTCATGGAGGTTTCCAGGGTTGCCATAAGTGTAAACGCCCCGAACATAGAGAGGGGTATCGCGGCAGCAACAAACAGGCTGTTGCGCAGCCCCATGAAGATGAAAAGGACAATAATCACGAGGAGGAAGCCGGTTGCCACGTTGTTTTCGAGTTCATCGATCATCATGGCCACGTACTCGCTTTCGTCCATGACGGTGGTACGTGTGATGCCGGGGGGCATGGGGATGTTTGCCATCGACGCCTTTACCCGTTCGATGACCCGTACCGAGTTTTCACCGGAACGCTTTTTGACGCCAATTGACACGCTGGGAGCGCCGTTGATGCGTGATATGGTGTCGGTATCTTTGAAGGTATCGAATACGCGGGCCACGTCGCGCAGGAAAACCGGTGTATCGGGTGTGCCGGACACGACGAGTGCGGCCATTTCAGATGCGGTTTGAAACTCGCCGGGCAGTCGCATCTGGATGCGGTCATCGCCCATCTCGAGATTACCGGCGGATATGGTGCGGTTGGCTTCCTGGATGTGTTGCATGAGCTGCGCGATGGAGATGCCGTATGCGGCAAGTCGGCGAGGATCGGGTTCAATACGGATTTCCCGTTCGCGCGCACCGCTGATTTCAGCGGCACGGACCCCGTTGACCCGCTCCATTTCTTCCTTGAGATCCTCGGCAAGCTGGTTCAAGCGGGAAATATCGGTGTCTCCGGAGAGTGCGAGCGTCAGGATGGGGATATCGGAGCTGATGTTGATGGCCTGCACGACCGGTTCGTCGAGGTCGGGGGGCAGGTCGGGCCGTGCGAGGTCGACCTTATCCTTGGTTCGCTGCAAGGCATCGTCGATATCCTGCCCCGCCAGGAATTCGAGCGCAATAAAGGTCATGCTATCTGACGAGGTAGAGCGCATTTCCTTGACGTTCTCGACATCATTCAATTGTTTTTCCAGGTGAACCGTGACCAGTTTTTCCATATCCTCAGGGGCGGTGCCTTCGTAGGTGGCCGTAATGAAAACATAGGGGATGGTAATATCGGGGCTGCCTTCGCGCGGCATGGTCAGATAGCTGGTGATGCCGGATGAGACGAGGACGACAATCAGGACGAGCACCGCGATACGGAACTTGATGGCATAATTGGAAACAAGCATGGGGTATTACTCCTGGGGGGCAGCCAATTCGACGGGGGTGCCATCCTGCAAGGTGCGATGTCCTTCCACGATGAGGAGGTCGTTGGATGAGAGCCCGTCGGCGATAACGGCTTCGCCATTGAGAAAGGCATCAATGCGCACGACGGTACGGACGGCGGAGCCGTCCTGGTAGCGATAGACGATATCTTCGCCGCGCCGTGGGATCACGGCCTGCAGCGGAATGGCAATGGCCTGTTCGAGGACGGCCCGTTCGAGCTCGACTTCGATGATCATGCCGGGGCGCAGGGCGGCCGGGGGATCCATGACTTCCAGCTCGACGGGGTAACTGAAGGCGGGAGGCGCGGTTTCCTGTCCGATGAACGTGACCCGTGCCAGTACCTGGGCATCCTCGAGGGCGGGAATACGGAGCGTGAGGCGTTTGTTTTTTGTCAGCATGGCAATATCGCGTTCGGGGACGTGGAAAAGCACTTTAAGGGGTTTGGGCTGGATCATGCGAAAGGCAACTTGGCCTTCATTGATAAAGCCACCGGGCTCAACCGGACGATCTTCGATGATGCCGTCGACGGGGGCTACGAGGCGGGCCTTGTCGAGTTGGATGCGAGCCAGGTCGAGGGCGATGTCGGCGAGTTCCTTACGGCGTGCGACGGCGTCGTATTCGCTTTTCGACACGGCCCCCTCGGCCTGCATACGGGTCCATCGTTCCAGATTGCGGGCCGCATCGGCCTGTTCGACGACGGCTTGGCGATGGCGGGCATCCCAGGTGCGTTCGTCGATGCGCAGAATGATATCGCCCTGCCGGATGGTGTCTCCTTTGTCAGCATGGATGGCGGTTATGGCGCCGCTGATTTCTGCGGCAAGGGGGATGATGCGTTGCGGTAATACACGTCCGGGCAGGGCAATGGTCTGCACCAGATCCCGCGGCTTGACAGGTTGGGTCCGAACCAGCGTGCTTTCAGTGGTATCTTCGGCTTCGGGGGGTGGTTCTTTCGGCAGCAGCGCCAGCAGCAGCACGAGGGCGGCGGCAACTACGACCAGTGTCCACAGGATGAGAGAGATCGCGGACATATGAAATTTGGGTAGGCGTAGGTGCTTCATGGTTGGTTCTCCTGTTGCTGGGGGGGGGTGCGGCCTGAGCCGGTTGCAAAGCGGACATCGGCAAGGGCGACGGCCAGATCGTGGCGGGCGCGCAGCCGCGTCAGGCGCGCTTTGCTGCGGGCGAGATTGGCATCGGTAAGTTCGAGATAGGTTGCCAGGCCGGTCTCATAACGGGTACGGGCAATGTCAAGCGCCTGCTCGGCGAGCTGGACACTTTCCGTACTGGCCGCCAAGGCTTCACGCGCCTGCTGCAGGGCTAGCCAGGCTTGCCGGACCTGCAGCAGAATATTCTCCTTGCGCTGCTCGTATTCCTGTCGTTGCTGCTGCCGTTCAAAGGTTCGTTGCTGCAGGGTCTTGCGGGTGAGGTTGCCGTCCCAGATATCCCAACTGACCGCCAATCCAGCATTCCAGCGCCAGTTCCATTCTTCCTCGAACGTGAACTGATCGGGGTTGGCACCGATGTAGTTGGCAAAGAGTCGGATGGAGGGCAGGGCCTTGGATCGGGTTTCGACAATGGCTTCGGAGGCAAGTTCGACGAGAAGGGAGCCGCTGCGAAGTTCCTGACGGTTGGCCAGGGCCATGACCTGCATGGTGGGCAGGTCGATGTTGCTATCGGCAACAGCCAGGGACCCGGTCACGGTGACGGGTCCGGGGTGATGGAGCAGGGTCGCAAAGCGAGCCTCGGCGAGAGCAAGCTGGTTGCGGGCCTCGATAAGCTCGGGGCGGGCATTGGCAACACGTACCCGGGCGGTCAGGGTCTCGAAGTCGGAGGCGGCACCGCTGCCAGCGCGCGTGCGGGTTTGGGCTTCGAAGCTTTTCAGAAAATCGAGCGATTGCTGTTGGACGTCAACGACGGCATCGGCAAGCAGGATCCCGTAGAACTGGGTGGTGATATCGCGAATGAGCGTGGCTTCGGTGGTTCGGCGGCGCGCATCGGCCAGCTCGCGTATATGCTGTGCCGCGCGCCAGGCAGCCCCAACTTGCCCTCCTGCATACAGCAATTGGGACACGCTGGCGCGAACTTCGTAGTTGTCGGGTGATCCCAGGGAAAACACCGTATCACCGGACTCGACGGTGTTGACATCATCGATGCGCGTATAGTTGGCCTCCATGGAAAGCTGCGGAAGAGCCAGCGAGGCTGCCTGCCCGATCTGTGTGCCGGCAATATTTTCGGCGGTACGGGCCTGCAGCGCGGAAAGGCTATGCTCCAAGCCGTAGGCAATGGCCTCCGCGAGTTGCAGGGCAGGCGGCTGATTGGTCATCCCGATGGCGGGGGATGCCAGCAATCCGGCTATCAATAGCAGTATGCCTGTTTGCGTATGATTCATGCAATATCCTCGTCTATACCTGCGATTTCGTGCGCTCCCATCTTCGCCCGGGCTTTGCCGGACAAGACGGTGCGTAAACGGGTGAAATGTAACAGGTTGAACCCCGCAATACAGCAAAAATCGAGGCAAGTACGGATGTCGGCCACGGGTGTGCGTTTCTCACTTGTAACTGACTGACAGGGAGTTGGAAAGAATATCCAATATCCAACACGGAATATCCAACCGAACAAGGGTCGGAAAGGGACAAATTCAGGCTGTTCCACTGTATTGTACTTGGATATTGGACATTCCTTGTTGGATATTGGACATTGAAGATCGAGGAGTGAGTCACATGCAAACCATGTAATAAAAATCACTTACATAAATACAACGCACTCCCGTGGGATGTCGGCATGGGTGGGACTCAGAGCAGTTCGAGGACCTGGTCCCAACGTGCAGCGGCAGCGGCTTGGAGAGCGTTTCTGGCATAGGTCTGGTAGGTGTCGGGATTCTGGGCAAGGGCGTGCAAGCCTTGCTGATAGGCTTCGGGGGTGCGTGCGTTGCAGACAATGCCGCTCTGGCTGCTGCGCACGATTTCCTGGGGGCCGCCCTGGTCGGAGACGACCGCCGGGATGCCGGAGGCATGTGCTTCGAGCACGACGTTGCCGAAGGTATCGCTCATGCTGGGAAAAGCCAGCGCATCGGCACTGGCAAAGGCTTGTGCCAGCTCTTCTGCATGCAGGTAGCCCGTAAAGAGGATTCTTGGATCAGAACCATACTTGGCATGCAAACGCTTGTAGTCGGGGCCATCGCCTACAATGGCGAGGGCAGTATCGAGGCCATCTGCGACAAGTTGTTGATGCGCTTTGAGGAGCACCTCGATGTTTTTTTCGGTGGAGACCCTGCCAACATAGATGTAGACAAAAGCACGTTCGGGGAGGCCCCGTTTGGTCCAGAAGGACTGAAGCCGAAAACGGGGATTGAATTCGTCGGGATCGACACCGCGGGGTAGAACGGCAATTTGTTGTGGGGCAAACCCCATGTCGACGAGGACATCCTGATAGGCTTGGGTTGGGGCATAGATGGTTTCCATATTGCGGTAGAACCAGCGCATGAATTGGCGGGCGATATCACCCATAGCCGCATCATCGGTCCAGTTTTCCACGTAATGGGGAAAGTCGGTGTGATAGATGCCGCGGACAGGCAATTGCAGGAGTTTTGCGGCAAAAAGGCCGATGAGTCCCATAGGGCCGGGGGTAGATATGATCAGGGACTCATAGTCTTGTTCCTCGATGTGGCGGATGACATCGAGGATTGGGGGAAATGCGAGCGTGAGCTCGGGGTATTCGGGCAGCGAGAAGGTGCCGACGGGTTGGAAATTGCAGGTTGGGAACGGACAGTCCTGCGTTTGTTCGATCGACGATATGACGGTGATGGGTTTTTCGGCGGCATGCGATAATGCGGCTAGTTTGTGGATGGTACGTGCCACCCCATTGACCTCGTAGAATGTATCGGTGATCCAGGCCTTGCCGCCGGTGCCACGCAGGGCGGGTGTGCCGGTCGGGTATGCTTCGCAGAGGGATCGCAGAAAGGCATCATCCTTATGTTGCGTGGCATAGGCTGTCATGAAGGGCATCACGCCGAGGAGCACCGGCGCCATGGAGGCCATGGATTGCAGCGCGCCCATCAAGTCGCCCGCCTTGGTTTTTTCGACGCATCGGTTCAAGAACAGGAATGCGAGAGGATGAGCAAGTCGTGCGGCCATATTAAAGCGTTCGGTGTGCGGCATGATATCCGGCGTTTCCTTGGCAGCCGTGCGGGCAATCGACAGGAAGTCGTCGATCAGTAAGCGTTCGGTTTCTGAGAGTTGTTTCATTCTGTGGCGGCGGACAATGGGTTCAACCATGCGGCGTAGGACACCGCGTACGGGGGAGTCGGGGGTGTCCTCGCTTGTGGAAGCATGTCCTGTATTAGACACCAGTAGGTTGATCAGGTGGCTTTTGGCGGCTTGTCCGCCGAGTCGTTGCTGTAGATACTGGTGCGCGATATGGAAGAGGCTATTGGATAACTTCAAGGAGCAGCCGTCGATGCCGCCGGGGGTGTGGCGACCGGCCCGCAGGTGCCCTAGGAAATCGAAGACCGTGGCTGCGGGTGGGGTTTCGGTAAAGGCTTGGGCAACATAGAGCCCGCTGTGATCATCGCTACCACCCGTCAGGTGTTTTTCCCAGAAGTGCGTTCCGGTTGGCTCCAGGTTGTGCTTGTCCGCCAGTTGTTCGATGGTTGGCTGGTCGAGTGCCGCAAAGATGGCCCGTGCGACAGCACAGGCACGGGGGTAGCGGGAGCCGTTGATGCCCTCAAAGCAATTAAACAGCACAAGTAGCTTCTCGAAATGTTCGATGGTTAAGCGATCGTTCACGCGGAACAAGGGATGGGCGATGCTATGAAAAATTCGTTCGGATAGCAGGTATTCGCGCATTTCGTAGATGTTCTCGCGTGCCTGTTGGAGCACCTCGAATTGCTGGACGCTGATTCCGCTCACGAGGCAATGTACTTTGGCGCGGGTTTCAGGAAAATAGGTGGTGAGTTCGCTTGAGAGGAACACACCGGGCAAATGGGCAATCTCGAGTGCGCCGCGGATACAGTTATGGTCGGAAATCGTGATATACTGCATACCGTTTGCCCGGCATTGGTGGTACAGATCGAGTGGTTCGGCAAAACTTTCGGGTGCACCGATTCGGCGCAGGAACCATTCCGATGGGCGGTCGGAGTACTTACTGTGGAGATGCAGATCGCAACGTGCAACGGATTGGGCCGTATGGGCACATGCGCCGGCATGAGCTGTATGTTCTTGTTTCATGAGCTAGTATGAAACGCAACGATTGTTAGGATCGCAACAGGTTGTGGTTAGGAATTTGTATGATGCGTTGTTATAGGGTGCTCATGGTATCCTAACAGGCAAGTGCCATGTTTGCTGCGCATGGAGAGATTTACAGGTTAGGATACTAATGAGCGAGCCGGCATGGATGATTGTGGATGGGATTGCGCCGTTTTTCCGGGGGTGTCCGGAAAAGCGGATCAATTGGTCCAAGGTTCCGTTTGATCATGTTGAGCGATCAGGCATGCTGGACGCCTCGAGCAAGACAGGCAAGCGGCTACGCAAGGATTTTGCGGGATATGTGCAGCGTGCCGCAGCGGCCGGGTACGACACGATTACGCTGGATGATCTTGTGCATCTGATTGCGTGGGAGGGCTATGGGGCCCCGTTGCAAGAGCGGCTGGTGGCATATCGGGCGCTGTACCGGGAACTGTTTGCCATTGCCCGGCAAGCGGGCTTGCGCGTGTTGCTGACTTCGGATGTGTTCAGCCTGGAGCCAAGGTTGGCTGACCATCTTGGGCGGTCACGCCCACGAATCTTCTCGTGGTTGGCTGAGGCGTTGGAGCAGGTGTTTGTGTCGTACCCCGCTGTGGCGGGGGTTGTGTTCCGGGTGGGGGAGAGCGACGCGATCGGCACGAAAGGGACATTCCAGAGTCGGTTGCTGATTCGTACGGCAGGTGAGGCAAACCAATTCCTGCGCACGGTACTGCCCGTTTGTGAAAAACAGGATCGAACGCTGTTTTTTCGCACATGGACCGTCGGGGCCTACCCGGTGGGCGATTTGATCTGGCATCGCAGCACCTTCCGGCGGGTCTTTGCAGGGATCGATAGCACGCATCTGGTCGTATCCATGAAAGCGGGGGAGAGCGATTTTTTTCGCTACCTGCCGCTGAATCGGCATTTTTTCCGTACGCAGCTACAAACCTTGGTGGAGTTTCAGACCCGGCGGGAATACGAGGGGTTTGGGGAGTATCCGAGCTTCACGGGGTGGGAACACGAGCGTATCTGGGCGCAGCTTGATGAGGCACCGAACTGTGTGGGGGCTTCCGTATGGTGCCAGACAGGAGGCTGGGGCAAGTTCAAGCGTTTAACCTGGGTGCACCAATCTTCGGTGTGGGTTGAGCTGAACAATGTGGTTACAGCGGCAATCTGTCGCGGCCAGACCTGCGAGGAGGCGGTACGTTCCTACTGCCGCACATATTACCCGGATGTGGATGCTGCGGTCTTTCTGGCGTTTTTGGCACTAGCGGATGATGTAATCCAGGAGGGGCTCTATATCAGGGAGTGGGCCACGCGGAAGTTGTTTTTCCGGCGGTTGCGTGTGCCGCCGCTGCTATTTCCCTACTGGGATCGGATCATGATGTTTCCCGCCCTGCGACGGCTACTGGTACAATTGGTGCAGAATCAGCCGATGTGCGTGGAGGAGGGATGGCGCGCGTTGCGCAACCTCAACCTGATGCGCGAACTGGCGGCAGCCGGTTCATTGCCCGAACAAGGGTTGGACTTCCAGTATGATACCTTTCGATTGCTGGCATTACTGCGAGAGTATGTATTTGCAGATCCGTCCGATGAGGCGGCTTGCATGGAACGATTTGCCGAGGCCCGACGCGCCTACAAGAAGCGCTGGAAGACGCGTTATTCCGTAAAATGCAGCTTTCGTCGTCATCGCCGGGGGTGGGGGGTATTCGCATGGTGGCGCAGGTTGTTTTTGCGGGAGAAGCGCGGGTACCGGTTCGTGGATGTGGTCATCACCTTGCGACTGTTTGCCTTGCTGTTTCCGGTCCTCGGTTT
>CAZRCN010000089.1:0-10507 GCA_964598575.1 uncultured Victivallales bacterium | reverse complement strand
CGGTGACGGTTTCAGTGGCATCAGACGTGTGCGTGGACCTGGCGGGCAATACGAATGCGGCCTCGAATGCAATCAGCCTGCGGTACGACAGTACGCATCCGGTGCCGGTACTGTCTACGAGTGCGCCCGACCCGACGAGTCTGCCGGACATCCCGTACAGCGTGGTGTTCGCGGAGGTGGTCACGGACTTTGTGGCGGCTGACATCACGGTGGACAATGGTGTGGTGACGAACGTTGTGGGCACGGGGGGCACGAACTACACGTTCGATGTGCTGCCACAGGCCGACGGTACGGTGACGGTTTCAGTGGCATCAGACGTGTGCGTGGACCTGGCAGGCAATACGAATGCGGCCTCGAATGCGATCAGCCTGCGGTACGACGGCACGTTGCCGGTGCCGATGCTGACGACGAGTGCACCGGACCCGACGAATGTCGGTGAGATTCCCTACAGCGTGGACTTCGTGGAGGTGGTCACGAACTTTGTGGCTGGGGACCTAACGATTGCGAATGGCGTGGTCAGCAATTTTGTGGGCACGGGGGGCGGTACGAACTACACGTTCGGTGTGCTGCCACAGGCCGATGGATTTGTTACGGTTTCAGTGGCAGCAGGCGTGTGCATGGATCTGGCAGGCAACACGAATGCGGCCTCGAATGCGATCAGCCTGCGGTACGACGGCACGCATCCGGTGCCGATGCTGACGACGAGTGCACCGGACCCGACGAATGTCGGTGAGATTCCCTACAGCGTGGACTTCGCGGAGGTGGTCACGAACTTTGTGGCTGGGGACCTAACGATTGCGAATGGCGTAGTCACCAACGTTGTGGGCACGGGCGGCACGAACTACACATTCGGTGTGCTGCCACAAGCCGACGGTACGGTGACGGTATCGGTGGCAGCAGACGTGTGCGTGGACCTGGCAGGGAATCCAAATCAAGCCTCGAATGTGCACAGTCTGACGTATGATCGCACGGCACCCGCATTTTCGAATGTGCAGGCAGCTCCTGACTCTGCGCGGCGGGGCGAAGCGGTGTCCCTGTCCTTCCAGGTCGATGATGCCAGCTCACTTTCCCATGTATCACTCTCGGTTCATGGACGGGATGCAACCTATCAAGCGGACGAAGAGGGGGAATATACTTTCGCCTACACGGTGACGACCAACGATACGGATGGACCCGCGCAACTTGTGCTCCAGGCAACCGATGCGGCCGGGAACACCGGCACGCGAACCAACACGACGGCCTTGACGATAGACCAAAGTCCGCCGCTGCGTGTCTATAGCAGTAATGGTGTCAGTATTGCCAATGGCGAAGCTGTGTCTCCAGAAAAGGGAACGGATTTCGGGTTAGGCCGTGTAGGTGGCTGGCGTACGCATGCTTTCAGCATGACGAATAACAACTGGCATCAATCTGTCACCATACATGGCTGGGGGATCGAAGGGCAGTATGCCACGAATTTTGTTGCGAGTGGGATTCCGGCTGCCTTGCCGATTGGCGGAACGGCCGTCGTTTTTTCTGTCGAATATGCACCGATACACCCCGGTGATCACACAGCGACACTGGTTATCAGTAATAACACGCCGGATGCTGTGTACCGGATGCCGTTGGCTGGATCCGCCTATGCGGTGCTGCCACCCTCGGGCCCCTTGCCGGGCGGCAACCTCGTCGTCGTTACCAATGGCAGCTTTGGCACGGTCACGAATGTGCTGGTGCATGGTCAGGCGGCAACGCTGGTTACGAATGAGGCAAGCTGGTTGGGTATTCATATGCCCCCTGGTACCAATGCCGGACCCGCCTCCCTGTTGATGCAGCGCCCCGACGGCGAGGATATTCTGCTACAGGACGCCTACTGGTATAATCCTGCCGGTATCATTACGCAGGTCATTCCCGCTACAGCGAGCTGGCTGGGTGGCAGGCAAATCGTGATTAACGGCACAAATCTGTGTGATGGGGATTTGACGGCAGTGACCCTGTGCGGCGTTGCGGTTGCTTCCATTGATCGACAAACGGTAACCCAGATCGTCGTTACAGCCGGCCAATCCCTGCTTGGTGCGGCAACAGGAGATGTGGTGACGGTTTCAACCGGGTATGGAACAACTGTGCTACATGACGGATTCATGTATGCAGCACCGGACATGCTCGTGCTTGGCACCAATGGAACGGCGCTTTCGAGTGGGGCGGCAGTATCCACGCAAGCCGGCACCCAGTTTGGACCGGTGCAGCCAGGTGGCTGGCTTCGTCATACCTTATCCGTTACGAATAGTGGCACGGATACTCTTGTGATTTCGAATGTGGTTGTTGACGGCCCCGACTCTGCTTGGTTTGCCTGGACCAATCTGCCTGCAGCCGTGGAAGTAGGCACAACCAGCAATTTCCCGGTGCTCTTTCTCAGTGCGTCGGGGGGAACGTATGATGCCTGGATCTCTATTGGGCATAGCGCACCGGAAACCAACCCGTTTGTTCTGAACCTTCGGGGTATCGTGGATCCGGACCCGCCGCGCACAACCATCACCAACCAGGTGATGCATGTAAACACGAACGAGGGCCATGCCCATATGCTGTTGCTGGAAGGGGTCAGCGATGATCTGTCCGGATTGGCACAGATCCTTGCTCGCACGCATCGGGACTATGGTACGTTTGCAGGACACATTACAGATGGGGCTTGGCGGATCGAGGATCTGCCGCTGCATGATGGCCCGAATGTCATTTGTCTGACCAGTACGGATGCGTTGGGCAACACGGTGACCAACGAGATAAGCGTCCATGTGGATGACAATCTTTATAATTCGATGTTGCGCAGTGGCGCGCTCGTGCGGGATGTCCGATTCCCGGACAATCTTATGCCGGGTTCGGTAACCAATGTAAGCTGGAGTGTGCTGTCTTATGTTCCTGTTCGGGGCCGGGTGGGTGCTGGCATGTCAGGCACTAATGGCTGGTTTTACTTTTGTAATGGTACATTGGCAGGCGTAAGTAATAGTACCTGGCGCATCAATGGACGCCGGGCGAATATCTACAGCTTCACCTGCGATTGGACGGTTCCGCAAAAGAGTGGTGACTTCTATGCCTGGTTCAACCATGCGCAGATGGATGGTGCATTGTATCTGTCGGCGGTTATTCCAGATGAAGTGGATGCGCGTCCGCACCCGACGCAGAGCAAGCTGATTGTGCGGACGATCAAGCCGGGTGGTACAGACGAGGAGTCTGTGAGTGAACCAGGCTACTTTGATGCGGACCATGTATTCGAATATCTGCCTGATTATAAACGCCGTTCAGGAGGCACCATTTCAGAGATAGACATGCCCGAACAACTCGTGGCAGGCACTGTGACGCAGGCGACTTGGACGGTGCTTTCCTACGTGCCCATCCGTTCAAAGTTCCATATTGTGGATTTGTCGAACAGTGAAATTCTCACGGGTGAAGGAGCGGAAGGCATACTGCAGGGGGTCGTACCGGCCGGTTCCTGGCGTTTTCAGGCGGGCGGACGCACCTACGACGCGCAGGCCTACACATTTGCAACGGATTTTCTGGTGCCAACCAATGCGGTAGGCACGAATCATATCTACTTTTTAAACCAGGACCAGACCGAACAGAACTCAAGCTGGATGAGCGGCAATATTGATGCAGAGGCTGATCCGTATCCACATGCCTTCGAGGGCACGACGGGACGATTCATCGAGCGCATCATCGCACCATAGGGCAGGAATATGCTGGCGAGACATGCAAGGCACATACGAATAGGGGGGCTCATCGCCGCAACACTCCTGCTGGGGGTAGTCCTGCTGTGGCAGTTGCCAATACGCAAGGAGGGGTGTGATGCTTCCATACCACGCATAGGCGCGTCACCGCACCACGAGGGGGATGTTTTTGCCCAGGGAGCAACCTCACCTGTCAGGCGAGACCGATTGGTTGGTACGGGACAGCAGAGACGTGCAGGAAGCGTGCATCCGGCATCCGGCAGTGCGGATGAAGTGCCTTTTGCCAGCAGGGGGAGGGCTGGTGGCACGGGTGTGCAACGTGTCGAGGCCTCCTTGTCCCTGGAGAGGTGCCTGGCAGTGCTCGAATTCGGTTCGGAAGCGGACCGCCTGCGTATGCGGCAACGACTGGCGGATGAGGCAACCATGCACTTGCTGACACAGTTATTGCAGGCGGGTGGCGTGGCTGAACAAACAGCTTTTTCG
This sequence comes from uncultured Victivallales bacterium, assembly GCA_964598575.1. Lineage (GTDB taxonomy): Bacteria > Verrucomicrobiota > Kiritimatiellia > UBA8416 > UBA8416 > T3Sed10-140. The sequence goes on along the minus strand of CAZRCN010000089.1, from coordinate 6,332 downwards.
GTGTTGCTGGGGCGCAGGGCCCCGGATGCGATGGTTGCAGCGCTCGGCCATTTGTTGACACGACCTGAACAGGATGGATACTGGGTCAAGTTGGCTAGGCAATGGGGGGGGCGAGCGGATGGATGCCAAGTCGAGCTGCTGGTGCGGCTTCTGCTGCAGGCCACGCCGCAGGGGCGGATGCGTCTGGTGTCACTGCTGGGCTGCTTGGATACGGAAGAGGGCCTCTACCAGCTCTTATATGCAGCCGAAAGGCACAATCATGCCTGGCTGCGTGAACTGGCCATGGATATGGTTTTTGCGTCTGGCCGGCAAGCGGTACGTGCCTTGATGCAGGATGTGCTGGTGACCCATCCAGATGCTCACATCCGGGCGCTTGCCGCCGATGAGCTGGCACACATCGGAACCGGGGATGCGGTGCGCTTCCTTGCGCAGGCCGGCGGGCGCGATGCTTCCTTGCACGAGCCTTGCCTGGCTGCGATCGAAACGGTTTCTTCCGGGTACGCCCAGCAGACGTTATTGGGCATTGCCCAGGAACCCGGGTATCCGGATGCCTATCGGATTGCGGCCCTTCGTGCGTTGGGCCAGATGCCCCGTAGCGATTATCTGGCCAGCATGTTACGCACATTGGCGCTGACCACGCCGAATCCAATTCTTGCACAGGAGAGCTGGGCGAACCATGAACAGGTAGTTCAGATAGAAGAGCCCGATGCAACCCGACCGCAGCAGGAAGAGGTCTGGTTCTAGTAAAAACGAGATGACCAAACGAACAACAGCAGAGGAACCCGATATGATGAAGCAGCATGCGAACACGAACACCATGTTACGGATTACCGGACTTGCATGTTTGATGGGGTTGGCGGTGTGCATCACCGGTTGAGAGGAGGATGGATCGGATCCGGCCCGCACGTATTTTGGCACAACCCGCGTGGACGAGGAATCGTTGCCGCTGGAGGACATGCCGGTAATCGAGCCATCCGAATACGAACTGAAGGCGGATGGCGATCAAGTGGTCTTGACGGGAAGCGGTGGGCGCGGCCCGTATGCCTGGCGCGTGCGGGATGCCGCACGGGGGCAGATTGAGGTGCGCGGTTGGAGTCAGGCTTTATATACCCGGACAGCCCCTGGCAGCAATTCCGTGATTCTTGAGGATGCGTCCGGGCATGTTGCCATCTGTCACATCGAGCAACCGGAGGAGAGCGAAGAGGAAGAGTAGGGCGAATGGGAGACTATGTGTTGCGGCGGGCCGAAGACCAGATGGCAAATGGGCGGCATGATTGACAGAACGGGGAAGGGATAAGAGGAGGATACGATGAACAAAACATATGGAGTCATAGTCGGTTTGTTGGTGTTGACGGGGTTGGTATATGGGGAGACGGCTCGGATTCTGCCAGCCGGCGTTACACCCTCTCGCTTTCAGGTACAGCTGAGCCGCATGCATCAGGCAGGGATGGTTGATTATGCGCAAGCAAGTCCGGGCGCTGCCGGCAGTGGTGGCAGCGGTGCAGCGGTGGTACAGACCTCGGTAGAGCATGGTGGTTTTGGCAGTGACGTCACGGCGTTGTTCCGGTTCAGTCGCTGGCGGCGCCCGCTTGCGCCGGGCGGCATCATCTGCTGGGTGAATCCAAAGGTATGGGGTAGTGAACCTTATCGGGCACTTACCGTGCTGGCCGGGGAGGCACTTCTCGTTGCAGGGGTTTATGCGGTTGTCGAGGCATTTGAGGATGACGGGAATGGCTATACCGGAACCGCGAGTGAGCCGACCATGGATGCCCCGTCAGGCGGTAGCTCTTCTGGCAGCAGTGAACCCTCCGATGGTGGCTCCTCCTCCGGCGGCTCCTCTGGTGACGATTCTTCGAGCACCGACACCGGAGCCGGCGGGGACGAAGTGCCATTCTAGCCCCTGATTTTACAAACGCCAATGCGTTCGCGAAGTAACGTGGCCGGAACCAGCAATTCTCATTATGGCTGGTCATGCCACCGGTGACGATTGCCGGTATCGCGTTCCTGTGGGGGCTTGGCAAGCGCTATCATCCCACACGGGTGGCCTTGACCCGGGTCGAACGCAAGCTGCCGCTTGTCGGCTCTGTCCTCTACCAGTTCGCACTGGTGCGGTTCCTTGACCTGCTGGCGGCGAACAATGAGACCGGCATCGAGGTTCCTGAATCACTCAATCTGATCCGCGGCAGTGTCAACGATGTCTTGATCGAGGACAGCCTTGGGAGGATGCGGGAACGGATACTGACAGCGGGGTCCAGCCTTTCCGAGGCCATGAGTGATGACGCCGAACGGACGATCTTTCCAGGGTTGGCACGACAGATGATCCGCGCGGGCGAGGAATCCGGGCGGCTCTCGGAAATGCTCTTGCCGATCATCTCCTTCTACGGGGAGCAGGCAAGGGCGACGCTCTCACGGACACTGGACATGATTACGCCCGTGATGATTATCCTGCTCGGCGGACTGATCGGACCGGTTGTCATGGGGGTCTATCAGGTGCTGATTCAGATACAGGATGCGTCTGTCGGCAGCATGTAGCGACTGTCATTGATTGTTGTCGCAAAATAACGACAACGGAGAGGGTTGCAACCGCAACGGTATGTGGTAGTCTGATGCTGGTTTCCGAGGTGGAAACCGCGTCGGCAGGGCACAGGCGGTCGCTTCTGCTGACGAAATAGAGAATCAGTTTAGACTGCCGAAAACAGGAGGTTGTGTCATGCAACACACAGAGGGAGTAGGGAACAGACGGTGGGGATCGAAGTCGGGCTTTACGCTCATTGAGTTGTTGGTAGTGGTCCTGATCATTACCATTCTGGCGATCGCGCTGCTGCCGGCGCTGGATCCGTTCATCACCCGCGCGAAATACGCGGCAGACGGTATCCCCATGATCGGGAATCTGCGCACACAGGTACAGCTCTACCAGTACGAGAAAGAGCACCTTCCCGGGCTGAACCGCTACGTTGACGGTACTCCGATTGTTGCTACCAACGGGATACTCCAGCTTTACGGCAATAGTCAATTGCATGATGATACCGACCCAACTAACTCTTTGGATGCCACTGCGGCTGCTCACTCCATGACACGGACGGGGGAATTAACTATTCAGGGCAATACGACGGCACCGCTTGTCTGGGCAACACTTGGTAATGCAGATTTCAATCATTACACGGTTGATCTTGATCTGGCGGCAGCCGACTTCGAAGGCAGGAATGTGCGCCCCGAGAACTTCACATATTCGGCCTTTGTAGGTGGGTACAAGAATAATAATTATGCTTATGCGCTTGGTGTGTTTGGTGATGGCGAAGGGATTAAGTCAGGAACGGGGTATGCGGTTGTCGAGGTCTACAACAAGAGTTATGCTGCCAACCCGAAAATTCTTGCGACGTTTCGCCGTTGGCGCCCTCAATTCAGGAAAACTGAATGTACGGTCGATCAAATGGGGATTATGGTCGCTGGACCTCTCACAGGAATCTCTTTCCCCGTTCCAACTTCGGAAGCCGGTAAACAAGCATTAGCGAATGGGGCTTGGGTTGACACCGGATTGATGAGCACAAATTCTGCCGAGGTTATAGATGCTATCGGTAAGATGCGCGCAGCAGGGTGGGAACTCTAACCAATATTATCTAAGCGATCATACATCTGTCGGCGGGGGAACGATCGTTCCCCCGTCGGCTGTGTTTCTGTTCCATTGAAACCGGTGTCGCTGATAGGATGCAGCATACCTTGCGTTTCGCGGTCGCGAAGAGGTTCGTGACTTGCAAGACCCGCTGATCGGCCCTATAGGACGCTTGCCCTCCATTCAGAAAACAGTCGTCATTTATATGTTTTGCAGGACGAGCATCATCGCGAGTCGGGGCCGTGTGTGGACCATGTGCTCGGCCATGTGAAGGCTGCAGGCGATTCATGGGCCGACTATGGGCACGCTACGGACGCGGACCGGGTGGAACCGGTCCCTCCAGCGGGATTTGGAAGCTCACGGAGCGGGGAATCGTCGGCAGTAATCGTTTTTCGAGAAGTTGACTGTATGCTATCGGAATAAGCCTTTGCCCGTTGTGTAATAGCCATTTAAATCAACAAAAGAATCAGCCATGGCACCTTTTTTTACTTTGCAGATGATTTGGTTTCCGTTACTTTTCAACATATTGCATTCTGACAGTGCTTAACGAGCCGAAGGAAAGGGGATATCGCATGCAATGCTTCCCGTGGTTTAGGGTGCCGTTTTGTTTTCTGGTGTTGTCCTGGTCCTGCCTGTCGGTGCAGGGTGCCTATTATGATCTGGAGACGTCTAGTCCTCCCGAGCTGCCTGCCGCGTTAACGGATCTTTCCGCCGGGGACTGGCTCACGACCAATGCGGTCGCGCTGGACGCCAACCGCAAGGTCGGCGGCATTTCGCTTGCCGCGCAAACCCCGGCGGATGGGAGCGGTTCGGGTTTTCTGGCGACGGGCCCTTATACGGTTTCGTCCAACGCGGTGATCGACGCCTTCGGTCGTCTGCTTGAGCAGGCAGGTACGAATGCTGTCCAACTGGAAGTGTCCGTTGCGCAGTCGGATAGCGGGATGCCGTTGTCGTCGGCGTTCACCAACCAGGTGGCGCAATGGACGGTTGTGACGAACCAGTGGGGGCATTGGAGCGCGGGTTGGTTGTCCGGCGGGATTCCCGCCTCGATGCTGGATGCCACGAATCTGTATGTCGGTTTTCGTGCGTTGTCGGACACCAATGCGGTGGTGCTGCTGGACAATGTATATCTGGGCGAGGCGTTCCTGCCCGGTTTCCCCGAGTCTTTTGCTTCCGGGGTTATGTCCGGTCGCTGGCAGTCGGCAAAACTGCATGCTTCCGCGCCGGATTGGGCCGAGGATGCGCAGAATGCGCCCGGGAGCGAGGGCGGGAGTGCCGTGTTTGACTGTCGATTTGCATCGAGCAGCCATCGGGCGCGGCTGACGCATGCCAACGTGCTCGATACGGCGGGTCGCCAGACGGTGGCGTATACATTCCGGGTACGCAACGAGTATTCCTTCGTGAACGATTCGATCCAGCCGGTGATCACGACCAACGACTGGCATACGAGCATCAATGTGGGGTCCGCGCTGCCCCGTTACGTATCTGACCCCACCAACTGGACTACGCGCAGTGTTACGGCTTACATCCCCTCACTGGGAACGGCGGACAGGGTGCGTGCGGGGTTGGTCGGCATTCCCGGCGGGGGGTCGGGGAAGAGTATATTCATTGATGATTTCGACTTGGAATTTTTGGTTGATGTTGCTGTTGAGGATCCCTGGCTTTCCGGCCAAACGGATGGATCCACGGCATTGGGTGTGGATGCGCTGACCTATACGCAGTCGGTCTGGGTCGCGGTCGATGTGGAGCCTCGCCCGCCCGAGGCGGTCTCGAACCTGGTTGTGACGGCGCATTACTGGGTCGAGGACGGGGGGTTCAGTAATGCTGTCGCAATGGTGCCGCAGCCAGCCACGACCCGCTATGTGGCGGCACTCCCGGAGAGTCCTCTTGAGGCGGGCCAGACGCTGTGCTATCAGGTTGAAGTCAGTTACAGTTCTGCGGATGGGGCTGTGGTCAAGATGGCACCCGAATCGGGTTCGTCCACTGCGGTCGTGCAGCAGTCCGGTTCGGTTTGGATCAATGAAGTGGGGCTGGGTGATCCGGCGGCGGGCCGGTTCATCGAGCTGGCCGGTCCGGCGGGGCGGGATATTGTCGGCTGGTCGCTGGCGGTCGAGGATTTCGATGCGGCTACCACGCAGACGGTTTCGGGGATCACGCAAAGCTTCACGGATTCGAACAACGGCTATGGTTTCTGGGTGGCCGGTGGTGGCGACGTTTCCGGTCGCGATGCCCCGCTGGGCTTCGATCTGCCGGTGTCCGGCGGGATAAAACTACTCAACAGTGCCGGACTGGTCGAGGATTCGCTGGCCTACAACATCGCCCCCCTGCCTGTCGGATATCGTCTGGCGATCACCAATGCGCCCGATGGCGTGGCCGCGACGGGATACCTGCCCACGATTAGCAACGGTTGGACCGATATCAGTGCATCTTTCACGTACCAGGCAAACAGCAACGGGTCATCAGGGGCGATCAACGAAGGTCAGGGATTCCTTGTGCCAGCGAGTGTCACCGTAGCCGGTTCCTTGTCGGACATTGACAATGGGAACCCGGTAGCCTACGGCTCGTCGACATTCCGCGTGCTGTTCAATGGGGGCACGCAGACGGTGTCGGTCAATGCCGACGCTGCCGGGTTGCTGAGTGCCACGGAAGTGAGCGGCCAGCATGATTCAACCAACGTGATCATCGAGTTGTCGGGCGAGGGCTTCGGCTATGCGCTTGGATC
>CAZRCN010000088.1:6144-10574 GCA_964598575.1 uncultured Victivallales bacterium | reverse complement strand
ACCAGGGAGCCTGACTGGTTTTCTGACCCACAGATTCTGCGGAGGAGCCAAAAATCGTTTGGAAGCACGTGCACGCACTATGGTCCCATCATCGTGCCCGCCAAAACCTTCCTCGCCCAATTGTTTTAGCGGCACGGTGTGCCCCAGCACACATCCTATACATCCGGTCCGACAGCGCAGTGCGTGAAGGTCCGTTCAATATCGGTGGTTATCCACGCAAAGCGTACGCAGTTCCTGTCGCGCGCAAACGCATTAAAGGCCGATTCCGGGGTCTTTTCGTACCAGCGGAGACTGAGCATCAATTTATCGCCCTGCGCGTTGAACTTGCTATGAAAACCATAGATTTCCTGGTCGCCCATGTTTTCAATTTTCACCGGTGGATCAGCCTGGTCGAGCAGCTCTTCTATGGAAGCAAGCATACGGCATGCACCGGTCTCCGTATCGGTGATGGTGAAGCCGTCATCCGTCACAGGTCCGATGTTGCGTTTGATTCTGTCTTCCGGTATGCGGACGCCATAGCCGGGCTGTGTCCGGAACATTGTGGTCGGATTGGAGGCAATCAGCCATTTTCCATCTGGAGAGGCATGGTATACAGGCCCTTCCATTCTAACCTTGTCGCCCGTTAACGGATTCAGTTTCCAGGCATACGGGGTCCAGCTGCTGATGTCTACATCGTTAAAGAAGAGCTGCTCATCCGAGCCACCCCAGTTGATGTTCGCACCCATCTGCGGCTCCCACCCTGCAGACTCGGCCAGCTCTCTGGCTTTCCCTGTTTCCAGATCGACAAGTACAATCGTACCTTTGTCGCCGGGAGCGGGGAGGTGGTCTTCGAACGGCATTTGTAAAACGGCGAGGTAACGCCCCGACGGACTGATAGGAGAGGTGTCAAAGAAGCGGTGTATGCAGCCGGGACGCTCCGGTGTGACGCACCACACCGGAACCGCAGGATCAAAGTCAACATAGCGTGGGAAACGATTGTGCATCATCACTTCGCCTGAGGCCGCGTTGGCGATGCGAGGTCGCTCCGTCGGGCATAAGCATAATAGCCGGGAGACCAGTCTTCAGAACCATCTGCTTTATCAAATCCCCCACTTTCAACAAACATAAAGTCTACACCTTCAAACGTGCGGAATATCATTTTTCGAGCCACCTGACGCCTGGGATCAAGCAACCAGTCGCCGGACCAGAAGCAGCCCTTGAAGCGCTTGCTTTTGACTTTTCCGCCTTCACGTAGCGTCATGGTGTCCTTGGGTTTGGCGGGTGGCTTGTCATATTTCTTCACATAGCCTCGCATTTTACCCTCGAATTCCTCAGGCGACTCAGGTCGTGGCCAAAGCGTAGACCACGTACCAAGCGCCTGCTGATTGGGCTCATGCGTCCCGGTGTACCGATATTTATCTGCCTCTTTTCCGCTTCGGGCGGCGGCCAGCGTGATCATGGGTCTACTGCGGACAAAGGTTTCGCCTTCCGGAAGGAGACTCAGTAGAGCACCTAGATTGCTGCGAATGATATTAGCGCCATTGGGCACCACATATCCCCCCGGGAAGCGCATTTGGGGGGGTACCGCCGCATACGTTTTTTTGAGCATTTCGGAAGCAAACGCCTTCACTTGCGGTTCTGCTCCAGGCAGCTTCTTGGCCAGTCGTCGTGTCGAGTTTCCGGCCGGTGCGTCGGTGGTGAATTCGGCAATGGTTTTAATCATCAGGGGCAGGATCGCTTGGTAATGCTCACGGTCGGTACAGATCGGCGCCAATGCGCTAACGGCGGCATCCCGCACAAACCAGCTGTCATGGGCCATATACTTGAGGATGGTATCGCGATGTTTGGCGATGACATCCGGGGAGGCTCGGCTGATCGCTTTCATGGCCTCCAGGACCACCCACAGACTCTCATCCGGATCCTCAATTATGTTACTGACATGATCGAACATCTCGGGCGTTACCCGTTCGTCAGGCAGCGCCTTGCCCTTGAACATCCCCTTGATCGCCAATAGTGCATTGTGCCGGACCCTGGGATCACGGGATTTGAGCATCGGCACGATAAGATGGTCACGCTCTTTATCCACAACCCTGCGCATCGTTGCCGTCCGAATGCCGCTCTCCGGATGGTGGAGATACGCCAGCAAGGTTTCATCGCTAATATCGTCCGGACGGGTTTTGACCAGGAAGGGCAGGGACGCATCCTTGCGCACTGTCTCTTCGTGCAGATCATACCACGAGAGTGGGGCGTTATCGGGCGGCGCGGGGGAAACGAACGCGTCATCAGCCGGCCGGCCCCAGGGGCGTTCCGGCAATTGATAGGATTTGCACCATTTTGTCTTCGGTGCCCCGAACAGTTGCAAATGCTGGCGGGGAATTGTGTAGGTGAGCGCGAAAAACGTGCCCCAGGATCGTTGATGTTCCGTGGCGGATTGATCATACCGGTCTTTGACACCGGCAATACCAATACTGCCGTCGTGGCGTCGGGAAAGTTCCATGACCCAGCGACGGGTATCCAGATAGGACCGGTATTGCACGGGGCGTTTGTCGTACATCATACCCATGGCGGCGTGATGCCAGATTTCGCCAATACCGCCGCCGGTGTGGGCGGCATGGAACCAGCTGGTGGCATAGAAACTCTTCATGGCCGAGACATCGCGGGCATCCGCATACACGGTATCCTCTCCTTCTGGTGTCAACCGGGCGGCAGCCGCCATCGCAACCGCCAGTCCGGCCGTCTTGCCATTATCCCGGAATCCGCCTTCCGGCCAGCCATCGCCATAAGGCACATTCTCGTGTCCGGCAAAACGATAAAAGGCTTTGAGTGATCTCTGGAGCATATAGTCATCAACATCCACCCCGCACCTTTTGGCCAGAAGCAAGAACGTGAGACTATGGACACCAGCCGCATGCATCTGTCCGCTTCCCGTGGAATACGTAAATTGCGCACCGGGCCGGCCACTCCAGCCGCCATTATACATAAGTGTCCTGAGCGACTCGGCCATTTCTGCAATCATTGGCAGCACGCTTTCGTCCCCCGTGCGCAGATAATACTCACAGACCCCGATCCCGATGTACCCGGCGTGCCAGGCATATGTCCCGTTCCCGATCTTTTCTTTTTGCGCCATCCACTTCCGAACGACTTCAAGGTCTTTCTCATTGCCCGTTGAGAGCATAAAGAGCACCGATCCCCAGCGCGGTGATTCCTGTTTGGCCAGCGTGTCAGCCAGGTTCCTGACAATTTTATCGGACTTCGGGCAATCCAGCGGCCAGGTTTCACTATAGGCACCGAGCACCGGGATCTTAACAGTGACAATACCTTCGTCCTTGATTTTCAACCGAATCAAGCCGTCTGTCGCTTCCGCCTCTGTAATGATATTGCCCAGGATAATACGGGGGTCGATGTCCTGAAGCACCTTGCCGTTGATGCTTTCAATGATCTGTCCTTTTTCCAGCTTACCCGTTGCCGCCGCTGGGGATCCTTTTTCGACATTTCGAATCTTCATGGTAAAGGCGGGCTTGGACAACGTGATGCCAAGCCCCACCGGTCCGAAATTCTTAACATCCCAATTCTGGCCCGGCTTGGGGTGAGGGTTGAAGAGGGGGGTGATCTTATAGTATGAACTGCCGGGCATTTCATCGTAATCGGCAGGCATCCCGGCCGCCATGTTCCCGGCCAGTTCACGTTTGCTTTCCTGCAGCTTCGCATCCACAAACCTATACCAAACGTCCGGAATTTCCCGCCCCTTAGCCCCCATAGGAAGGTCGGTCGTATGGCGACTCGATGCCGCTCCACTGCCGACGGCAAATTGCGTGACGGCGATCAGGATGAAAACACGGGGTATCCATTTGCGAAATAACATAGACACAATTCCTTTCTTGATTGGTGCTACCAGTCTACTTTTTAAGTTCGATCATGCCTTCACCCATGGCGCGGCCAATCAGGTAGTACGTTTCCCCGTTTTGATTGTAGTGGTAATCCTGCCCCTTGGGTGATTCCTCGGCCGGCTGCCAGAAGTCGCGCGTCTCGACGCTGTTGACGTTGCCCTTGTAGGCGGGGTATTTGCCCTTGTCGCCATCAACAGCCAACTGCGCCTCGGCGATGGGAAGGTATTGTTCCGGCATCTCCCAGCCGTGGAACCCGATCGTCGCCACGACAAACGGAGCCTTCGGCGCATCGAAGTCTTTGCGTAGTTGATCGATCAGTTGTACAAGGTTTTGCTCGTAGCGTTGACGGTGAACCGTATTGCCGGAGTCCTTGTGGCCCTGCCACCAGACAAAGCCCGCAATCTCATAATCACGTTCCTTCCACATCGGGAAGTTTTTCTCGAAGTTGTCTAAAACATCCTTGGCGGCATTGACACAATCATCATACTGTTTACCGGCATACCAACCGCCCTGCTCGGGTTCGGTGCCTTTTTTCCAGCGGGATTTCGGGTCTTTGTAGCCAGC
>CAZRCN010000088.1:0-6044 GCA_964598575.1 uncultured Victivallales bacterium | reverse complement strand
GGATATTTCCCTTGCCGCTTGACAACGCTCGTCAGCGTACCGGGCACATCTAATCGGGAATAATAACCTGCTGACCCTCCACGCTCATTCAGGTAGATCGTCTTGAATGGTATCCTGGTTCCCCCCGCCAGTTTGACGGGGGTTTTGGTCGGCTTCTCTTGGCCCGGTTCCTTGCGGTACACTTCCTTTCCATCTATGGTCGTGACATTGAGCGTCGAACTTCCGTAGCCCGGGCGGAATTCATATATTCCCGTCTTTTGTATTTCGATAAAACCGCGCAGAACATGTACCCCTTCACCAGGAAAGCCATCATTGTTGCCAAATGATTCCACTGGATACGTCTGAGTGGGCTCCAACGCGTCATAGTCGACCGCAGGATCATAGGAGCCAGGATAGACAGAGACGACTGGCTCGAACACAACGTTGCGCCAGGATGATCCGCCACCATCAACAGCACCAATGCCAACCATGTTTGACTGCCCGGCGAGAATGTATACCTTCACGGGGGCTTCCCGGGCAGTAGCGATGGTAACACATACGAAAGAGAATAGAGCGAGGAGTATTCCGGCTCGTGTAATGTCTTTTTGTTGTTTCATGTCATTAATCCTTGTTTTTATCGTTTTCGTTCTGATTCGCCAGGAGGCGAATCGATTTTCATCAGTAGCCGTAGTACACCTGCGACGATCTATTTGATCACAATCACCGTTCCCGCTGGCGGGGGTATCGGGACAAATGCGGCTGCAACTGTCACGGGGCGTGAGGTACTCAAAAAATTATTTGTCACCAATCCTGCGCTTTCTATTATCGCAAAACCTGATCCACCACCACAAGAGCCAACCTCGGCGTCCAGCAGCGGTGTCAGCGGGGGCTGTGCTGTTGCGCCGCTATCATTGTTGGCATGTGCAGCCACAACGCAGGCACCATCGACTTCTGTTGTCAATGTCACACTTGCAGCAGTTGCTGCATTCGTGGCGGCAACACCAGCATCGGCCCCAGCGAGGGCAATCAGCGAACCGCCCAGATCGTTGTCGCCACTGCCGTTGATCACAAGTTCTCCCACGGGAAAGGTTCCTCCCGGCATATCCGAAGCATCCAGATAATAGATCCACGTGTTTTGGATATCATTGTTGGCTGTAATCGCAAGCGTCATGTCGACGGAGTCATACGTGATACCATCATGCAACGTGTCACCGAACCCGTCTTCTGTAGATACAGTTGCCACCAGTTTTGTCGCACTACCCGGATTGAAGTTCGTTACAACCGCGATGGGATAGCTTGCAGAACGGACAAATACATTGGTGTTTTCCACCGTGATGTCAGCCTTTAGTGACGCACTACATACAAAGAGAATAAGCGCCTGAGAAGCCATAAATGCGTAACTGCGAACATTGGTTTTCTTTTTCATAATCGGTACCTCCATTGTTTGGTTTTCTTGTCTGCCATGACGAATGCTTTATCTGAACCTGAAGAGGGTCCCCCCCGCTGGAGGATCTACACCTTCGAAACCGGCAACGGCCGTAGCAGGACTCCTCGTTGGATCACCATCAAAGGTTGCTGTGATCTCCGTCGACGCATTACTGACATATTGATATCCTGATGCACCATCGGCTGAGTCCACACTGCCCGTGAAGATGGCAGTAAGTGGCGATTGAGCTGCGGATGTACCACTACCGTCAGTGTTTTCTACATAGCTGGCTACCACGAAGGTGTTGTCCCGTTCCGTCGTTACGGTTGCCGAGAAATCCTGGGTGGCATTGGTTGGTCCCACACCGGATCTTGTCCCGGAGATAGCCAGCAGTGATCCGCCATACCCGCCGACTTCGCTATTAATCGAGAGAGCACCAACTCCCGATGGGCTATCCTGATAATATATGAATGTGTATTCACTTCCGTTAACACTCTCAATGGCTTTCACCATCGGGGTTCCGTTGTAGGAAACACTGGTCAGCAGTCCGTCACTGAACCCCTTTTCATAGGAAATCGTTGCTATAAGTTTATCGGCACCGCGTGGATCAAACCCGGCAGGTGTGAAACTAGAGGAGCTTTCAGCGGCCGAGAATGTAACCGTGTCATCGATCGTCACCGTACCAGCAACTTCGGTCGTGAACGTATCCACGTCCGACCAGGCGTGGCCATAGTCGTTGGAGGCATAGACGCGGTAGCTGTAGGATTGTGTGCCCAGAAGATCCGTCACGTTCGTGGAAAAACCGACGCCTTCTGCGATCGAAGCCACATCGAATACGTAATTTGTGTCCCAATCGTTGGCTATTTCATCCCCATCCGTGGTTCCAAAGTAGATACGCAACTCCCGTAAGGGCACCCCATTGAATGTCGTGATCTGGCCGTTCAAACGCGCCTTCGCGGCACCGACTCGCGTGGCACCGGTGTTCGTTACTGCTGGCGCGTCGGGCACGATCGTGCGGAAGGCCCATGTGTTCGTATCCGTGATACCGGCAAAGGCATTACCCACCAAATCTTGCAGTGCATTGGAATCGATCAGCACGGCATAGTCTGTGGCAAATGCCAGGTCATTGGTTGGATTGATCGTCAGGGATGACCCGCTGACCGTGACCTGGTTCGTGTCACCGATGGCAATCGTCGTCACCAGCGTGTTGTCGCTCAGATTTGTAATCGTAATCGCACCCGTTGTGTTCGTTTCCACAACCTCGTCAAAGCTAGCTGTGAAGTCCGTATCCACTAAAACTCCTGTCGCATTGTTAGTCGGAGAAAGCGGGGTAATCTGCGGCGGCAGGGAATCGCCGCCTGCGAGATACCGCACCACCACGATGCCGGAGCCGCCTGCCCCCCCCGCGAACCGTCCAGCAGCATGGCTAATGTTGTTAGAGGATCCACCTCCACCGCTGCCCGTGTTGTCTAACGCATCCACACCCACAATCCCTACTGCGCTGGCTGGCTTGATGCCTCCGTCACCGCCCTGTGCATATGTTTCGGACGTCCCGGTAATTGCAGACGTATGACCACTTCCACCTGATCCTGTGGAGCCGTTTGCGCTGGTGCCGCCACCGCCACCGCCGTAGGCATCAGAAACGGAATCGCCGTCGGCGCCATCGCCGCCCTGCGATCCCGTGCCACCGGTGCGCCCCCCTTGCGATCCACCGCCTCCACCACATCCGCCGTCATTGCCCCCTCCGTCGGCGTATGCATAGGCGCCACCGCCGCCGCCTTCTGCCGTCAATCCTAGAGCCGATGAGTTGCCCCCGTCCCCGCCGTTGCTGGTGCCCGTGCCGCCTACGCCACCAGCCCCCACTGTCACGCTATTGGTGCTTGCCGTAAGAGACATCGACCCGCTGAGAAGTCCACCGGCTCCCCCACCACCAGCTTGGCGTGTATTGTATGAGGAGCCGCCGCCACCACCTCCGGCAACGATCAGGTATTCGACATTGAGCGGGCCGTCTACAATAAAATTGTCACTGCCAACGTCCGCAAACACATGCGCGATCCAGGATGTACCGCCGACATCAGTGTAGTAATGGATGCTCGAGCCGCCTGATGCGGACAGCTCGGGCAAGGTTGTGAAGTTTGTTGCCGCCGACCAAGCTTCATCAGCAGAATTCGAGACATATACCCGGTAGCTGTATTCCGTTTCCAGCAAAAGATTCGAGGCTACTACGGCAAATGGTGTGTTCTCACTGACGGACCCTGCCGTGATAACGTAGTTGGTATCCCATCCGGTGGCCTGTGGTCCGGGATCGTTCGTTCCAATATACATGCGTACATCGGTCAATGGGTCGCCATATGTGGCCGTGACCATGCCGTTCAAGCGTGCCGTGGTGTCTAGAACTTCATCGGGACCCAGATTGGTGACGACGGGTGACGACGGTGCCAACGTCTGGAACGTCCAGGTATTCGTCGTTGTCATGTCGGCGAAAAAGTTGCCTGCGATATCGGTGAGCGCATTGGTGGCAATCAAGACCGCGTATGACTTGCCAAACGCAAGGGTATTGGAAGGATTGATGGTGAGCGTATCTCCGCTGACGGAGATCTGGCTGCTATCTCCGATGGGAATCGTTGTGGCCGCAAAACTGTCGCTTATATTTGTGATCACGACGGAACCGGCTGTGTTTGTCAGGATGATCTCGTCAAAGGTTGCGACCAGGTCAACGTCCAGAAAAAGGTCAGTCGCGTTGTTGGTCGGTGAAAGCGTGTCTATCTCCGGCGGCACCGAGTCGCCGCCTGCGAGATACCGCACCACCACGATGCCGGAGCCACCATCGCCGCCATTGTATACCGTACCATCATCCTCGCTTCTCTGTCCACCGCTGCCACCACTACCAGTATTGGCTGCGGCTGGCGCCCCATTAGTGTTGGCTCCGCTGGAAAGCCCCCCATTTCCTCCCTCGGCATACGTAACGAGCTCACCGGTAATCGAAGAGGTTACCCCTGTACCCCCGGTGCCATTGGAGAATCCCGCAGATGTCGCTCCGCCACCACCACCACCATAGGTCCCGTCACTGCCAGCGCCATCGTGGCCTTGACCAGATGTGCCCGTGCCGCCGCTACCACTCCATGCACCGCCGCCTGAGCCGCCATTTCCCTGACCGCTGCTGTTTCCGCCACCTTCTCCGCCGCCGACAGCTGTCAGCCCAAAAGCGGCTGAATCCACGCCCGGGGTACCGCCATTGTTGCCACCGCCGGAGCCGCCGCTCCCAATCGTCATGCTGTAACTCGTAACGGACAAATTGGTGCTGCCCGACAGCAAACCACCAGCTCCACCACCTCCACCAGCGCGCTCCTGATAATTTGCACCACCACCGCCACCACCGCCGGCAACGATCAGATACTCGGCTGCAACCGCCTCAGATACCGTCAGCGTACCATCCGCCGTAAAAATGTGCGCGGCCCACAGATCACCACTTCCATCTATGTAAGCGTTTGTCTGAGATCCGCCGGATGCCTTTAGACTGCCAACCTGGTAGCGCACGACCACGATACCGGAGCCACCATCGCCGCCATTGTATACCGTACCATCATCCTCGCTTCTCTGTCCACCGCTGCCACCACTACCAGTATTGGCTGCGGCTGGCGCCCCATTAGTGTTGGCTCCGCTGGAAAGCCCCCCATTTCCTCCCTCGGCATACGTAACGAGCTCACCGGTAATCGAAGAGGTTACCCCTGTACCCCCGGTGCCATTGGAGAATCCCGCAGATGTCGCTCCGCCACCACCACCACCATAGGTCCCGTCACTGCCAGCGCCATCGTGGCCTTGACCAGATGTGCCCGTGCCGCCGCTACCACTCCATGCACCGCCGCCTGAGCCGCCATTTCCCTGACCGCTGCTGTTTCCGCCACCTTCTCCGCCGCCGACAGCTGTCAGCCCAAAAGCGGCTGAATCCACGCCCGGGGTACCGCCATTGTTGCCACCGCCGGAGCCGCCGCTCCCAATCGTCATGCTGTAACTCGTAACGGACAAATTGGTGCTGCCCGACAGCAAACCACCAGCTCCACCACCTCCACCAGCGCGCTCCTGATAATTTGCACCACCACCGCCACCACCGCCGGCAACGATCAGATACTCGGCTGCAACCGCCTCAGATACCGTCAGCGTACCATCCGCCGTGAAAACATGCGCGGCCCAGATATCGCCACTACCATCGACATAGATGTTCGTTTGCGAACCGCCCGACGCTGGCAGATCGGCCCTCACAACGGATCCCCCCATCACCACCGCCACCAGAACGCCCGTCATCAGCCATTGCCATGCACATATCTTTCTCATGATTTCATCTCCTTCGGCTTACCTCACCATCAGGGGAACCCTGAGCAATCAATCGCTCTTCCCTTTTTTACGGGCAAGTGAATGCGGATATCGAATATTCTCCACCAATCCACTACGATTCTAGCATTTGCCCATGCGTGTTGAACATGTTCACATCAACCCAATGATTGCTTTTTTCGCTCATTCCATTAAGCTGCCTGCATGCTTGTTTATACCAATGCTGGAAAACGTGATTTTGGCAAGGATCCGGTGGAAGTCAAACGCCGGGGTGCCTGGGAATTCTGGGTGTTGCTGAAGGGAAATGTCA
>CAZRCN010000087.1:0-10761 GCA_964598575.1 uncultured Victivallales bacterium | reverse complement strand
ATCTCGTTACAGAATCATTTTCGACTGATTAAATGCATAACCACCAACAGCACACCGGAAATCAACGTTTTACGCAGCCTACGCCCTTGACTTACCCACAGATTCTGCGGAAGACCCATATATAATGGGTGCCGAACTTATAGAGAGGACAAATGGGCATTACGATACATTACCGGTTTGGGTGATGCATTTGTAGCCGAGTGTCAAATCTCGATACGTGTATGTCGTTCGTTGATCAGGGATTTGAAGCGGCGCTTGGCATCCGTTCTGCATAGCCCTTTTGACAATGTGAACAAGGCCTTGGGTATACTATCCTCTGCCCGGCCTAGCGCATTTTCAATCTGTTTTGTCGTGAGCTTTAGGGATGCGCCAAACTGAAAGAAATCCTTGCGTGTCAAACGCCTTTTCCGGCCATTCAATGTTAATGCCATCTCTTCTTTGTCTTCGGGAAGAAGCAATGTGGTTGGCAAGAGATCGTAAGCGGGAGATAGGGCAACTTCTCCTCCGGGCTCATAAAGCAGTGAGAAATTCTTGAGATGCATGTCTGCGTTACCTATCAAGAAACAGAAAATTGTCAGGTCAAAAAACCGCATGACGTCAAATACGGGGTTTGTACAGTGGCGCAGTATGGCTTTGCCAACTTGCTCCATTGATCCTCTGTATTTCTGTTCCGTCAAGCGGTCTGTTAGTTGGCACATATCTTCCATATGCAACTTTGCTGTGCCGATTCGATCCATGCGCTTGGTGATGAAGCAGAGTTGCGCATCATCGAGCGGGATCAAACCACACGCAGCAGTTTGGATTCCAAAGTCTCGTGCCATACACATGGTCAAATGCTCCAGCTCAGGCATCTCCGGAAAGCGCTCAACGGGTGGCTTGAGAATGTAGCCACCCTCCATGCCTACCAGCGTGAATCGCGCATCCCGATTTGTTCCACTAGACTCCATGTGGATTGATAGCTTTGGTTGAACACCGGGTACAGCAACATGCTGTTGAATGGTTTTCTCTGCCAGATCGTTGAGTTGTGCCCATGTGAAAGGCAGGGATGGTATCCGTGGTTCGTCGAATAAGGCCTTGCAGCATGATGGGTGATAGTCGCCGCCAGTTTCGGTTGGCTCAAGGCATATTCTACAGGTGTCACCACGCATTATCTGCCTCCATGGCTATGACCGAAACCGCGCCAATGCAGTCGCGGCAACAGGCGAGAAGAAGCCCCATCCTGTCTCGTGGATTCAGTTTCCAGGTCTGCTCGGCAATATCAAGTAACCAACCTTCTGGAATAAGGCCGTCAAAGAATGGGAATAGGCGCTTGTCCTGGTATGCTTCGGCTCTGAGAGGAAGTGATAGGCTTATCGCATGCGATGCACTGTCCGCAAGATAGTTGGGATCATACGTAAACGCATAGTGTCGGTCTTGTTCCTCAAGAACGCCTGCCAATCGTCCCCTCAGATGGATTTCAGCTTTCCTCATCGTCAATCTCCATTCTGAATGGTGCAGGCTCCATGCGGTGTCCGAACAATGCCAGTACTTGATTCACCTTATCCAGTCTCAGGGAGTTTTTCCCCTGCTCCAGTTCGCGAATAAAGCGTAGTCCAACCCCCGCTCTGTTGGCTAAATCTTGCTGGGTCAGGGATAGCGCCCGACGACGTTCTTTTATCAATCTAATGAGTGGTTCTGTCATGGTAGTCCCTTTCGGGTATAAATTAGCTCTTGCTGATTTTTAATACACCCTTTCGGGTATATCAAGACATTTTTTGTTATTTATGTACCTTATCGGGTATAGCATATTTGGTTGCAGTATGCCGAGCATGGGTGTACTATTTTAAGCCTCGTGCTTGACGGAACTCTCCGTTATTGGGTCGTGAAATTCGGCAAAACAAGCTTGCGTGCAAGCTGTTGTTTTGGAATGTAGGTATCCCGCGAGGGTACGCTACGAACGCCAGCGGAACTTCCGCGGTTCTCGAAGACACTCTCTCGACTCTTCACATGGCTGCCGAGTAAGGATTCTCCCTTGCAGCAGATCTATGGGAGTACTACAAATCAACGATAGGAGAGGTATGAAAGTGTCACATTTGTTGTTGTCATCTATTCTGTTGGTAACAGCCCAGCTTGCGCTAGGAGAATCAATGAAGGCTTTGGAAGTAGAAACGATTACTGGAGAAAAGAAAACATTGGGTGATTTCGGTGCTTCCGTTCTTGTTATCGTCAACACGGCCTCAAAATGTGGGTTCACAAAGCAGTACGCTGGCCTTGTTAGGCTTCAAAAAGACTATAAAGATAAGAATGTAGTCGTTATTGGATTTCCATCCGGAGACTTTGGCGGACAGGAGTTGGATTCAAATGAGGCAATCCAGCAGTTCTGTGACACTACATTCGGCGTAGATTTTCCCCTCATGGCCAAAACACATGTAAAGGGAGAAAAACAACACCCGTTATTTGCATTTCTCACTACCGCAGAGAATCAGGATTTCAAAGGCAAAATTCGATGGAATTTTGAAAAATTCATCGTAGATCCAAACGGCGTGCTGCAAAGAAGATTTCGTTCCATGACATCTCCAGATAGCAAGAAGTTCCGGGAGGCATTAGATCAGGTGTTGTCCGGAACAGAGGGCGGCGTATAAAAGACCAATATTGAGGGCTTTACGAAAGGTTGGGATACAGGTAGTAGTATCCAGCGAAGACGTTTCATCGAACAGGAAAACAGAAAGAAGGCATGGGGTGGACATCAGCGGGACAGGCTGCTTCGTGGAGATTCCGGCTAAAGACGCCGGGAACCTACAAGGTTGCGGCCGTGACAAAGGTACATCGCGGACGGAAGGAACTCTATGGCGAACCGGACGTGGAGGCCGTAGTGAACGGAACCGACGTTCGTGGAAAAGTGGATCTGGATACACTGGACATGTCCGAAGCATCCAAGGTCTACCAGTTTTTGCCGACGGAACTAGGTGAAGTTACCTTTGATGCGGCGGGCGATTATACGCTGAACTTGACTGCAGCAAAATTTGGGCTGCGGGAGCAGACGGCCTTTCAGCCCGATACGCCGCGCGGTTTCAGCCTGGTGGCTGTGCGCCTGACGCCAGCCTGATGCAAAATGCATGCGGTTTGTGAGCCCTTGCGGGTGGTGATTCCGGGGCTTGCCCCGGATGGCAGGTTTCGCCTCAACCGAGCGTGACGCGGTTACGGCCGGCATGTTTGCTCTGATACATAAGTTGGTCAGCGCGCTTGCACAGGCTGGTGGTCGTGTCGCCTGGCTGGACAATGGTGCCGCCAATGGAAACCGTTACCTGCAGCTTTTGCTGCCTTTCGATAATATAGGCCTGTTCCACCAGCATGCGCATGCGCTCGGCCGTATGGGCAAGCGCACCATCTTGCACATTTCGCAAGATACAGATGAACTCTTCTCCGCCCCAGCGTCCGACAAGATCAAAGGTGCGCAGGTTCGCTTTCAGCGTTGCAGCGACAAGGGAGGCGAGAATGCGATCTCCCATATCGTGTCCGTGTTCATCATTGACGCGTTTAAAATGGTCGACATCCAGGAACAGGACACCAAAGGGAATCTGCAACGTGTCATATTCGTGCATCCGGGCCGACAGCTCTTGTTCGATAAGGTTACGATTACCCACGCCGGTTAGCGCATCCGTGAGAGCTAGATTCTGCAATTGCTGCATCCGTTCTTCCATGGCCGCGCGTCCGCCGCTGGATGCACGAAACAGTTCCACGCCGCCAATGATGTTGCCGGCATCGTCATGCAGCGTACTGACTCTGACTTCAACCGGAACCCGATGGCCCTCCTTGTGATGCAAAAAAACCTCTTGGGATTGCTTCTCGCCTGTCTCCATGGTTCCGAGCAGCGGGCACTTGCCTTTGCACAGGTTGCAACCTTGCTTGTCGACATGCGTCAGGATATTCTGCGAGCACGATTTGCCAATGACCTCTTGTGCGGAGTAGCCGGTAATATGTTCAGCGGCCTTGTTCCAGTACTGGATTACGCGGTCACGATCGACAACGTACATGCCGTCATATAATTCGTCCAGAATGCTGCGATAATCCTTGTTAGAAAAAAACGCTGACGTATGCATATTTGGTTCCGGTTTTCATGTGACGTTTGTATGGGCGGGCTGGTTGAGATTAGCCTTGAAGGCGTCGGACTCATAATACGCCAGATCCTTACCGCTGGTTTCCAGCCACCAATTATCCGCCATGGCGGAGAGTTTCGTATACGCGTTGCGATAGGCAGGCTCGTGTACCACGTTATGGAGCTCATGAGGATCGGCGGCCAGATCGTAGAGTTCCTCAAAATGCTCGTTGCCGTACCAGCGGATGTATTTCATGGTTTTGGTGCGCACCGCATAGAAGGGGTGAATGCCGTACCAGGCCGCGTAATGCTCAAAGAATACGTGTTCGTCTTCGGGCGCAGCATCGCGCTGCAAGGCCCGGACAATATCGTTATCGGCAAAGGGACCCGGCGCATTGAGGCCTGCCAGCTCCAGCAGGGCACCGCCCAGGTCGGTTGAGATAATCAGGTCATCCACGACCTGGCGCTTTGTGTCCATGTTACCGGGTACCTTCATGATACAGGGGATATTGTATAATTCCTCGTAGGGCATGGTGCCTTTGCGACGCAGGCGGTGTCCACCCATCATATCGCCATGATCCGAGAAGAACAGGACGATGGTGTTGTCCCACATCCCTTTGCGCTTGAAGATATCGATGATTTGTCCGCAGGCCCGGTCGGTCTCTGCGATCAGGGTGTAGTACTGGGCCATTTCCTCGCGCAACTGTTGCTCGTTCTCCAGAGCGTGTGGCCCTGATTCGCAGTGCGCCTTCAAAAAAGGCGGTTTGCCCTCCCAGGTTTCCTTGTAATAGCTGGGCGGTAAGATCATATCCTCGGGTCTGAACTTGTCCTGCCATTGCTTTTCATAATAAAACGGGGGATGCGGCAGGTTGGTGTCGAACATGTATAGCAGCGGTCCATTGTCGGGATCATAGTTTTCCAACCAGGGAATACCGTCGTCTAGTGCCTTGTAGTGGATCGACCGGTTTCCGCTTGCATCGGCGTAGCCGTCACCGCCTTGCTTGAGGCTTTGCTTGCGGACCCGGATGCGTTCGATCGGCTCCTTACCCTCGGGGAAGCGACCGTCAATACACTCGCCGACATCGAATCCGAGCATTCGCAGGGGAAAGCCGAGGTGGCTTTTGCCAAAGTGCGCGGTGGTATAGCCGTTTTCCTGGAATTCCTGGATAAAGGTCCGGTTCCGGGTGGTCAGGTGGCCGCAATGGTCGTGGAAAGGGTAGTTGACCATCACGTTGCATTCGTGCGGGGACATGCCGGTCATGAACGCGCAGCGCGAGGGTACGCACTGTCCCTGGGCCGTGATGGCATTCGGAAAATAGACCCCTTCGTCCGCGAGAGCATCCAGGTTCGGGGTATGGGCAATGCCATCGACAAAGCCCATGCGCTGGGCTTGCATCTGGTCGCATTCAAGAATCAGGACATTCGGTCTGTTGGTCTTCATCGGTTCTCCTTGTTGGATCGGGGTGGGGTTGGGTACTGATGCAGTTTACAAAAGACGGGGCTTGACCAGGCGCGGGCATCTGCCTGGGCCGTCACGCGGACATAATAGAAGACCGTCGGTTTGCCGGTTGCAACATCGTACATCGGTGGTGCGTCCGCGGCGGCAGTATCGGTCCAGTCCAGTTGCCCATTCCAATGGCCTGGTGTCTCGCGGTGAACAACCTGGTTGTTGCGGATGACCTCTACCGTTTCGATGGTGCTTTCTGCCGCATATTGCGCCTTGATTGTCACCGTCCCCGACGTCGGGCACTCGCCGGCCTGGCCCATTGGAAGACCGCCGATGTCAACATCCAGCCAGATGCGCTCGCCACAGGCGGCATAGCAGTGCCGCGATTGCATGGCATCCCAGATGGCGTTCCGGTTGTTGGCTGGCGCCATCACGGCGGTTAAGCCCGGTTGCGCGCGATGTGCCTCGGTCTCTAGCCAACGACAGAAGGTCAAACTTGTATGGCTATCGGTACCACCAATAAAGCCAAGCGGATACCCCTGTGCCAGCAGATCCTGCACATAACTGGGGCCGGGGTGAACCTGTAGCAAGGGCGTCGGATTGCCGCGATATTCGCTGGTGCCCCATTTGGAATGGATTTCCACAACCGGCATCAAGGTCTCACCGGGATAAGCTTCGGGGGGAATCTCACCATGCTTGCCAGTGCGCGTTGTATGGTGCGGCACTGCCAGGAAATCGTCCTCGATGCGGCTGCACAGACCGGTGACATTCAGATCTTCCGGCCAAGGGTCAACATAGGTACGAGAGGGCTGCCGCAAATAGATATTGCAATCCCCTCCGCGTCCCCCCTTCATCGAGGTTTCGTAGCAGTACAAGGCGGTAAACACCCCCGGCGCATCAAACAGCTCGCAGGCGGCCAGATTGTCGTACCATTTCCCAGGCGTGCCGCGCGGAGCCCAGGAAACATGATCGGCAATAGCCACAAAATCGAGGCCATAGGCATAACGACTTGCGCTATAGGCCAGATTCCGGGTTCGACAGCGTTCGGCGTGACAGTCACCGACCGTGGTATGGATATGCGGATCGCCCCACAATAGGAGGGGTCGGTCTTCGGTTGTCGCCATTGATGGATTACTGACAAACCGTTTTCCATCGATCTCGGCCTGCAGCCGGAAAAAGCCTGTTTCCTGCCAGACAAGGCCCTCGACGCGGCACACGGCGGAGCGGCCTGGCGGAAAAGAGATGTCGCATGCGGTATTCGTCCCGCACAGCAGTTTGATGCTCTCGCCTTGCCCGATGATCGGCATGGCGTTCGCATCCAGCAGACTCACAACGGCCGCAAACGGCTCTGCCGGCCGAACAATTGCCGGAATGGTGATCATGATACGATCCAGCCCCTTACCCGGCGCCTCAAGTCGCAGGCATTTCTCGATCATTGCTTCAGGATACACACTGGATACATTCATACATATGCTCAACTAATATGGTTAGATTATCGCCCTTGCCGTGTTACGCACGGTACCACGGTCACCACGATGTGCAAAGGGTTATTCCAAACGTGATCTGCCAGACCAGATAAAACCCACAAATTCCGCGGACGTACCGTTTTTTCATGGTCATAGGGGGCATTCGCCTTTATTGTGAGTACCTGTTATTGTTTCTAAACAAGGAATGAGAGTGTAAGCATGCAGAATCATGGGCCAATAAACAGCAAGTGTAAGCGTATATTGCACGGCGGTGATTACAATCCCGACCAGTGGATGCAAACCCCGGAAATCTGGGATGAGGATATGCGGCTGATGAAGCTGGCAGGCTGTAATGCAATGTCTATTGGAATATTCTCGTGGTCGAACCTGGAGCCTGAAGAGGGGCGATACACGTTTGACTGGTTGGACACGATCATGGATAAGCTAGCTGCGAATGACGCCTATGCTGTTCTTGCCACGCCGAGTGGTTCCAAGCCGGCCTGGATGAGCCGCAAATATCCTGAAGTTTGCCGTGTGAATGCGGATGGACAGCGGCAAGCCCACGGAGGCCGTCATAATCACTGCCGCACATCTCCGGTGTATCGTGAGAAATGCCGCATCATAAACACGAAGCTTGCG
Source organism: uncultured Victivallales bacterium (assembly GCA_964598575.1). Taxonomy (GTDB): domain Bacteria; phylum Verrucomicrobiota; class Kiritimatiellia; order UBA8416; family UBA8416; genus T3Sed10-140. The sequence continues at coordinate 3,134 of CAZRCN010000087.1, read as the reverse complement.
GAACGATACAAAGGACATCCTGCCTTGTTGGTATGGCACGCATCGAACGAATACAATGGAGGAGATTGCCATTGCGACAAATGCATTGCAGCCTTTCAGGATTGGTTGCGTGCAAGGTACAATGATGATATTGATGCTCTCAACCATGCCTATTGGGCTTCGTTCTGGTCGCATACATTCCCTGCTTTTGACTATGTGTTGCCAACGGATAAAGGGATCCATGGGCTGATGATTGACTGGGAGAGGTTTAAGACATTTCAAACGATCGATTTCTTTCGTGATGAAACGACACCATGTCGTGACATTACACCGGAGATCCCCATCACGACCAATTTCATGCCGGGTGGTGCTACGCTCGACTATGGGGAATTTGCCAAGGCGGTTGATGTGATTTCCTGGGATTCCTATCCCAATTGGCATGAGCATGCCGATGAAATAGGCGAGGCGGTGCGTACGTCGTTGTTGCATGATCAGTGTCGCACCATGAAAGGCGGTAAACCTTTCATGTTGATGGAAAGTGTTCCGAGCATTCCAACGCGGGGGCGCGTGAAGAAGCGTAAGGAACCGGGCATGCACATGCTCTCCAGTTTGCAGGCGATTGCGCATGGATCTGATACGGTCCAATACTTTCAGTGGCGCAAGAGTCGTGGCTCGATGGAAAAGTTTCATGGTGCGGTGGTTGATCATGTTGGCAATGAGCATACGCGCGAGTTTCGGGAGGTGGCTGCGGTTGGTGCGGCCTTTGCCAAGCTTGAGGGGATTGTCGGAACGAGTGTGCAGCCCGAGGTGGCGATCATCCAGGATTGGGAGAATGAATGGGCGTTACGCGAGGGGGCGCGTATTTATCTGGGCGATAACATCAAATACCGGGAAGAATGTGCCGCGCACTACCAGGTTTTCTGGCAGCAAGGGGTCCCCGTCGATGTCATCGACCAGACCTGTGCCCTGGATGATTACAAGCTGGTGATTATGCCTCTGATATACATGTTACGGCCTGGGTTTGCGGACCGAGTCAAACAATATGTGGCGGCAGGCGGGACGGTTGTGATGACGTATTGGAGTGCCGTGGTGGACGCCTCGGACTTATGCTATCTTGGTGGTGTGCCCGGCGATGGACTGCGCGAGGTCTTTGGCGTATGGGAAGAGGAAAGCCAGAGCTATTATCCACATGAGACAGTGGCAATAACAGCAGCGGCAGAGAATGCCGCAGGCTTATCGGGCCCGTATACGGCAGTTGATACGTGTTCGGTGCTTCACGCAGAGGGGAATGCCAGGATTCTGGCGACGTATGCGGATCAATATTTTGCGGGATCCCCTGCTGCTACGGTTAATGCCTACGGAAAGGGTAAGGCGTATTATATTGCCGCCCGGACGCGGGATTCGTTTCTGCAAGATCTGTACGGTACACTCCTTGCAGAAAGGGGTGTGGCGCGTGTGCTGAACGTAGACCTCCCGTCAGGCGTGACTGTGCAGAAACGAGAAGACGAGAGCCGCTGCTTTATCTTTGTCATGAATTTCAACAGGCACGACGTGACCGTTCCATTGGACAGATCCTACCGGAATCTGCTGACGGACGGGCCATGCGCGGATGCGCTCGAACTTGGTGCTTATGGTGTCGCAGTGCTCGAAGCGTAGTACGCAGCCTACAGGAAATGATACAATGGGTGATGCACGATATGAATCCTTCATGGGGCTGGGACCGAAGCGGGTGGCGCATTGGGAGCATTGGTCCTGTCCGGATGCGGAAACCTATCTGAGCGGGATTGACTACTATGAGCACCCGAAGCGATGCCGCGAGCGGCTGGCGGAGCTTTACCCGCAGCTCGGTCTAGCCATTCCTGCAACCGATACGCCCAAAGTCCGCCCCGAGGATCAGGAAGATCAGGGACATGGTCGCTGGGGAGATCATATGCGCGACAATTGGCAGCAGGCGGATGCGAGTCACCGCTTCAAGAGCCGCGAGGAGATGCTGGCGTTCAGTCCGCTGGAGCAGGCCGATTTTACGGGCTGGAATGTGGTTGTAGATGGCGACTTCAGCAGTGAGGAGGTGATCTATCAGCGTTTCCGCGAGCGATACCCGGCCGAGTGGGGAGGCAAGGCCCCCGCAGGTTCATCCGCTGCTGTTTATTTCTACAACACAATGTTTATGTGGCCGCTGCTGGTCTTCGGGTACGAAAATTTCCTTGGGCTTTGTCTGGAACCGGAATTCGAACGGATCATGGATGAATTTGCGGAGATCAACCGGCGGGTGTTCCGGGCCTTTGCCCGGCTGCCGGTGCATTTTGCGGTCTGCCATGATGATATCGTACTTTCCACTGGCCCGGTGTGCAGTCCCGCCTGGATGCATAAGTATATATTTCCGCGATACGAGGAATACTGGAGCATTCTCAAGGACGCGGGCAAGGAGGTACTCTTCATGGTGGATGGCTGTGTGGATGCTTTTGTCGACGATATCATGGCCTGCGGCGCGCGTGGCATCATCAGTGAGCCATTTACCGATTACAAGGCGATCGCCCGCCGTTATGAGAACAGCTTTCTGGCGGGGGAAGGGGACAACCGTGTGCTGTCGCGCAACAATCCCGACGAGATCCGGGCCATGGTCGAATCGATGGTCGAGACGGCCCGAATGTCCGGTGGCTACATGATGTGCGTTGGTAACCACATTCCCTTTAATGTCAACCCCGAAGGCATCAAGCGCTACCTCGACCTGTCGGCCGAACTCGCCTGGCGCTAGCGGCAGGCTAAAGCGCATAGAGGGAAAGCGGGAATGGGGGCTAGCCCCATGCGCAGCATGAGGAGATCTCTTTGCGCATCATCAGCTATCGGAAGGCATTGGGGCTTTGCCGGTTTCGCGTTTGAAGGCCTTGTATGCAGAGGATGTGCTCCAAAGGAGGATATGCAGTAACCCGCTTGCGCCGTAAGCGGGCTTGTCCGTGTGTCGTGCATGTGGTGTCCATGTTCAGTCCGAGGGGCTCACGATGGACTTTCTATGTGCGATCTACGGTCCGTAGCGTGCCCGGAGGTCCCGCTCCACCTTTGCTGGTGCTGTGTGGTTCGAGGTGGAACGCGACCTCCGGGCGCGTTGTGTCCGTGAGAGGCGCATGTGGTGTCCATGTTCAGGCTGGGGGGCTCAC
>CAZRCN010000086.1:2890-10965 GCA_964598575.1 uncultured Victivallales bacterium | reverse complement strand
ATAAAAATCACTTACATAAATACAACGCACTCCCGTGGGATTATTCGTAGCGATAGCCGGCACCGTGGACGGTTTTGATGATGGCGGGTTGGGCCGGATTTTTCTCGATACGCTTACGCAACTGGGAGATATGCTGGTCGAGGGCGCGGCTTTCGGGCAGGTAGTCAAGGCCCCAGCAGGCATTCATGAGGGTATCGCGATCGAGGACTTTACCGCGCTGCTGGTGAAAGAACTGCAGCAGACGCATATCGCGGGCACTGACGTCGATGGGCTTGCGGTTGCGGTAGACGCGCAATGCAAAGGGTTCGACCCGCAGGTCTCTCATCTGGAAGCTGGTGTTGGTGGTGTGCTCGTGGGGTTCGGGATAGGTGCGGCGCAGCACGGCCCGCACCCGGGCGACAACTTCTTTTACGCCGAACGGTTTGACGATGTAGTCATCGGCACCCATTTCGAGGCCGACGACCTTGTCGATCTCCTCGCTCTTGGCGCTGATAAACAAGATGGGTACGGGCTGGGGGTCACGTCGGATTTCGCGGCAGACATCGTATCCGTTCATATCCGGCATCATGACATCGAGGCAGATGAGGTCCGGGTGTTCTTCGACATATGCCGCGAGGGCTTCGCGGCCATTGGCTGCCAGTGCGACATCATAGCCTTCGCCTTCGAGAATGTCGCGCAAGCCTTCGCGTGTGAACGTGTCGTCTTCTGCTATCAGTATTTTCATGCCTTTCTCGCTTTGCTGTCGGTTTTGGTGTTCTGCACGGGCAGCGTCAACCGGAAGCAGGTGCCTGTGGGGACCGCTTCCAGGGTCAAATCCCCGCCATGCAACCGTGCCAGTTCGCGGGAGATCGACAAGCCGATGCCCGCACCGCCTGCTTTTTGTGTCAGGCGATTGTCGATCCGGAAAAAGGGTTTGAAGATATCGTCGCGGTGTCGCGCCGGAATGCCGGAGCCGGTATCGCATACGCGCAGGATGACAATGTCTTGCTCGCGGCGCGTGGACAGTTCGACGACGGTTTGTTCCCCGGCATATTTTTCGGCATTGCTCAGGAGGTTGCCGAGAATTTGTTCGAGGGCATCGGGATCAAAGGTCAGAGGTTCGGGGCACTGCCCCCTGAAGGAGATTTGCATGTGTTTGCGCTGGAACAGCGGCTGGAAGTTGCCGATGACCTCCTGCACGACGGCATCGAGGCTCTGGTTGCTGAGGCGTAAGCGCAAAGCCCCGCGCCCATGTTGCCCGAACGAAAGCACATTATGGATCATGCGTCCGAGCCGGCGGCACTCGGACACGAGAATATGCAGGTAATGATCGGTTTTGGTGTCGGTACCGGAGAGGCGTTTTTGGAGCAGTTCCGTATACATGCGAATATTGGTAAGGGGGGTCTTGAGTTCGTGCGACACCTGATTGACGAAGCTGACACGTTGGCGGGCTTCGCGCACGGCCCGGCCATGCTCACGGACCATGATGCTGGCAGCGGTGATCATCATCAGGATTACGCCGAACAAGGAGAGAAGCAGCCCGATGGCAGCAGGCGGTATGCCGTTGGCAGCCAGTGGGGGGGCATAGTAGGCCAACTGCCAGGCTCCCAGCGGTGGGGCGAGAGGTCGGGTGGCGAGGGGCACCTGGTTGGTGACGGGGGTGTAGTGGCCCCATCCATACAGCTTGTTGCCGCGGGCATCCTGCAGAAGGATATGGTGCGCTGCTGCTGGTGCGGACGCATACCGACTGGCGGCGCGGCTGGTGTCGGTACCCGAGGGCGGGAGCGCAGCAATGATTTCGGCGAGCAAGGCATAGCGGTTGATCTCCACGCCGAGGAGGGCATCATCCGTTGCGGTACGCCACCAGTATAGGAATTGGACGCCGTCTTCCCAAAACCAGGTACGCCAGCCGGCATCAGGTGGTTGTGTCTCGGCCTCGGCGGTGGGGGGTCGGGCCAGTATGCCGCCGGTATCCCGCAGGTTTGCTGTGCGGCGCAAGAAGGCGCGTTCACGATTCGATAGGGTCGGTGCTGCGGGATCTGGCAGCAGCAGCGTACCCTCGGGGTTCAGCACAAAGGGTTGCCGCACGAATCGATGGTTGCGAACCATGCGTCGCTGCCCGGCCACAGTGCGGATGGCTTGCTCGACGCTCTGCCGCCTGATGTCCTGCTGCACGCGGTCCATCAGGCGGGAGAGGGTTTCGTCGTGCTGGCCCAGTACTTGTTGGGCAGCAACAGCAAGCCGGGCTTGCCATTGCTCCTGTTCGAGGCGGACCGAACGCAGCCCCAGCCACCCCATCAGGGCAATGGGGGCCATGATACCTAAGGCCAGGGCTATGCTCAGTCTGCGGTTCAACGATACCTCTGTGTTTCTACCTCGTACTGCGATGCGCGCATCTTCTTGCGGCTACGGCCCCAGCTGGACTGATCTTCCAGCGCATCCGCGGCTTCCGTGTTTTCGGCCGCAAACGAGCGCAGTTGCGCTTTTTGCTGGACCGGGAGGTTCTCCTCTTCGGCAACGGCATTCAGCCGCTGGTTGGATGCTGCCAGCACTTCGCGGGCTTCCTCGACCCGGCCTTCGTCCCGAAGCGCAATGGCCTTGTCGTTGGCCTCGGCTGCTTCTTGTAAGACGGCTTGGCCGACCACTTCCTGGTTGATGCTGGCTTGCGCCCTTTCGCGCGAGGACGTCACTTCTGCCGCGGCAGCCACTTGTACGTTTTCGCGGCGGCTGGTGTTGAGGTCGTCGAAGGATGCGGTAACCGTTGCCAGCGCCAGTTTGGTTTCCGTTTCCTGCGCCGGCACTTCCACTTCGAGCAGCACATAGCGTTGCTGTCCGCCGTAGAGTTGGTTCATGTCGAGCGTTACGGTTTGCCCGGCAATTTCCGCGGACCGCCCCAGTGTGCGCAACGGGCGAATGCCTTCAGCACAGTCAATCCGGATTTCCACATCCTGGGCGATAACGGACATGGCTGCCCCGAATTCGCGATCGAAGATGCGTGCCAGATCATTGGGGTGTTCCACAAACGCATGGTTGCCATCGCTCTCTCGCGCCAGCCGTACCATGAGGTCCTCGTTGTAGCCGAGGCCCAGTCCGATGGTGGAAACGGCCATACGCTCCTTCATGAGCATGACGCCCAGCTCGCCCAAGGCTCCGGGAGTGCGGGGTCCCACATTGGCCTGGCCGTCGGATAGCAGAATGATGCGGTTTACCTGTTCGCGTTCCAGGAATTTGCGAACTTCGGCGGCACCTTTGCTGACCCCGGCAAACAGGGCGGTGGATCCGCCCGCCCGGATTTTCTCAATGCCGCGGCGGATGGTGTCGCGATTGGAGGCGCGCGTTGCCGGCACCAGGATTTGCACTTCATCGTCAAAGGCAACAACAGAGATGATGTCGTCATCGCGCAGCCGGTCGACAGCCGCCAGGGCAGCCATGCGTGCCTGGCGGATCCGGTCCCCACGCATGGAGCCGGACTTGTCGATGACGAGCGCCATATTCACCGGGGCCCGCTGCTGCGCACGTTCGCGTTCGGCGGCCTCCAACCCGATTTTCAAGATGACCTTGCGCTCGACCCTGGTTTCCAGAACCGGGTTTGTCAACTGGACATCCAGATTGACGGTCCGGGCTTGGGCTGCCAAGCCGGCACTTACGATCAATCCTATGCCTACTATCCACGTATACGTTTTCATGTTCTCACTCCTTACTTATCATGAACCAGATGTACAGCCTCCGCCACTCTTTTTCGACCGTTTTCGTTGCTCTTGTTGTCGGGCCCCCCTTTCGTTTGCATTGTGCTCTCGCTTGCACACCACCATGAAAGCCGAAAACGTGGGCAGCGGGGTCAGGTTTTGTTCAGAAGATTGTAAGGAGTTTGTAAGCAGTGCAGTACCCAGGAGACAAAACTGAGGATTAGCGGCGGGAAACGGAGGGGCCAGACGGCATCATGGCAGGTCGTGCATGTGGCGATACCAATCGATGTAGCGCGGAATGACAGCCTCCTCTGAAAAGAGGGTGAGGGCGTGCTGGCGGGCGGCGGCACTCCGGACACTTCGTGCGGCAGGATCGAGCTGCGCCAAGGTGGTGGCCAGGGTGTCTGGTTGATCCATGGGAACGGGTAGTCCGCCCTCTCCCGCCATCCACGTGAGAACGGGGTGCGGATGGGTAATGGCGGGGAGGCCGGTTGCAATGGCTTCCAGCAGTGCGATGGGCATCATTTCGAAGAGCGATGTCAACACGAACCAATCCCAACACTGGAGCAGGGCCGGCATGCGCTCGTGCGGATAATTGATCAAGAACGTGACATGCCCCGGTGCGAGCTGTTCGGCTAGTTGCTCGAGTTCATCGGTGTCGCGCTGGCGAGATCCCGCAATGACAAGATGTAGATCCGGGTTCTGCGCCTGTGCGCGGGCAAACGTCCGGATCAGGCAGTCGATACGTTTGTGGTGTTTTTTGATGGCGGCAGCGGTCCCGATGACGGTGCGATGCGCGGGGATGTGGAGTTCCTTGCGCAGTTGGCTGGCGGCGGCGGGGTCAGCAGGCGGTTGGAAGCGGGTTGTATCGACAAAATTGGGAATGGCCGTCCATTGCGCGAATGGTGATCCGGGTTGTGGCGCGGGGTGTGCTGTAAGGGCTTGCAAGGATTGCTCGAGGTGCCAGGGTGCCAGGTGCTGGAGATAGGGGAATTGCTGTAGAAAGGTGAGGGGTTCCTCGGTGCCATGGGCGAGCAACGTACGCGTAGGGATCCGGTTGTGGATATAGGCTTGTTGCGCCAGATATGCCAGAAGTGGATCTTGTACATGGAGAATGTCGATGTGCCGTTTCCGGAGCTCCGGCTTGAGATGGAGCCAGAAGGTAAGCTGCTCGAGTGCGTAGGGGCTTTTCAGGTGCCAGCGCCAGGTCCATCCGGGGGCGTGGCGTGTAATGATCCGGGCAAGGCGCGCATTGCGCTTGAGGCAAGGCAGGACAAGGGTTGGGGCGCAGGTTCCGGCAACGGGGGCAGCACTAAAAAGGGTAACGTCGAGATTGCGACGATGGAGGGCGCTGGCAGTATCCTGGGCCCAGGTCTCGATGCCACGCGTGATGTGTCCCAGCCCCGAACTTGCAATGGCAACTTTCACGATCTGGTCTCCGGGGCTGACGGCGGGGGTGCCTCGGATGGTTGGGATATCACACGGGCGGGAATACCTACGGCCGTTGCATGGGCCGGTATGCTGCGGTTGACGACGGCATTGGCACCAATTTTTACGTAATCACCGATTTCGATCGGGCCGATGATCTTGGCGCCGGCACCCAAAAAGATATGATTGCCGAGGACAGGGGTTTGTTCTTTGTCGGCCCCGATGGTAACGAGGTGCTCGATGTAAATATCGCTGCCGCCCCGGACGGCGCTATTGATGACGATCCCGTAGCTGTGGACAAGTACGAGACGCGGTCCGAACTGTGCGCCGCGGCCTATGATGCAGCGGCCGAAGAATGCGTTTGCCTTATTGCAGAGCATAGCAAGCGGGGTGAGATGGTAGTGCTGCGCGGCTTGCATCAGCCGGTACATGACCATCGCAAAGGTTCCATCCGTCAGGCAGGCCTTGAGGATGGAGCGTACAGAGGTCTTGCCATATAACCACTGCGCCTTGGCGCGGATGTCACTCCTTATGTATTGGAACATATGCATGCCATGATGATAGGGACGAATGCGGACGCGACAAGAAGAAACCATGCAATCGTAAAATACCCAATAAAGGTACAGGTTAGGGGACGTGTTGGCGGGAGAGCCAGGGGTGCTGGGAGAGGTTGGTGGTGTCGCGCAGGATTTTGAGCCATTCGGCCAGGACGGTCCAGGGAGCACGGTTACGCCAATGCGGCAGGCCGGGGATAGAATAGGCCTGCAGGTAGGTTGGCGCATGCGCGGCTAGACGCAGGTATACGCGCCGCGCATGATACCGACTGGTGACGAGCCCCAGGGTACGCAGATCCGGGTTGTTGCGCAAATACCGAGCAAGGGCCTGCATCTCGCCGTCGGTATTCGAAAAGCTACCCGGTGTGATGGAGAGCGCAAAGGCCATGCCGGAGGGATGCTTATAGGCTTGTAGCGCTTCACGTGCCCACTCGGCGCGCGTGAGATTGCGCTGGTGTTTGCTAGACCATAGGCTGTTCTGCGTATCGTTGCCGATCAGGATGTGCTGCGGGGGATGCGGTTGGTCGTCAAGCCATTGGATGAGTGCTTGCAGGCGCCGATGCTGTGCTTTGGCCCCGCATACTAGATAAACGGCGTCCGGTATTTGGTCCGAGGGCAACTGTTGGTCGGGCACTTGGAGGTGCGTTGCGGCAGGACCGCAGAGCAATGCCGTGAGTCCTAGCCCGAGGATGGCGCAAAGCAGCAAACGCCTGCCGCGCCGTCGCGTGCGGTTCGGTTCTGGAGATGTACCTTTCATTGTGCATCAGAAGGGGTACGAGGTGTACGTTGCCAGGCCCCACGGAGATTGCCCCGGCAGAAGCGGATATATCCGACAAGCAGAGCGGCCTGCATACAGACAAGATGTTCGATGAGCAGTAGTAGTTTGGCAAGAGTGGATGCGTGTCGCGGATGGGGCCTTGCATGGCGCCAGAGGAAACTGGTTTCGGCCAAAGTCAGGGTCAGGGTAAGGCCGAGAAGCACACCTTGTGCGGTACGTGTTGTGAGGGCAGCCGGACTGCCGGGGGGCTGCCACAAAAGCAGTCCGCCCAGCAGGGAGAGCAGCACAATCATGTGCGGGGTGAGCCAGCGCAGCACCTTGTGCGACCAGAAACACCACGCAAAGATCCTGAAGCGGGGATGCAGGCAAGCCCGGCACCATGCCAAGGCCTGGAAGGCACCACTGCCGATGCGGACACGCCGCCGCCACTCGTCCGCAACGGCCGGGAGTTCCTCCGTTGCGAGGGCCTGTGCATCGTACCGCACAGCAAAGCCTGCCTCGCGAACTTTCATGCCAATCATGAAGTCGTCGATAATGGTTTCGGGGGGAAGGTCCTGCCAGAAGAGTGTGGGGCGGATGGCGTATACGGCACCGTTCGCCCCCAGACAACTATCCAGTGTGGCTTCATCGGTCTTCATCATGGTTTCTAGATTCCAATAGGCATGCTCGGCAACATTTTCACCGCGCCCGAACTGCAGTCGTCCGCAGACAGCGCCTACACTTGCATCGGTAAAATGACGGGCGAGGCATGTCAGGGTATTTGGGTGGAAGAAGGTATTGGCATCGGAAAAAACGATCAAGTCGCACGCTTCGGGTGCCCGGGATTGCGCGCGGGCAACAAGCTCTTTCAAGACAGTAGCCTTGCCGCGTTTTTCGGGAAAGGCAAGTACTTCGACACGATCCTGTTGCGGATGTCCGGCGGCAGCCTGACGTGCACGTTGTACCGTACGGTCGGTGCATCCGTCCGTACCGATAAGGATGCGCAGATGATCGTGGGGGTAGTCGAGCGCCAAAAGATTCTGCACACGCTCGGCAATGGTTTGTTCCTCGTTCCAGGCCGAGATAATGATGGCCACGTTCGGTGGTGTGTTGCACTTGCTGATGCTCGGCTGCGTCCGGTCCGGAGGCTGTTGCTTGCGGCGCATGGTTGCGGCCACATGCAGTAGAACAGGAAACACGAACCACGTGTAGACAAGCAGCACGATCAACAACCAGAAGAGACTCTGTAGAAACATGGATATCATGCAGTATCCATAGCGCATGTATGGAACGAAGGCAACTGGTAGTTCTTGCGGCATACCATGGTTGTGGCAACCGGAAGAAAACGCAACCTGCCACAGAGCAGAAACGAGGGTTGACGGAACCCAACGATAGACGTACATTGCAAGCAGTTCGTGCATACTACGTGCACAACAATTGTGTGGTTGCGGTATTTCATTGCAGTACGGGTTTAGGTTTGGGGCAACACAAATACCGGCGACCGTAACTGCCGGATCATCCGGCTCAGGTAGGAGATGCTGACTATGGCAGCTAAAAAGACAGCGGCAAAAAAAGCACCCGCAAAGAAAAAAGCGCCCGCCAAGAAAAAGGTGGCAGCTAAGAAAAAGGTGGCAGCTAAAAAGACGCCAGCTAAGAAAAAGACGGTAGCGA
>CAZRCN010000086.1:0-2790 GCA_964598575.1 uncultured Victivallales bacterium | reverse complement strand
GCCGCGAAGAAGGCCCCGGCTAAGAAGAAGGTAGCCGCGAAGAAAGCGCCCGCGAAGAAAAAGACGGCGGCTAAGAAGGCACCGGCTAAGAAGAAGACGGCCGCGAAGAAGGCCCCGGCTAAGAAAAAGGTGGCCGCGAAGAAGGCCCCGGCTAAGAAAAAGGTGGCAGCTAAAAAGACGCCAGCTAAGAAAAAGACGGTAGCGAAGAAAGCACCTGCCAAAAAGAAGGTAGCCGCCAAGAAGGCCCCGGCGAAGAAGAAGGTAGCTGCCAAGAAGGCACCGGCCAAGAAAAGAGTCACGAAGAAGAAATAAGTTATTGGGCTTATGTGGAAACATGAGTCCATATTGCAGAAGGTGACCGATCGCAGGATCGGTCACCTTTTTTTATGTACCGGGTCTGATAGGCTCTGATAGGGTTTGCCGTGAAGTTATAGGCGTGCGTGTAACAAGTACGAAGAGGTGGGTCATGGCAGGAAGTTTAATGGTACCTATGCTGGGGGTGATAGAGGTCTGGGGGTTGTTTCAGCAGGCTGATGGACTCGGGCAACTGATTGTCTTTATCTTGTTGGGTGGTTCCATCTGGGTTTGGTCGGTCATGCTTTCGAAGGCGTCACATTTGAAGCGTGCGGAGCGGGAAAATGAAGCGTTTTTGAAAAAGTATCGTTTGGCGGAGCACCCGATGTATCTGGAGCAGCCATCGCGCCAGAAGCAATATCATGCGCCCTTGGTGATGGTGTATCATCAGGCTCTGGCGGCATGGGATGCGGTTCTGGATGTCCGGGATGTAGCGATGGCGGAACGAACGGAGGCGCGCGACTTGAGACAGGTACGGGTGAGTGACCGCGAAATTCATTCGGTGCAGCTTGCAGCGGAACGGGCGGTTGCGGATCAGGTCATCGGCATGGAGACGCAGATGAGTGGGCTGGCTACAGCTTCCAGTCTGGCTCCGTTTCTCGGGCTGTTTGGTACGGTTTGGGGCGTTATGCTGGCTTTCGGGGAAATGTCGGGCTCCGGCACGGCTCTGCTTTCGGAGGTGGCCCCCGGTATATCCAGTGCCTTGTTGACAACGGTCGTCGGGTTGCTGGTCGCAATACCGTCAACCTTTGGATATAATGCCCTCAGTGATCGAATCCGCCGGCTGACCGTGCAAATGGATAATTTTGCTCAGGAGCTATCCGGCGATCTGGAGCGGGTACACCACACGTAGCCGGGAAGGGACAGCAACATGGGACGCCGCGCACCATTAATCGTGATGCACAAGGTGAGTGATATCAATCTCACTCCGCTGATGGATTTGACGTTTATCTTGCTGATCACGTTCATTATTACCTTTCCTCTGGTAGAGCACGGGATACCGCTGGATTTGCCGGCGGGTAAGCCTGTACCTGGCACGGAGGAGGCATCCACGTATGAAGTGAGCATCGGTCCCGATCGGCAATTGTATTTCGAGAATCGGCCGGTTTCCCCGCTGGAGCTGGAGGACGCCCTGCGCGAGGTGGCCCGCGGCGAGCCGAACGTGCGCGTGTATGTGCGCGCAGACAAGGCAGTGGATTACGGTACAGTTGTGGGAGTGCTGCAATCGTTGCAGGAAGCGAGTCTGCACCGGATTGCGCTCGTTACCCGTGGCGATGAATCCTGAGGAACATGCTGTGTGATGAGAGAGAAGCGTATAACGCGGTTTTCGGGTGAGCATTCCGGTCCCGGGTACCGGAGACGGATTCGTCGTGCGCTGCTGCTTCTGGTGGGGCTGTTTTTCGTCTTGATCTGGACGCAGGGCTGGCTCGGCCTGGGGCTGCGAAGTCTCGTCAACCGATGGGGGCTGCCACGCAGTTTTGCCAAGGGGCAGATTACGATGCAGCGCTGGACGCCGGTCCCGGTGGCGGGTGCGGGACTTGCTCGCGATGGTATTCGGGTTGTGGTGAGTCCGGCGTATCTGCGGTCGGTGCTCCGGGCAAGCCCCTTCCCGGCCTGGTTGGTGCCGCCGGCCTTTTTGGGTGCGGGGCTCGGTACTGCAGGCACGGTTACCGTGCCGGTGGAAGACCAGACCTTTCCCTTGCCGTATGTTTTGGAGATGCGAGACGAAGTGGGAATGGTACCTACTGTAAGCATCCGATTTACGGCGCCTGGGTTGAACCGCGCACTGGCGGATGCGTTTGCCGAGGATTTGGTCGACACGGAAGACTATGTGTTCGGCACGTATCACGTGGAGCCGGAGATACGGTTTGAGCGTTTGCATATCCATAGCATTCCACCCGAGGAAACCGGGCCATTGGAGCCACTGCGAATAGAGGCGTCTGCTACGGGGTGGTTGCGGTATCGGGTGCAAGATGGTTGGTTCCGCAAGACGCTGCGCGCACGTGTTCGTGCCCTGCAGCTTACGTGGGTCCTGCTGCCGATTGTGCATCGGGATGGTATCGGCTTTGATTATCGAATCCGGATTGAGACACTGGATTTGAGCGTGGACCAAATGGCTCCCTGGCTGGAAAAACGGTTGGCCCGAAGCTTGCGGAAGTCCTTGGAACGCTCCTTGAATCGAAGAAAAAAACGGGCCAAGTTTGCGCGGGCACGATTGCCGCGGTGGTTACCGATTGCGGCAGATCTGGATGTGCGCATCGATACGCCCGCGGAGCCGTGAGGGGAGGGGCCGGGTGTCAGGGAGAAACGGTACTGTCAAAAATTGCATAAAAAGTATGAAAACGAGATTCGCGCAGATTTGAGCACTGTGTAAGGTAGCATAGGCGTTAGGCATTAGGCGCTAGGCGTTAGTGAGGTAGAGCTATGGCAGTGAGG
>CAZRCN010000085.1:0-11036 GCA_964598575.1 uncultured Victivallales bacterium | reverse complement strand
GGTAGACTGTTCCTTTTCGGTCGTATTGCCGTTGTTCTTACTATGATGTGAAGGAGGTCCTATGACGGATGAAGACCGGGGGTATAGCGCATACGACGCGTTTGTTGATGAAATGGTGGGATCGGCTTCGAAAAGCCTGTGGGCGCAAGTGCTGGGCGGGGTATTGCTTCCCTTGGGACTTGCGCTTCGGGGTGCGAGCATCATGGCGGCGGGGCGGACGGCGTTGTATGGCACACATGGATCGTTGACGACAGATCCATTGATTGTAACGGGCGTGACGGCGCATCTAATCGGGCTAATATGGCTATGTGGGGGAGCGCTTGCACACTTTCATTTCTTCTGGCCTCACAGAAATCGGCAGGTTTGCGCGTACGGGAAGACACTTTCCCTCGTCGGGGGGATTGTCCTGCTGATGGTTGTAATAGTCAGGATGGTACGGGGATGAGCCGATCATGAATGGGTGTTCATGGAATCAACTGCGCCGACTGGTGCCTGCCGAGGAAGCGCGGGGCCGGCTCGATCAAGGCTTCGCGTACAGTCTGCCGATGGCGTTCGCCTATACTGCGCATGAGCCCGTTATGGGCGGGAACTACAGCATTGCCTTCGGCTATCTGCCGCCGCTTCGCTACAAGGCATGGTACCAGAGCAAGGGTATGATGGTATTTCGCGTTTTTTTGCCCGTTGCGGTGGCTTGGGATGTCGTAACGCTGCCCATCCAGATCCCTTTCGTGCTTCACGCTATCGACGAGAGAATGTTCTGACATAGGTTGGTTCACCGTTCAGGTGTTCTTCCGAAGCGGACGAGTCTGCTTCGAGAGGGAAAGGGGGAAAGGTTCGGTCAGTACATATCAACAGGATTGGCAATTTGGGTTGGATCGTCGTGTTGGCTGGCGCATAGGTGGCAGGGAATTCTTGTTTGTGGCCTCCGATCTGTTGTAACTTTTGTGTTCAAGGGGACAGACTGTCAGCGAATCTATTTTGAAATTTTGTTGGAAATCGGGAGTGCTCGCTTCTTCTCGTGTATGGAGGGGCAATGGGATTCTGGTAGCCTGAAGAGTGACCAGCGACAAGGATAAGGGACGTTTAAAGAGTTGGAAGCAATCACCATGAGTGAATCTGATAATCAAGAGCCGCAAGTAATTATTTACGAGACGGATGACAGCGTTATTCGGGTCAGCGTCCGTATGGAGGATGAGACCGTTTGGCTGACACAGGCACAAATGGCTGTGCTGTTTCAAACGACCCCCCAGAACATAACACTCCACTTGAAAAGCATTTATGACGAGGGTGAGCTGGAGCAATCCGCAACTTGTAAGGATTTCTTACAAGTTCAGAAAGAGGGTGCCAGAACCGTTGAACGGTCACGAAAATTCTATAATTTGGATGCCATCATCTCCGTCGGCTATCGAGTGAAAAGCCAGGTGGCCACGCGCTTCCGCATCTGGGCGACGCAGCGGTTGAAGGAGTATATCGTCAAGGGATTCACCATGGACGATGCCCGTTTGAAAGAACTTGGCGGCGGGGGTTATTGGAAGGAACTCCTAGAGCGTATCCGTGATATCCGGGCTAGCGAAAAAGTCTTTTATCGGCAAGTTCTCGATATTTATGCCACGAGCATTGACTACGATCCGCATGCTGACGAATCCGTAGCGTTCTTCCGGAAAGTTCAGAACAAAATCCATTATGCTGTCCATGGTCAGACCGCAGCCGAAGTGATACATAGTCGGGCCGATGCGGAAAAAGAATTCATGGGATTACTGTCATTCTCCGGTGTCAGGCCGCATCTCGCCGACGTGCTCGTTGCCAAGAATTATTTAAACGCCAAGGAATTGCGAGCTCTCGGACAGATCGTGGCTGGTTATCTGGACTTTGCCGAGCGTCAGGCCGAACGGCAGACACCCATGACCATGCGCGACTGGGCGAAGCACCTCGACAGCATCCTCACGGCAAGCGGCGAACGGCTACTGGCAAATGCCGGGAAAATCCGACACGATCAGGCCGTCGAGAAAGCAAAATGCGAATACGTGAAATATCAGGCCAAAACACTCAGCGACGTTGAAAAGCAATACCTCAACAGCCTCAAGTCGGCAGAATCATCGGTAAAGAAGCAGAAACACGAATGACATCGAAACCCAAATCGACCGGCTCTACAACCTGACCCCCGAAGAAATCGCAATCGTGGAGGGGCGGTAAGGGTACAGGGTAGCAGGGTGGCGGGGGATACGAGGATACCGGACGCCGGATGTTAAGCGGAATTTATTCGACGTTGCTTTGATTGGGGGCCAGTGGTAGCATGTTTCAAGTGAAACATAATCAAATAATGTGAGATGACATGACAACGTTGACAATGCAATTACCGGAGGATGTTTTTGCTGCTGTTCGAAGTGCCCCTCGCGATTTCCTGAAAGATATGCGCTTGGCGGCTGCGGCCAATTGGTATGAATCCGGGGCTATATCGCAAGAAATTGCCGCTGAAATCGCCGGGTTGGACAGGACGGATTTCCTCCTAGCTTTGGCACAGATGGGGCGGGATTCCTTTGTGGTCGATCTTGAAGAATTAAAACAAGAAATCGGTTATGAAGCCTGAGGTCGTTGTCAATGCTTCGCCACTGATCTTTCTGAGTCGGGGCGGACATTTTGATTTGCTCCGAACTTATGCCGAAATGGTGCTAGTTCCGTCTGCCGTCGTTCAGGAAATATCTGCCCGTGGGCCACATGATCCAACCGTTCAGTCCATACGTTCTGCAGCGTGGTTAAAGGTTGTTGATGATGTTGCCATTCCCGCTTCTGTTTTGAGTTGGGGACTGGGTGCCGGAGAATCTGCCGTTCTTAGTCTGGCGCTCTCTGGTACTGGACGAATGGTGCTCTTGGACGATATGGCGGGACGTCGGTGTGCCGTTGCCCACGAGATTCCATTGATAGGTACGTTGGGGCTCGTTCTTGAGGCCAAGAAGTCCTGTCACTTGGCGTATGCACGCCCTGTATTGGAAGATTTGCTGCGCGGCGGAATGTATTTGCGAAGGTCTGTTCTGGATGCAGCACTTGCTCTTGTTGGGGAATGAGAAAGAAAATCGAAACCCAAATCGACCACCTCGTCTACCAGCTCTACAACCGCACCCCCGATGAAATTTCCATCGTGGAGGGGGGCAGGGGATCTGAGGGTGCCGGACGCCGGACGCCCGACGCCGAAAGTTGGGTGAGATTCGAAAGTTGGGTGAGATGGATCTCAGGTCCGGGAAAAAGGGGAGTTCCGTACATATGAACTGGATTGGCAATTTGGGTTGGATCGTCGTGGTGGCTGGCGCATAGGTGGCAGTGCGCTTATATTGTGCGTCCCCATTTTAACCTGGACTAACTACATCGTTAGAGGAATTTCCGCTGTAGCGGAAATTCAGGCATTAGGCATTAGTTTGCTAGGCGTTAGCTACTAATTGACATCCCTTCGCTCATTGAAAAGTCTCCAATCCTTAACAAACCACTGGGGTAAGCAACTTTATGAAACGTACGGGACCGTGTTGCTAACGCCTAGAGCCTAACGCCTAACCCCTCCCTTTTTGGGGTAAAGGCTTTTTTCGACGTCAAATATACGCTGATATTTTTGATTTTTTTCACTGCGGAAACTCCTGCGTTACCGCGGGGCTTGACGCTTGTGGCTTGATGCGGGAAGATGGCGCGTTTCAGAGGGAGAAGCGGATATGCACAAACGAATATCATGGACGGAGCGATTGCCGGATGGCGTCAAGCGCGAGGTGCGGGTGGAGGTATCGCACAAGCACCTGAAATGGCAATGCAAGCGCAAGGATCAGGATGCCTGGGATTACGGGCTGGAGCCGGACGCGCGCGACTGGGATCAACTGGAGGATATTTTGCGGCGGCGGGCGGCCCGTGGGCGGGCAACTGACTTGCTGGCATCTGTCCGGGCGCAACGGGCAAAGGCGGAATCATGAGTACAGATATCAGGGAGTTTCATGCCGTTACGATTCCGGGTACGGAAGCGGTGCTGTGCGAGGAGCTGCGGGAGCTGGGGTTCAAGAGTGTACGGCTGAATCGCGGTGGCATTCCGTTTCGTGGGCCGATGTCGGAAGGCTGGCGGGCATGCCTGGAGAGCCGCATTGCGCAGCGCATTCAACTGGTTCTGGCACGATTTCCGTGCCGGGTGCCAGAGGACCTATATGGCGGTGCGCTGCAGATCGAATGGGAGAACTGGATTACGCATCGGCAGACGTTATCGGTCTCGACGGTATGCCGCGGCAAGGCGTTTGCGCACAGTGGCTTTGCGGCGCTTAAGCTCAAGGATGCCATTGTGGACCGGGTGCGCAACCAGACCGGGAAGCGGCCGGATGTGGACAAGGAAGATGCGGATGTGTGTGTCTTTGCGCATGTCGCGAACGACAAGGCAACCGTTTATCTGGATCTGGCCGGGGTTCCGTTGCACAAGCGGGGCTATCGGGTTGCGCCGGGGGAAGCCCCCTTGCGTGAGACGTTGGCGGCAGCCTTGCTGCGGATGTCGGGCTGGGATCGTAAGGCACCGTTTCATGATCCGATGTGTGGTTCGGGTACCTTGGCGATTGAAGCCGCGCTGTGGGCACGTGGGGTGGCACCGGGGATTTTGCGCGAGCAGTTCGGCTTTGAGCGCTGGGCGAATCATGATGCGGCTGCGGCTGAAGAGATGCGTACCTTGCGGGGCACTTTGCGGCAGGGTGCCCGTGGGGCCATGCCACGCATTGTGGCTGCGGACCGCGATCCGGCCATGATCGAGGCTGCCCGCCGGAATGCCCGAACGGCGGGCGTGAAGCTGGCCTTCCGGCAGCATGATGTGCTGTCAACGCCTCCCCCCGCTCTGCCTACCGGCTGGATTGTTACGAACCCCCCTTACGGTGTGCGCCTGGAAATGGAACCGGGGTTTTGCAAGGATCTGGGTGCGGTGCTGACACGCCTGCATGGGTGGCGTATCGGGATTATGGCCGGTAGCCCACAATACCAGAAGGCCATCGCGGTGCCCCCGCAGCAGGTGATTCCCCTGCGCAATGGTGCACTCGATTGTGCCTTCCTGCTCTACGATATGCCCTGAGGTTGTACGATGGCACTTATCAGCTTACAGAATGTTACGGTGCGAATGGGCGGGGAACCCCTGCTCGAGAATGTGACCCTGCACGTGGAAAGCGGACAGCGCGCCTGCCTGACGGGACGCAATGGCTGCGGCAAGTCGACGCTGTTGAAACTGCTGGCGGGGCTGCTGGAGCCGGATGGCGGACAGATCATCCGGTCGCCCGGCATGCGGGTAGCATTTTTGCCGCAGGATGTGCCGGAGGGCATGGAGGGTACGGTTCGTGAGGTAGTCGAGTCGGATGCACATGGGGCCGTTGATTCGTTTCGTGCGCATGCCCAGTCCTCTGACGAGGCCATTAGCAGGCTGGGGCTCGACCCGGCGATGGATTTTGCCACCCTTTCGGGCGGCATGAAGCGCCGCGCCCTGCTGGCCCGAACCCTGGCTTGCTCGCCCGATCTGCTGCTTCTGGATGAACCAACCAACCATCTCGACTTGCAGGCGATCGAGTGGCTCGAGTCCTATCTGTGCCGAGCCGGGATTACGGTGCTGTTTGTGACGCATGACCGGACGTTCCTGCGCAGGGTGGCTACAAGGATACTGGATCTGGATCGTGGCGAACTGGCCGGCTGGGATTGCGACTATGATACGTTCCTGCGTCGCAAGCAGCAGTTGCTGGAGGACGAGGCTGCCATGTGGGAGAAGAAGGGCAAGCGCCTAACGCAGGAGGAGCTTTGGATCCGCAAGGGCATCAAAGCGCGTCGCACGCGGGACGAGGGACGCGTGCGCGCTCTGCAGGCCCTGCGGGAGCAGTTCCGGCAGCGTCGGCTGCAGGAGGGCAGCAGCCGGATGACGCTGCAACAGGCCAGCCGCTCCGGCAACCTCGTTGTGAAGGCCCGGGGCCTCACGTTTGGATACCCGGATGCTCCCCTGCTGGTGGATCACCTTGATTTGCAGATCATGCGCGGTGAGAAAATTGGGATTATCGGCCCGAATGGTGCCGGCAAGACAACGCTGCTGCGCTTGATCCTCGGGGAGTTGACGCCGCAACAAGGCGAGATCCGGTTGGGGACGCGACTGGAGGTTGCACGGCTGGACCAATTGCGCGGCGCCCTCGATGGCGACAAGACGATTCTCGAGAACCTTACGGGGGATGGGGCGTATGTGGAAGTCAATGGGCAGCGCCGCCATGCCTATGGCTATTTGCAGGAGTTTTTGTTTACGCCAGCCCGCACGCGCATGCCCGTGCGGGTTTTATCGGGGGGCGAGCAGAATCGCCTCTTGCTGGCCATGGTCTTTACGCAGCCGTTCAACTTCCTGATCATGGATGAACCGACGAACGATCTGGACCTCGAGACGTTGGAGCTATTGGAAGAGCAGCTTCAGCAGCATCCGGCCACGATGCTGCTGGTCAGCCATGACCGGACGTTTTTGAATCGGACAGTAACGCGCACGCTGGTTTTCGAAGGGGACGGGCAGGTGGGCTCGTATGCGGGGGGCTATGATGACTGGCTGCTGCAGCGGCCACAGCCAGCCGCAGCGAAACCGGATAGCGCGAAGAGCAGTAAGGCCGTTGTCAAGCCGGTGCGCGGACGCAAGCTCACCAATCGGGAGTTTGCGGAATTGCAGGGGATGGAAGTCCGGATCGAAGAGCTGGAGGTGGAGCAAGCCGAGTTGCTGGCGGCCCAGCAGGATGCGGCCTTCTACCAGGCCCCGCCCGATGAGATTGCACGCAGCCAGCAACGGCTGACGGAGCTGGCCGGGGACATTGAGCATTGTATGGAGCGCTGGGCGGAACTTGAGGAGATCCAGTCGGGTCGTTCATGATGATGAATCGGGTGCGATCGGTGCACCCGTGGCATGCCCCAGGACGTTGCGCGCAATAAAGACGGGCGTACCATCGGCAGAGGCGGCGGTGGCATCCTCAATCGTAATGGCAACCGTCGGATGCGGGCAGCCTGCCGCCCGGGCTTGCTCGGTCAGGTGTTCCGCCAGATAGGTGCGCGCCCATTCGGTGGCGGCCTCGATGGTTGTAAACAAGGGGGCATCCGGTGCGCCGGACAGCCGGAAGGTTCCATCCTCCTTGCTGCTGATCCCGATGGCATGGCGAACGGAAATGGTGCCGATGATGGCCCCGACGGCATTGGCAACATCGGCATGTTCGGGTACGACAAACGCAGCATCCAGACGTTCGGCGGCATGTGGCAGAAAGCGTGCGGCGGGGGCCCCAATCCCGATGACCGGCCAGGGGAGCTGTAGCTGTAGCCGGAAACCATCTGCATTTGCACCGCGGACCAGATGCCCGAGCATATCCTGCAGGCCGGATTCGGCATCAAGTTGTTCCATTGGCATCATCGTGCTGGCTCCCTTGCGCGCAATCTCGGTGGCTAGTCGGGTTTCAAAGGCCTGCAGAATGGACTGGAGCCACGCATCCGTCTGGCTTGTGCCTCCGGCGCAAAGTAAGGTCGCGCGCTTGGCAACCGCCACATGCCAATGTGCCAGCTCGCCGGTTGCGTGCAAGGCGTCGGTGGGGGTGAAGCCGCTATACTGGATCAGGCGTTGTTGCAGAAGCCGTTTGACGGGCAGCAGGGAGGCATGCGGTATGGCCAGCAGGTCGGCCAGTGCAGCCGGGGTGTACGGGCGCTGCTCGAGTGCCTCCAGCATTTGCTGTTCGCGATCGGAATGGCCGGTACCTGCCTGTTTGGCCGTGCGTACCAACAGAATGAGGTCGGAAGGTTCCGGGGGGTGGGCAAAGGCATCCCAGTCCGCAAAGGCCTGCTCGGCGCCCGCGATAAACATACCGGTCCACGAAAGGGGTATGACGCGGTCAGGGCCCATCGTAATGGTGCCAGCGTGCATGCGGATGCAGCTATCGCCCCCCAGTCCGGCCGTATGCAGGTCCAGCGCCCGGATGTGGGTTTGCCAGCCGCCCACGGAAGCACCTTCCGGATTCAGGTCCACGAGGCCATGCCGCAAGATTGCCGTATCCGTTGTGGTGCCACCAATATCCACGACGAGTGCATTACGTTCCTGCGCCAGCCAGCCCGCCCCTGCGGCAGAAGCCGCCGGTCCCGAAAGCATGGTCTCCAGAGGTTTTTCGCAGGCGGCCGCTATGCTCATGAAGGAGCCATCACTACGTACGACCATTATGGGGGCGTGGATATCTGCACGCTGCAGGCTCTCCGTTATGCGTTGCAGTAATGCCTCCAGGCAGGGGACAATGCGCGCATTCAGGGCGGCGGTTTCCGCACGCACGCGGTAATGCAAGGCACTGGAAAGCTCGTGACTACAGGTGCAGAGCATGCCCGTCTCTTCCTGCACATACCTCTTTACAGCCAGCTCGTGGGCCGGGTTTACATGCGAGGCATAGCCCCCGACCGCAAAGGCCGTAACGCCCTTTTCGGCTAGGTGTCGGGCCGTTGCCCGAATTTGGTTTGGATCGATGGGTTCCGATTCGGTTCCATCGATGTTCAAGCGACCGCGGATAATCTCGACGGGTTTATGTTGAAAGCCCTCGAGTGTGGTCCATCCGCAGGGCGGCATGATGAGCAGTCCGACTGGCTGTCCGCGATCCTCCACGATGGCATTGGTGGCCAGCGTAGTGGACACCGCCACAAGCGAGGCTTCCCGGCAGCGTGCGGCATCCAACCCTTGCAATGCATTCCGTATACCGTGGCTATAGTCCCAGTGCGTAGTGAGGGCCTTGTTTTTGGCCAGCACCACTTTCCTGTCAAAATCAAACAGAACCACATCGGTGTAGGTACCCCCCGCATCAATGCCAATACCGACACCGCGCGGGTGCAAATCCCCATAATCCGTGCCAGCGGCATCGTCCCCGGATGCCTTGGCACCCGGTGGGGAGGGGGTGGATGTACCCTCGGCCTGCCCCGACGCGTGCTGTGTAGCTGCGAGTCGGCTACGCAGGGCATCATAGGTGGTGAAAGCCCCGGGTGGAACCACCAGGACATGATCGGATGATTGTTCGCACAGAAAGGCTTCCTGCAGCAGGTCATGCGTACCTTCCAGGCGCTCGTAGTCCCACGCATGCGCCCTTGCCAGCGATTCCGCCTTCTGGGCGTATTGTTCCTTGCTCCCGCCGACGCCCGTATCGATAAAGGCGGAGCGGGTGTAGTTGCGCGTCCAGCTCTGCATAAAATCCTTGATAAAAGCGGCATTATCGGAACCGAAACGTTTTTGGAGGTTCGCATCGGATGATGCGTGGAGCGCGGTCGGCGGTCCCGAGCCCATGCCGGATTCGGTATCGTGTTTCTCCTCGACCCAACCGGCCGAAAGGTAGTAGGTGCCCGGGGCCTGGGCA
Organism: uncultured Victivallales bacterium; assembly: GCA_964598575.1. Lineage (GTDB taxonomy): Bacteria > Verrucomicrobiota > Kiritimatiellia > UBA8416 > UBA8416 > T3Sed10-140. Next base: position 1,671 of record CAZRCN010000085.1, on the reverse strand, counting down.
AATTGCTGGCGGTAGGCGGCATCGGACCCCAGAAACAGGGCGATACAATCATGGACGAGAGGAATGACCAGAGGCGTTCGCCGGGCGTGAATTCCTACGGTGCCGCGACCACACAGGCCGTATCCAATGACGATACGCTCTACACCGCCCTCGTGGTCGATGCGATCAATGGCATGCTGCAGTTCCTCGCGCAATCGGGTCGGGGTGCGATGCAAGCCCCCCGGCAGAAAGTGCAATTGCAGGTCAACATCCAGCGTTTCGGCCAGATGCTTGCAATCCAGTGCAAGCACACCGCAGGCGATGACGGCAATGGGCTTGGAGTTGGTGGAAGATGTCTGCATAACGGTGCCAATATGGCCAATGTACGGGATTGCTGTCCAGCGTTGATTTTTGCGGTTGCGATTGACGGCGCTTTGCAGAATGCGATACGCTCTGAGATGTGTAGGGACCATGGTTGCTACGGCGAGACATACGGATAGGAAGAAAAGGAGACAGAGCATGGGGCGGATCTATAATCTGAGTGCGGGACCGGCAACGCTGCCGGTAGAAGTGTTGGAGCAAGTACAGGCTGAGCTACTGGATTATGCCGGTACAGGCATGTCGATCATGGAGCAGAGCCATCGCGCCAAACCCTATTCGGCGGTACATGAGGAAGCTATTGCCAATACCCGCGAATTGCTTGGGTTGGATGACAACTATGCCGTTCTTTTTCTGCAAGGCGGGGCCAGCACGCAATTTGCCATGCTCCCGATGAACCTACTGGGTGACGGCCAGGTTGCCGATTACACCAATAGCGGCGCCTGGGCTACCAAAGCCATCAAGGAAGCCCGCAAAATCGGTTCGGTTCATGTTGCTGCCGACTGTGCCAAGGACATTCCGACCCGTGTGCCGCAGGAAAACGAGCTACAGCTCTCGGACGATGCGGCCTATGTGCACCTGACCTCCAACGAAACCATTTCGGGGGCACAATGGAAAACCTTTCCGCAAACGAAAGCCCCCCTGGTGGCCGATATGTCCAGCGATATGCTCTCGCGTCCCTTTGATGCCAACCAGTTCGGTTTGATCTATGCGGGCGCACAGAAAAACCTGGGTCCGGCCGGGATGGCGCTTGTGGTTATGCGTAAGGATCTGGCCGAGCGGGCTCCCGAGAGTTTACCGAGCATGTTCCAGTACCGTACGCATATCGACGCCAATTCGCTTTTCAATACGGCCCCCTGCTTCACCATCTATGTCTACATGCTCGTGACGCGCTGGCTGAAGGAAACCGGACTCGAAAACATCTTTGCCCGCAACCGCGACAAGGCGTCCCGTCTCTATGCGGCCATCGATGCCACCGGGTTCTACAAGGGTACCGCCGTACCCGAATGCCGCAGCGATATGAATGTGACCTGGCGCCTTCCCAGCGAGGAACTCGAAGTGCTTTTCGTCAAGGAAGCCATGGAAGCCGGATTCAACGGGCTCAAGGGCCATCGCTCCGTCGGGGGGATCCGTGCATCGATTTATAATGCTTTCCCGCTAGAAGGGGTTGACGCACTCATCTCGTTTATGCAAGACTTCGAAGCCCGTCACGGATAAGACCCGTGGCAGCAACCAAGCACCCGTAGCTCAATTGGATAGAGCGTCGGCCTCCGAAGCCGAAGGTTACGCGTTCGAGCCGCGTCGGGTGTACCA
>CAZRCN010000084.1:0-11111 GCA_964598575.1 uncultured Victivallales bacterium | reverse complement strand
TTCCCGGCATTCCTTGTTACAACCTCAAGGCCTTCCATCAAGATACCCGGGAACATTGGGATGAGCCACAAACCCTGATCGAGGCTTGGCGCGAAATGAATCAGTTCAGCAAGGGATTGCTCTACATCCCCGATGCAGATGCAACCCAACCGGCATCTACAGCATAAAGCCCCAACGCCTGCGCCACCACAGCAATCGGTTTTTGTCATAAAATCAGGAAATGACTGACTTTGGTCTTGGGTCTGCAGCCAGATCCTGCTAGATTGCGGTACCGTGTACATAATCAAAGAAACCGGAGTAGATTGACATGAAGCAAACCGATCCCCTTTGGACGCTTGTGTATCAGGAATATGATCCGGACAATGAAAAGCATCGCGAGGCACTTTGCACGACAGGCAACGGCTATATGGGGTGCCGCGGCGCTTGTGAAGAATCCTTTGCCAGCAAGCATCACTACCCCGGCACCTACATCGCCGGGCTCTACAACCGACTTGTGTCCCGCGTGGCCGACCGTGAAATCGAAAACGAGGACTTTGTCAATATCCCCGATTGGACCTGGATTACGTTTCGCCCCGACGAAGGCGAGTGGTTTGATATCGACCAAGCTGAGATCCTGTCCTTTCAACGTTCGCTCGATATGCACACCGGCATTCTCCACCGCACGTTACGAGTCAAGCAATCCGATGGACGTATCAGCCGGATCGAATCATCCCGCCTTGTCAGCATGGCCCGACGCCACCTCGCGGCGATTCGCTACTGCGTCACGCCCGAAAACTACGAAGGCGGGATCACCCTGCGTAGCGGTCTGAATGGCGCCATCGAAAATGCCGGCGTCGAACGCTACAATGACCTGAACCAAAAACACCTCCGACAGGTGCTGGAAACACAGGACGCGCGTGCCATCATTCTCGGTGTGCGTACCACGCAGTCGGATGTGTCCATCGAGGAACGCGCCGTGCACTTGGTAACCTGTGGCGACACCGAGTTGCTCTACCCAACGCACGTTGAATCTTCCTGTCGCAAAATCTGGGCAGATTTTGCCGTGCAGGTCCCCCAAGGCGAATCCGTCGTCATGGAAAAACGCGTCGCCATCGAAACCTCAATCGATACGGATGTCACCGATCCACGAACCGCCGCCATTCGCACCATGCTTGAAAGCGGAAACTGGCAGGCCGTACATGCTGAACATGTAGCGGCCTGGCAGCAGATATGGGAACACCTGGATATGCAGATCGAGGGCGACGATGACGCCACCCATATCAATCGGCTGCATGCCTACCATCTCTTATCCACTGCCTCCCCCTTTAATGCCGACTTTGATGCCGGGATTCCCGCCCGCGGGCTGCATGGCGAAGCCTATCGCGGCCATATTTTCTGGGACGAAATCTTTGCCCTGCCGATCTTCCAGGTACATACCCCGGACATTGCAAGATCCCTGCTGCTTTACCGCTATCGCCGTCTCGACAAGGCCCGCGCCAATGCCCGTGAACACGGATATCGCGGTGCCATGTTCCCTTGGCAAAGCGGCAGCGATGGCAGCGAAGAATCCCAAATCGTCCACCTCAACCCGGTATCCGGGGAATGGGGCGACGACTATTCCTCCTTGCAGCGCCACGTTTCCCTGGCCATTGCCTATAACACCTGGCAATACATCCATACGACGGGCGACCAGGCCTTTCTCGAACAGTATGGCGCCGAAATGCTGCTTTCCATTGCCCTGTTCTGGGGTGATCGCTGTAAGCAGAATCCTGAAACCGGACGCTACAGCATCAAGGGGGTCATGGGACCCAACGAGTTCCACGAAAAACAACCCGGCCACGAGGAAGGCGGCCTCAAAGACAACGCCTACACCAATATCATGACGGTCTGGACCCTCGAACGTGCCATGGACGCCCTCAAGCTCCTCCCGGAAACGCGCAGCGAAACCCTACGGGAACAACTCGGCATTACCCAGGTGGATCTGGAACGCTGGCAGGACATTACCCGGAATATCTTTATCGGGATGCAAGATGGCCTGATCGACCAGTACGACGGTTTTCTCCAGCTTAAGGAACTCGACTGGGAACACTACAAGGAAACATACGGTGATATCGGGCGCATGGATCGTATTCTCAAGGCGGAAGGAAAAAGTCCAGACGAGTACCAGCTCAGCAAGCAGGGCGACTTGCTTATGCTCTTCTTCGTACTGCCTTTCCATGAAGTGCAACGCATCCTGCAAAATATCGGCATACCCTTCTCCCTCGAGGATCTGCACCACAATTATTGCTACTACGAGGCTCGCACCTCCCACGGTTCGACCCTCAGCCTCGGCGTGCATGCCTTCGTCGCCGCCCTGCTGGGCGACATGGAGACCAGCTTCTCCTGGTATCGGCAGGCCTTGCACGCCGACCTGGGCGACATCCAGGGCGGTACCACCAAGGAAGGGATTCATATTGCCCTCATGGCATCTACGCTATCGCTCGTCATGTTCGGGTATGCCGGCGTTGATCTTTCGGGGCCTATCCTTACGATGCACCCCGCCCTGCCAGCTGGCTGGCAGTCCGTCTCCTTCCGCCTCTTGTTCCGTGGCATCCGCTACGAACTGAGTGTATCCCCGGATGAAGTACACGTGATAGCCCGCGGGGCATCTCCCGTGGCGGTGCAAGTGGGGGAAACCCGGATCACCCTGGAGCCCGGGACGCAAACCGCCATTACCTATTCGCAACCCCGGCACAGGGAGAATGAGAACGCATGAGTTACATCTTCAATTTATCCTGCCAGCTCCCTTCCGCCGATGCTGCCGGACTTTTGAAACTAACCTCAACCGAGTTACCCGACGCCATAGGTGTTGACGAGGCGCACCATTACCGCGTGCAACCCATCGGTTGGACCGGCCAACCGGCTCCGGATCACGACCAACGCGAGCAGATCGCACGCGAACTCAAAACCGCCCGTTCCCAGATTCCTGTTTTTCTCGATGCAGAAACCATCCGGTATTATCACGATGGCTTCTGCCACACCAGCCTATGGCCCCTGCTGCACTATTTGCCCGGGCATGCCGAATACGAACAAAAATGGTTTGCCGCCTACAAGGCGGTCAATCAGATGTTTGCCGATATTGTCATTGAACGCTATCGGTCGGGTGATATCATATGGGTGCATGACTACCACTTGATGCTGGTTCCCCAGCTCGTACGGGAGCAAATCCCGGAGGCCCGTATCGGTTTCTTCCTCCATACGCCCTTTCCCTCCTACGAACTGTTCCGTTGCCACCCGAATCGAACAGAACTGCTCACCGGCATTCTCGGGGCAGATTTGATCGGGTTTCAAACCTTCGGCTACCTGCGCCACTTCCGCAGTACCGTCCTGCGCCTGCTAGGCATCGAATCCGAAATCGATGAAATGGTCCGGGAAGGATCCGTCACAAAAATCGGGGTGTATCCGGTCGGTGTCAAAACCAACATGATCGATGAGGCGCGCCAGGCACCCGACTACGAAAAGTGCCTGCAGGAATACCGGGACACGTTCAAGGGGAAACGCATCGTCTTCAGCGTCGACCGGCTCGACCACTCACAGGGCATCCAGAAGAAGCTGCGTGCCATTGAGAACTACCTGGCCGCCCACCCAGAAGATCAACACCGGGTGGTGTTCATCCTGCTCGTCTCTGCTACCGGGGCCCACTCACGGGATGTCCGCCAACTCACACATGATATCGAGCATGCGGTGGGCCGCATCAATGGTCGCTACTCACGTGTCGACAACATTCCCGTACATTACCTGAACCGCTGGGTGCCCTTTATCGAACTGTGCGCCCTCTATAACCTGGCCGATGTCGCCCTCGTCACCCCCCTTATGGATGGCATGAACATCATCGCCAAGGAATTCGTAGCTTGCAAAGATCCTCATAGCTGCGGCGTTCTCGTCCTGAGCGAATTTGCGGGAGCCTCCGAAGAGCTCTTTGCCGCCTTGCGCGTCAACCCGTACAACACCGGACAAGCCAGCGAGGTCATTGCCACCGCCCTGGCATTGCCCGAAGCCGAGCAACGCAAACGCTTGCGCTCCATGCGCAAACGTATCATCGGGTACGATGCCGCACGCTGGATGCGGACCTTCCTCCAGGACCTCGAAACCGCTGGCATTGACAACGAGGAAGAAACCCGGGCCTTGGATACGGACATCATCCAGCGCTTCCGACCTTCTGCCGCACGCAAGGCCCTCTTCCTCGATTACGATGGCTCCTTGCGCGAGTTTGTTGACTCGCCCGAAGATGCCGTCCCATCCGAGGATTTGCTCCGCATCTTCGAAGCCTTTAACAACCGCGACGATCTCGACGTATTCATCGTCAGTGGCCGCGACCAGACCTTTCTCGACAAGCACTTCTCCCGCTTCCGCGTTACGCTGGTCGGAGAGCACGGTTTCTTCTACAAGCGCCCCGGTGAGGATTGGCAAACCATGGCCGGCGACATCGACTTGAGCTGGAAAGACACCATCACACGCATTTTCGAGTTCTACTCCATGTCAACCCCCAGCACCAAGGTCGAAGAAAAACACTCCTCCGTCGTCTGGCACTACCGCCAAGCCGACCCGGAATTCGGTGCCTGGAAGGCCGCCAACTTGATCGGGGAGCTGACCGAAGCCATCTCCAATCTGCCGGTCTGCATTCACCAGGGGCAGCGCATCGTGGAAGTCAGCAGCCAGCATGTCAGCAAAGGAATGGCCGTGGCACGCTTTATGAACGAAAACGTCTATGAACACATACTGTGTGCCGGCGACGACAAGACCGACGAAACCATGCTCTATTTCAATGACGAGAAAGTGGTTACGGTAAAAGTTGGCGACAAGGATACCGATGCGGCCTACCGGGTTCCCTCCCCGCACGCTTTCCGGGAATTTCTGGACGCGATCAACCACACAGGAACGGCAACATGATCGGCGACGTTCTTCTTATCGAGCAAAAGCACGAGCGCGTCGCACGCGAGCTGTCCGCCCGCATCCGACGCCATGATCACCAAAGGCTCGTCGTAGCCATCGGTGGGGAATCCGGTTCCGGCAAATCCGAAATTGCTGAATCCTTGCGCAAGGTCCTGCATAACGAGGAGCTACGCGTCAAGATCCTGCATCTCGACAACTATTACAAGGTACCCCCCTCCGAACGCACGGCCTACCGCCGACAACACGGCATGCGGTCCGTCGGACTCCACGAAATCGACTGGGAATTATTAACAGAAAACATTGAATCCTTCCGGCAGGGCCGCCATACCACCATCCCCTTTCTCGATCTCTACACGAATCAGGAAGATAAACTGGTGACCGATTTCAAGAAAATCGATCTGGTGCTGGTAGAAGGGCTCTACGCCTGTGAGGCCGAGGCGGACATCCGGGTACTGATCGATCTCACATATCACGATACCCGCAAAGCCCAGCTCAAGCGCAAGAAGGAAAAAGTAGACCGGTTCCGGTTCCAAGTGCTGGAAAAAGAGCATACCGAAGTGCAATCCCTGCGCAGCAAGGCTGATTATCTCGTCTCCCCCGGCTTCACGGTGGTCGACAACACCGGCCATAAGGATGCCACCCCCACTCCGGAGAGCGAAGAGCGTATCGTCTTCTGTTCCCACCAGCTTCCCTTTCTCGTCAACAAGCGCAAGAACCGCTATGTATTCACCGAAAGGGGGGGCGGGGTTGCCAACGCCATCGGCTCTGTCTATCAGGCCTATAACAGCGTCTGGCTCGGCGACCTTGAACTCCCCGCCCGTGCCAGCCGCTCCGCAGCAAATTCCGTCCGCAAACAGCTCTCGGAACAACACCAATGCATCCCCCTCTACCTGCAGAAAACCGCCAAAGACGCCGACGCCTTATGCCACCATACGCTCTGGCCCCTGTTCCACTATCGCCCCGCAAGCTGCACCTTTAAAGAACAGGACTGGCAAGCATACGAACGCTACAACAAAGCCTTTTTTGATGCCATCAGTCCTCATATCCAGCACAACGACACCATTTGGATTCATGATTACCAGCTTCTCCTACTGCCTGCACTGATACGAAAGGCGTTTCCCGACGTTTCGATCGGCCTGTTCCTGCACACCCCGTTCCCCTCCTTCGAGTTATTCCGGATCTTGCCATGGCGATCGCAGATTCTCCAGGGGATGCTCGGGGCTGACCTCATCGGATTCCATATCTACGAATATACGCGCCACTTTCAAAGCTGCTTGTTCCGTATTCTGGGACTCGAATCCAAGCTTGGATCCGTCACGACGCGCGACCGTATCGTGCATACGGATGCTTTCTCGCTCGGTGTCAACTTCAAGGCCTTTCAGCAAATGCGTACCTCCAAAACCTTCCAACGCAAGGTGGAACGCCTGCTGGAGGTAACCCAGGGCCAGAAAACCGTTCTGGCCATCGACCGCCTGGATCCTACACGCGGCATCGATGCAAAACTCGACATGATCGAATCCTTGCTTGCCAGCCACAAAACCTTCCGCGGTAAAACCCTTTTCCTGATACGCACCTTTGGCGAGCGTACCTCCGGTCCTACACGCGCTTATGCCCAAAACATCGAAAAACGCATCAAGACCATCAACAACCGCTATGGCAAGAAAGACTGGACCCCCATTATTCACCGCCACCTGCAAAGCGACAGGCAGGAAATTGCTGCCCTGTACAATGTGGCGGATGTGCTGCTGGTGGGGTCCTTGCGCGATGGCATGAATTTGATCTGCAAGGAATACGTTGCCGCCCGCGAGGGGGATCGCGGGGTTGTGGTACTCAGCGAATTTGCGGGGGGGGCACGCGAGCTCAGCGAAGCCATCATCATTAACCCGCACGACAAGGTAGGCTCCGTCAAGGCACTGGCCTCTGCGCTCACAATGCCGGTCCGCAAACAAATCACCACCTTTGCCCGCATGCGCCAAAGACAGCAACGCAACACCGCCTTGAATTGGTCGGTTACCTTCCTCGAATCCTTGCGCAACATCAAGACCAAGCAGGAAACCATTCGCAGTCGCAATTTCAATACCAAGACGGCTGCCGGTATCATGGCGAATTATCAATCATCCCGCAAGCGCCTCCTGTTGCTCGACTACAACGGTACCTTGGTGCCCGTGCCACGCGATGGCCGCAGTAAACCGCCGCCAGCCGCCTTGTTGAATACCCTTGAACGCCTAGAAAACAACGCCCACAATACCGTAGTCCTGATCACCGACAACAGTCGTGAGCTCGTCGAGTCCTGGTTTGCAAAGTCCTCCGTGGACCTGATCACCTGTAGTGATGCCGCCTTTCGTCTCGATAACAAATGGACCACCTATCAGGAGCTATCCACAGCCTGGAAAGACGAAGCCCTCCCCATTCTCGAAAAATACGTGGTTCGCACGCCCGGTTCCTATATCGATACCAAACGCTATGCCCTGATCTGGCATTTTGAAAATGCCGAAAAAGAGCTGGGGGAGGTTCGCTCCCGCGAACTGCTGGAAGACTTACGCAGTTTTGCCGGCATGGAAAACCTGCAGATTCATGAAGCGGGGCGTATGGTGGAGATCCGCAACGCGGAATCCCATAAGGCGAGCATGCTCAAGGCCTACATGGATGGACGAAAATGGGATTTTATGTTTGCCGTGGGCGATGACCAATCCAATGAGTCCATGTTCGAAATGCTGCCGCCGGATGCCTTTACCCTGCGCATTGGCAGCATCCTGACCAGTGCTCGCTACAACATGCAGGACCGCAAGCACCTGATCGAATTCCTGCGCGAACTTGCCGGACCAACCTGAAACGCGCCGTTATCCGCACAACAACAAGACGAACATCCCCAGCCTGCACAGGGAGTATGACAATGCCAAAAGCCGAAACGACCTTCCGTCCGATTGATACCTCCGATCAGCCTATGCATGGGCATCCGGCCATCCTCATCAGCGGCTTTTTGCCCCCCGAACAAGAGCAACTACGTACGCAACTGCCTGACTGGGGCATCGCGGACATTTCGGTCATTGTCATTGCACCGGAGGTGCTGGCCCTCACATTGGGGGATGCCGCCCGCCTGCCGGACGGATCACATGCGGGTGAGGCACCCGAGCTACCGCGGGCGGTCATACTATCCGGTCTTACAGGTCGCCAATTGAATGCCATCATGGATGGATACCGGCAAAGCGGCCTACCTCGCCCCCTCTGGGCATCGGTTACCCCCACATCCGAAACCTGGACTGTCAAATACTTGCTCGTTGAACTCCTCAGGGAGCGCGAGGCCATGCGGGAAGCCATGCTTGCAGAGAAAGCCCGAACCGCCGGAAGCGAATCGAAAGCGCCGCCCGCATGAAGGGCCCGTCCGATGCCCTCACGTTTATCCCCGTTCAGACCGATGCGGCTATTGCAACCGTTGCCGAACTTGCCGTGCCGATTTGGCAGGAATGCTTCACGCCCATCATTGGTGCCGAGCAGGTTGCCTACATGCTGGATGCCTGGCAATCACCCCATGCCATTCGTTGCCAGATGGCCGAAGGCGCGCGCTATGTCCTGGTACAACGAAAACATACCCCCATCGGGTTTTATGCCCTGCACATCACCGCACCCGGATCCTGTAAGCTCAGCAAGCTCTACCTCCTGCGCACCATGCGCCACCGCGGATACGGATGCGCCATGCTGCAGGAAGCCATGCGGCAGGCGCGTGCTCAACAGTGCAAGACCCTGTGGCTACAAGTCAACCGCCACAATACACAAGCCATTCTCTTCTATCAAAAGGCGGGCTTCCAGACCATGCGGGAACAACGCCAAGACATCGGCCAGGGCTTCACCATCGATGACTTCATCATGGAATGCCCCCTGTAACTGTATGTGCGTGTGTCGGGATCTGTGAAAGGCGCAATAACGGCCCCGAAAACGGCTGCCAGCAAAATTTCTTCTTTTGTTGCTTGCTATTCAGCGCGCCTTTCCCCATAAATGTTCTTGTACATATTTGAGAGAAATCATGGTGATGCGGAATCGTACAAGCCGGTGCATGCCGTTAATCCCAAACAAGAATCTAGCAGAATACCCACGTGAGGTCTCATGAGTAAACATAAGAAGCCGCTCCCCCAGAAACCCGTCCCTGTTGCAGAAGATTGGGAACAATTCCTGACTTGGGCACGCAAACACGGTGGAACCGCCGTCACGATCCTACTGGCAGCACTTGTCGTCGGCGTGGCCCTATGGTCGCTCCTCTCGCGTCAGGAACGCCGTGCCGAACAGGCGGCACAAGCCCTGGCTGCTGCACGCTCCAGCGCGGACTTCGAGACGATTGTCGCCGAATACCCGAAAGCTGACGCTGCGCCCATTGCCCTGCTGTCCCTCGCCAAAATCCAGTTTGATATGGGCAACTACGAAGCGGCCATGATGCGCTACCAGGACTTTCTGGCATCGTGGCCCGAGCATCCGCTGCAAAATAGCGCCGTTCTCGGTCGACTCTTCTGCCTGGAAGCCCAAGGCCATCAGGGCGCCCTGCAGGAGGCCGAAGCAGGCTTCAGCCAATTTGCCCGGAACCACCCTGAGCACTATCTCTTCCCACAGGCCCGTCTCGGGGAAGCACGCTGCAAACAGGCGCTTGGACAGCTAGAGGAAGCACGTGCCTTGTACGAATCCTTCCTGGCTGACCATCCGCAAAACCCCTGGAGCTTACAGATTGCGGAGCGGCTCAGTGCGCTGGAGCGCGAGATCAAGCGCCAGCAATCCTAATACCACGCGCGCCTTGTTTGTATCAGGAAATAGCCAGCATCCGGTCAATGGAGGCTTTTGCGCGTACCCGCACCTCTTCCGGCACCTCAATCTGGTAGCGCATCTGTTCAAGCGCCGCCTTTGTATCCTCCAAGGTGATTTGCGCCATATGCGGACAGCGATGACTGCATAGTCGCAGCACTTCGCCACCTGGATTCGATGCAATGATGTTATCCGCCATGGCGCACTCCGTAAGCAACAGATACTGCGCAGCGGGATGTTCCTTGACGTAGCGGATCATCGCCGACGTACTCCCCGAAAAATCGGCGGCCTCTACCACATCCGGCGGACACTCCGGATGTGCCAGCACGAGCGCATCGGGGAATTGCTGCCGCACATTCTCAATATCTACTACATTGAATAGCTCATGCACTTCGCACTTGCCATGCCAGGCAATAAAAGCAGATTGCCCCCCGCTGCAGCCTGCTTCGGCCGTACCCGGAAACAAAACCCGTTTACCCGTCTCCCGGGCAACATTCTTAGCCAGATACTCATCCGGAATAAAAATCACCGTGTCAGAATCCAGGGACTCCACGATCCGCACCGCATTACCGGACGTGCAGCAAATATCCGTTTCCGCCTTTACATCGGCATACGTATTGATATACGTGACAACAGGCACCCCAGGGTACTGTTCCTTGAGTCTACGTACATCTGACGCCGTAATGCTCTGCGCCAGCGAACAACCCGCCTTCTCCGCCGGCAACAACACCATCCGGTCCGGATTGATGATTTTTGCCGTTTCGGCCATGAACTCCACACCGCAAAACACGATCACGGAGCGCTCCGTCTCGGCAGCCTTGTGGCACAGTTCCAACGAATCGCCCGTAATGTCGGATACCGCATGATACAAGGCTGGCTCCATGTAATTGTGACCCAGGATCACGGCATCCCGTTCCTGCTTGAGACGGTTGATCTCGGCTGCCAGCTCCGCTTTCGCCTGCATCTCGATCTCCGGCACAAACGCGTTCAAGTGCTCCTGCATCCACGCTCGGATTTGATTTGCATCTGTCGATTCGTTGATTTTCATGCCCTGCACTCTCCACTCTGTTGTTCTGTCGATGGGTATCCTCGTGTTTTGTGCGTGCAGTCCATGAGCCGCCTACACGCCGCTTCCACACCATAACCGTACCGCATGTACCCCGTATCAAACCAGCCAAAAGCGGTCATCCCCACAATGTATCTATTGTGGCAACCCGTGAAGCAAGCGCCCTGCGTGACGATCGCCATGCACAAGCCGAAACCCAAACCAAAAAAAACACAACTGCAGGTATTTTTTTGCTTGCAGCAGCAGCCGGTTCCGGCTAGAAAGACAGTTCGTGATTTGACCGTACAAGTGGGGGCGTAGCTCAATTGGTTAGAGTACCGGACTGTCGATCCGGTGGTTGCGGGTTCGA
>CAZRCN010000083.1:0-11139 GCA_964598575.1 uncultured Victivallales bacterium | reverse complement strand
GTGCAGCCCATACCCCACAAGATATTGAACAAATTGCTGCCGCTTTGGGCTAGGTTGGACCTTCATTCGCTTTCCACCCTTACCCGAACTGCTTACCCGAAGCGCCCAATCCGTTGCAAGTGATGTCGACTATGGGTGTCCGGGAAAGGGTGGCGGTTAAGGAATGCGAGTACGTGAGGGCTTTGCACGGTCCGAACACTTAATCGCACACTTCAACGCGCACATTGTCGCAACGCTTACTCGGATACCCATGGTCGATCGACTTATCGGTCTCTAGTAACCCTACATACGGATAATGCCAGAATTACGATGCGTTTGCCCTCTGGTTGATTCTGTTGGACTTTTACCAGTTGTGTATTCTAGGGTATTGGGAGGACTAATCTGGAAGAGCGAAGGAGGACGAGAGATGGCAGTAAAACGCAAGCAAGGATGTGGGTGTAGTGGGCATCGGCAGTATTCGTCGGCGATCACGGAGGGGGTAGAGCGGGCTGCGAGCCGGGCGATGCTGCATGCGGTTGGGTTTTCGGATGAGGACTTTAAGAAGTCGCAGGTGGGGATAGCCTCGACGTGGAGTATGGTCACGCCCTGCAACATGCATATTGATGAGCTGGCCCGTGAGGCGGAGCAGGGGGTGAATGCGGCTGGAGGCAAGGGGGTGATCTTCAATACGATCACGATTTCGGATGGCATCTCGATGGGGACGGAGGGGATGAAGTATTCGCTGGTGTCGCGAGAGGTGATTGCGGATTCGGTGGAAACGGTTGTGGGCTGTGAAGCGTTTGATGGGGTGGTTGCGATCGGGGGCTGCGATAAGAACATGCCGGGCTGCATGCTGGCACTGGCACGGCTGAACCGTCCGGCGGTGTTTGTGTATGGTGGCACGATCCTGCCGGGGCACCACAAGGGTCAGGATGTGGATATTGTTTCGGTATTCGAGGCGGTTGGTGCGCACGCGCGCGGCGATGTGGATGCTGCGGAACTGCACGATATCGAGTGTTGCTCGATTCCCGGGCCGGGCTCCTGCGGCGGGATGTATACGGCGAACACGATGGCCTCGGCGATTGAGGCAATGGGGATGAGTTTGCCGAATAGTTCGGCGCAGGCGGCTGTTTCGAAGGACAAGCGGGAGGATTGCCGCCGTGCGGGTGAGGCGGTGGTGCAGTTGATTCGTGCGGGTATTACGCCCAGGGATATCCTGACGCGCAAGGCATTCCTGAATGCCGTGACGGTCGTCACGGCTCTTGGTGGATCCACGAATGCGGTTCTGCATCTGCTGGCCATGGCGGATGCGGCGGGCGTGAAGCTGACACTGGATGATTTTACACGGGTTGGCAAAAAGGTGCCGGTCCTGGCGGATTTGAAGCCGAGTGGCAAATATGTGATGGCGGATCTGGTTCGGATCGGGGGTACGAGGCCACTGATGAAGATGTTGCTGGATGCGGGGTTGCTGGATGGCAGTTGCCTGACGGTGACGGGCAAGACGCTGGCGCAGAATCTGCGGGGCGTAAAACGGTATCCGAAGGGCCAGCGCGTGATACGGCCGCTGTCGGACCCGATCAAGAAGACGGGCCACTTGGTGATGTTGTTTGGTAATTTGGCGCCGGAGGGGGCGGTGGCCAAGATTTCGGGCAAGGAGGGAACGTCGTTTTCCGGGAAGGCGAAGGTGTTTGCGTCGGAGGAGAAGGCGTTAGCTGCGATTCTGGATGGCCGCATTCGCAAAGGGCATGTGGTCGTGATCCGATATGAGGGGCCACGGGGCGGTCCGGGCATGCGCGAGATGCTCTCGCCAACCAGTGCTATTATGGGGAAAGGGCTCGGACAGGATGTGGCCCTGATCACGGATGGCAGGTTTTCCGGCGGGAGTCATGGATTTGTCGTTGGACATATTACGCCGGAGGCGTATGTTGGGGGACCGTTGGCTCTGGTTAAGAACGGGGATCTGATTACGATTGACGCGGAGAAGCGTACCATCACGCTGGCTGTGGCCGCGGCGGAGTTGAAGCGTCGCAAGGCGGCCTGGAAGCAACCGCGCCCGCGCTACACACGCGGTGTGCTGGCGAAGTATGCGCGGCAGGTGGGCCCGGCATCCGAGGGTGCGATTACGGACAAGTAGATTGAGGGTATAGGCAGTAATGATGTGGTCCCGGTTCTGGCGTAGATGGTGGTGGTTGTTTGCACTGCTGGTTGTGGATGTGGTGTTTGTCTGGTGGTGGATGGGGCCGCGCAGGGCAGGGCGTGCTCGAGAGCCTGCCGGTCAAGCCGTTCACGCAGTAAACAGCCGTCCTGAGGTTCCGCAGCCCCCTGCGATTCGTCCGATGGAGGTAGGGTTTCCAACGGCCCAACGCGGCTTGTTGCGGCGGGAGGATCCAGCCGTATACCAGGCAACGGCATCGGGACGGATAGAGTCGGCCCATTACGGCAGCACACGCACCCGGAATGTGGGGGGGCGGATATTGCCGTCTTTTCATGAGGGCATCGATATTGCCGCGCTGGAGCGGGATCGCCGCAATCGGGCGCTGGATCCGGTGCGGGCGATTGAGGATGGACGGGTCGGATATGCGAACCGCACGATCGGACATTCGAATTACGGCTTGTACGTGGTGCTGGAGCATGAGGATGCGGTAGGCACGATATACAGCTTGTATGCCCATTTGCGTTCGGTTTCAGAGGATTTGCGTCCGGGGCAGAAGGTAAAACGCGGCACGGTGCTGGGGATTATGGGGAATACGCCGGCTTCGATCATTCCTGTGGTGCGCTCGCATCTGCATTTTGAGGTGGGCATGATCCAGAACCGTCGGTTTCCGGCATGGACGCGGGCCAAGGACATCCGCAACTTGCATGGGGTCCATCATGGTTGGAATTTGACGGGTATTCCACCGCTGGCACTGTATGAGAGCGAGGATTCCGTTCAGACTTTTTCCATGCTGCGTTATTTGCAGGCGGCACCGGTGGCATTCGAGCTTGCGATTCGGATGCAACGCCCGCTGGATTATTTTAGGCGGTATCCCGATCTATGGGAGGGCGAGGGGCCGCCGTCGGGTGTGATGGTGCTGTCGGTTTCGGAGGGCGGCGTTGTGGTGCAGGGACGCCCTGCTGCCGGGGAGGAAGCTGTGGGGCCCTTCCCGCGTGTTCTGCACGCGGATACGGAGGTACTCGGTCGCAATGGATTGCGGCATGTGGTCCAGCGCGGGGAAAGCTGGCAACTGGGCTCCAATGGTAGACGCTGGCTCTCGATCCTGATGCAGTAGGCCGACGTATCGAACCACGGCACATGGACGCTTCGACCGCATATACGCGCGCGGGTCGGCTGCGCCCCCACGGGTGTGCGTTTCTCACTTGTAACTGACTGACAGGGAGTTGGAAAGAATATCCAATATCCAACACGGAATATCCAACCGAACAAGGGTCGGAAAGGGACAAATTCAGGCTGTTCCACTGTATTGTACTTGGATATTGGACATTCCTTGTTGGATATTGGACATTGAAGATCGAGGAGTGAGTCACATGCAAACCATGTAATAAAAATCACTTACATAAATACAACGCACTCCCGTGGCTGCGCCCCGAGCGTGCTCGGATCATGCAATGGAGAAACTTGGGCTTTCTGTTTTTTGTCGGGTTGAAATGGTCGGAGACCTTGCAGCCGCGTGTATAGGTTGCACAAAAGCAGTTTATTGGTCAGGCCGCAGGATAGGTCTCGGCGCGAAGGTCTGAAGACCATTCGCGCCCTACAGTTGTGGTGATGAAAGCGTCAAAATGTGTTTCCGTATATTGTGGTTGTGTTCCAAGAAAACTACTGCATGTAGTGGTTGGCATGAAGGTACTGGCTAGAAGGGGATGTAGAGGCCGAGGCGCACGCGATTGACGCCACCGGCTTCTGCTTCGGCGTAGGCGTGGAGCTGCTGATAGCGGAAGCCAAGACCGCCGAAGGCTGACACAGGATCACGGCGGGAGAAGTCGAGGGAAAACGCATCGAATTCGCCTTGGATGGTTGCGTCGAGCTCGGTATCGGTCCAGGGCCAGACGTGCAATCCCGCATAGCAGAACCATCCCGGGGCCTGGTAGTCGATTTGCAGCCCAAAGGAAAGCAGGGTTTCGGTGAGGGTGGCATCGTCTTCCAGCTCGGAACGTTGCCATCTGGGAGAGGGCGGGATGAGGGGGACGTTGTTGGTACCGCCGTCGGACGGTGCATTGGTGGCGGTTGGCTCGGATTGCCACGTTCCATATGCCAGTGTGAAGGATTCTTCCTGGTGCTGCAGTTTGCCGCTAGCGGATGCGGACCAGCGGTCTTCCTGCCAGAGCGGCAGATCGAGCTTGATGGCGGCCTTCCATCCGGTTCCGCGGGTGAGGGTGGCGTCTTCGAATTGGACGCCGAACGGGTCGTCAAATGTTTCCTTCCATTCGCCCTCGGTAAGTAACCCTGCCTCGACGGTTACGAGATGGGTGGTGAGGTAGAGGGTGGCGCCACGGCGCTCGATGAAGGGTGCACTGTTGCGGTCTTGTCCGTTGATCGACCATTCGTAGGCGATCTGGCTGAAGAGATCGAACGTGACGCCTGCCGTGAAGCGCGGCGCAGCGGGCTGGCGCTGCAAGCGGGAGGGGGATATGGTTGTTGCGGCGGAAGGCGGGATCCGACTGGGGGTGCGAGGTTGCGGCGATGTCCGCGTCGATTGTTGCGGGCGCGATCGGGGCGGTTGTGGTGGTTCGGGCTGCGCTGCCGGCGGGGGCGGGGTGCGCAGATGGATGCCGGAGATCGTAAAGAGCTTGTATCCGGCATCGATGATACGGCCGGGAACGAGTTCGTATACCCCGAATACATTGCCGGTATCTTCATCCGTCAATAGGAAATTACCTTTTTGGGAGAGGACGTCGAGCCGGAAGGTGCCGGAGCTAAGCGTGATGCGACTGTTGGTTTGGAACGGGAAGGGGCCGTGCTGCTTCCCGGTTCGTACGCCTTCGAGATAGAAGCTGCGTACGGTCTCTTCGCCGAAGGAAATGGTAGCAAAGAGCAAGCCGGTTAACAGCAGACCATATGTGAAGATTTTCATAATGCGCGCCTCCTTGTGCTGCGAATGGCACTATGTTGCCCTATATCGGTGGAGGAATCAATCCGGTTTCGCAGGTGAGGTTCGAACAGGCATATTCACTAGGATTCAGGGTTGATCCAGGCCGCTGAGCCGTTAAGATGGGGCGCATGAAACATCCAAAACCCTTGCCGAAAAAATATAACGAAGTGCAGCGGCATTTACGTGTGCGGCGGTCCAAGGCGGGGCTCGGTCTATATACGGAGGCGCCGATAGAGGCGGGCGGATTTGTGCTGGAGTATTGGGGGCCGATTCTGCGCTACGCTGATATTCTTGGATTTCGTACACGTTACCTGTTCCAGACGAATCGCGACCGGTATGTGGATGGGAGTCCACGCGCAAACCTGGCTCGCTATATCAATCATCGTTGCCGTCCCAATTGCGAGATCCAGATCCTGCGGGGACGCATTTATGTATTTGCGAAGAGACGGATCGCGGCGGGAGAAGAGCTGGGGTATGATTACGGGGAGGAATATTTCCGGGCATTTATCGAGCCACACGGGTGTCGGTGTCCGGCCTGCCGTTCGGATTGAAATGAGAATGGACGCGATGCGGTTTTGTGGTAAACTATGGGTATGGACGTGCGAGATAAACTATATGTAGGGTCAGGGATACGATCATTCGGTATGGCGAATACGGATACCGGGGTCACCGTTTTTTTGGGGCGGCAGGGCGTTGTGCTGGTTGCCCTTCTCGGGCTTTGTGTGGGTATGGGGTCGATCGCACAAGCGGCAGACTTTGCCCGTTATAGCGTCATTTTGAACCGGCAACCCTTTGCTGCCGCTGAACCTGAACCACCGCCACCCGAAGTGGTGGCACCTTCCGATGAGCCTCCGGCCTTTGTGTCGAAATTGCGGCTGGTGGCCTTGACAGAGAGTCCGGCGGGGCCGCAGGCAGGCATACTGGATGAATCGGTTCGTCCGCCGCGCGTCTATTATTTGTATGAAGGGGAGGGGCAGGATGGACTCACCTTGCTGGATACGGATTACGACCGGGAGCAGGCGCTTGTCAGCAAGGATGGCGAGCAATACTGGATGCAAATGGGGGCTTCGAATCAGGGGGGAGGGCGAAAGGACTCTGCCCAACGCGCGCCGACCCGCTCTGCCACCCCAGCGGTGGTGCGTGCCGCACAAGATAATCGTGGTGCCGCAGCTAGCACCGATTCCTATGCCGAGCGGAGGCGGAAACGGCTGGAAGAGATGCGGCGCCGGGCCGAGGCTTCGCGGAATCTGACGGAGCAGGAAGTGGAGCGACAGCTACGGGAGTATCAGATGCGTTTGATCCGCGAGGGTAAGACGCCCCTGCCAATCCCCATTACGGAAGAGATGGACGAACAGCTTGTGCGCGAAGGCATTTTGCCGCCCCGCGATTGAGAGAGGTAGATGGTGTACACAAAACGAATATCGATGTTATGCCTGCTGTCCGTGATTGCTGCGCAGGCCCGCGTAACAGAGTTTTCGCGGTACGAGGTGATTCTGGAACGCCGTCCGTTTGGCGATGTCGAGCAAGATGCAGTGGAAGTGGCTGCACCGCCACCGGTGCAGACGGGGCCTTCCTTTGCCGATACGATGCGGCTGGTGGCCATGACGATCAGCCAAGGGGATATCCGGGTCGGGTTTGTGGATCAGGCCGTGAAACCACCCAAGACGTATTTTCTGTTTGTGGGCGATCAGGAGGACGGGATCAAGGTTGTGTCGGCAGATTACGGTGCCGAGACGGTGCTTTTGCAAAAGGGGGATGAACAGCGCGAGCTGCGTATGGGGGGCGGTGCGCCCAGTGGGGGTGGCAGTCGGGCGGCACGTGCAGCCGCAGGCCTTGCAAGTGGCGCGGCACGGAGTGGCGGACGCAATGGCAGTCGTAGCAGCGGTGCGGTGCGTCGTCGGGTCGTTTCCCCCGGGCGGGCCATCCGTATGGAGGAGGAGAAACGCCGCGCGGAGCAGGTGCCGGCACTAACGGGGGCCGTGCTGGACCGTCATTTGGAAGAGTACAATATGCAGGCGATCCGTGAGGGGGCGCCGCCTTTACCCATTCCCCTGACCCCGGAGCAGGATGCACAGCTTGTGCGCGAGGGGGTGCTGCCTCCGTTGGAGGAGTAGGTCGGTAGCCAGAGCCGGTAGCCAGTATTCAGTAAGCAGAGGCCAGTAACCAGTGGCCGGTGGGACCCCGGATGATCGTCGTTCGCACATACGCACGCACCCACGCGCTCACATACCTTCTCAATCGGAAGATTGTGGTGGACTGCGCGGTTAGCTGATGGGCTCTGTGAGGATCTGGTAGAGGGTGCGGTCGTCTTTGGCTGCCAGACAACGCTGCCGGCGGTTGGCATCCAGTTTCTGGGTGAGGGTCGAGATGAACTGGATGTGCGGGGCGGAGGTTGTATTCGGGGAAAGGGTGAGGATCAGGATATGGGAGCGGGACTGATCGGGCGCTCCGAGTTGCAGTCCTTCCTTATGGATGCCGATGGCACAGGTTAGCTGGGTGACTTCATCGGTCCGTGCATGCGGAATGGCAATGCCATGCTCCATAGCGGTGGACATCGCCTGCTCCCGGCTCAGGATTTGCTCCAGGATGATTTCGGTGCTGTGTATGGCATCGGCTTTTTTCATGAGCTGGACGAGCTCTGTAAAGGCCGCCTCGCGATCCTGTCCCTGCAAATGGGGCGTAACGAGTTCAGGCCGGATATAGGTATGCATGTCCTGCGGTGGTTTGCGGTGCGAGGAGGCCGACAGGGCGGCACGCATGGCGGCACGCACAGGCGAGAGCACCCGTTGCGCGCGCGCCTGGGGGGGCTTGCCTTCCAGCACGCGCAGCATGTCATCCGAGGTTTGTGCTGCCAGTAGTTTTGTGCGTGTCTCTGGATTCGAAAGGATGCGGCTGACAGATGCCATGAACTGGATATGGGGGTTGGCTCCCTTGCGTGGGGATAGGGTCAGTACGAAGATACGCGACGGTTTTTCGTCCAGTGCCCCGAAGTCGATTCCCTCGGGTTTGAGCCCGATAGCGCATACGAGTTGCTGTACGGCCTCGGTGCGGGCGTGCGGTATGGCAATGCCATCTTGCATGCCGGTTGACATGCTTTGTTCCCTTTGCAAGACATCCTCCAAGGCCTGCTCGGGATCCTGCAAGAGACCGTACTCGTTGATCTTGTTGGTCATTTCTTGCAGAAGGTCCTCTTTCGTTTCAGACAGGAGCCGGGGTATGCAAAGATCTTTTTGCAGGGCTTGACGCATGCGTTCCTGATGCGGGATCTGGGTTTGTGCGGTTGTGTCGGCCTGAGATGCAGAGGATTGCAACAGATTCGAGGGGTTGATGGGTTTGCGTAGCTCGTTAATCGTTCGTTCAAATTCGGCCAGCACATCAAACATGGCGGTTTTGATGAAGGTTTGCTGGGCGGGATCGCACGAGAAGATCAGTCGGGTGGGTTTGTTTTCGAACCGGATAAATACATCATCCTTCATGATGCGGTATTGCTTCTGGGGGGCATTGATCAAGTGCACGAAAAAGCCTTCTGACTCGAACGCCTGGCGCAGTTTCACGACGAGCAGGTCGGTGGTGGCTTCGGAGGGGAACTGGAATGTGAGGGTGGTAGTATCCGGTTCCCGGGCCGGGTTGCGTTGTCCGGAGCGCGGGTTTGTGAAGAGCAGGGCGAGGAGGGCCGGGGCAATGAGGGTGGTGAGAAGGGTGGCGAGGATGATCATGCTGAAGGCCTCATTGGGCAGCAGGCCGGCGGCGAGACCGATGCCAGCCATGATGAGGGCGACTTCGCCGCGCGGCATCATGCCGGCACCAATACGGAATGCACCCCGCAGGTTGAATCCGAACAGTAAGGCTGGAGCCCCGCAGCCAACAACCTTGACGGCATTGGCGACAATCATGAACACCACTCCGGACAGGAAGATGCGGGGGTCTAAGAGGAGACGCACGTTAACGAGCATACCCATTACGGCAAAGAAAATGGGTACGAGCAGCTTATAGATAGGGTGCAGGAAGTCTTGTACTACCTGCGATATGTCGGTGCGCGAGAGGGAGAGGCCCATAACGTAGGCACCAATGATCATGGCAAGGCGAGCCTCTTCAAACAGTCCTGCCAGGAGCAAGGCCAGCCCGGTCGCCATGATGCTGATGTCCGCACGATCCGGTACCTGCTTTAGGAAGCTGCTGATATGGCGGGCTGCCAGCAGACCTATTGCGGTGGCCCCTAACCAGACACCGATGGATTTTGCCGCGATACGGGCAATGGCAGCCCAATTCACGGTACCGTTGCCGGTTTGACTGGCGGCAATGACGCCCATTCCGACCGCAAGACAAATAATGC
Organism: uncultured Victivallales bacterium; assembly: GCA_964598575.1. Taxonomy (GTDB): domain Bacteria; phylum Verrucomicrobiota; class Kiritimatiellia; order UBA8416; family UBA8416; genus T3Sed10-140. The sequence goes on along the minus strand of CAZRCN010000083.1, from coordinate 1,740 downwards.
CGAGAACATCATCGATAACGGCCCCGGCGAGGATGGTGGTGCCTTCGGCGGTGTCGAGTTTGCGTTTTTCGGAGAGGACGCGGGCGGTGATGCCGACCGAGGTTGCGGTTGAGACAATACCGAGCATGATGCAGGCCGGAGAGAGCATGGTATACGAGCCGGGAAGAAAGAGAGGGAAGAGGAGGACGCCCATGGCGCTGCCGGCGAGATAGGAGGCGATCACACCGGAAAGCCCGATCAGGAAGGCGGGTCCGGAGTACCGCAAAAAGAGCCGCAGATCGGTTTCGAGGCCAGTCGTAAACATGAGGACAATCGAGGCAACCGTACCGACGCCATAGAGTTCGGGGCTAACGGCAAACTCTTCCGAGAACAACGGAAAAAGGCCATGGGGAAAGCCGGGGAGCTGCAGGGCCCCCAGGAGGTAGGGCCCCATGAGGATGCCGGCCATCAATTCACCGACTACGCCTGGCAGGTTGCGCTTGGCGGCGAGCAGGCTGCCGATTTTTGCTGCAATAAGGAGGATGCCCATCTGGATGGCAAGCATCATCATGCGGTGTGTCATGCTGTCGGCTATGGCCTCAGCATGCTCGGCCGGTGCGGCTTGCAGGGCAAGCGCAGGCACGAGCCACAAGGCGGTAATCAGGTAGGCAATCGATCGTTTTTTCATAAAACTCCGCAATCTATATATGGATCAGGTGTAAAAAGCACATCCAGCATGGTTGCGATAAGTTGATCGCTCCTGCAAGCATTTATTGTCACTTGAAATCAGGTACAAGGAATGGACACACCTGGATGAGGCTATATCCGGATTAAGGGCTATGTTATTCGGCAAGCGTGATGCACCGATATGGTGGTACGGATGGCGGGTTGGGCAGGAGGTCGCCGGAGAGGATGTGGTGTATGGTTCCGTCGGGGGCTTCCAGTTGTAGGGCGCCGTCGGAGGCAATACCCTTCAGTTTGCCCTGGTGGCGCTGCCCGGCTGTTTCGAGGCAGACGGGTTGGTTGATCCGGTAGGCACGCTGCTGCCAAGCGTGCAGAACGTGGGTAGGCTGCTGTGCCTCTATGGATGTTACCAGCGGCTCGAGGTCGGTGAGCCACTGCGCCAGGAGTTTGGTGCGGGAGATGGTGTGTCCACTCGCTTGCAGCAGGGATGAAGCTGGGAAACGGGGGCGCGGGGGGAGTTGTTCTTGCGGGGTGTTGACGTTGATGCCAAGGCCGACGATGATAAAGAAGGAGCCATCAGGCAGGGTATGGGATTCGGCTAAAATCCCGGCAACCTTGCCTTCGTCGATGAGGATATCATTGGGCCATTTGATGCGAGGGTCGAGCTGCGGTGTGGTGGTTTCGATGGCACTGGCGGCGGCAACGGCGGCGGCTATACCGATGAGGGGGGCCTGTTCCAGGGGCAGGTGCGGGCGCAGCAACACGGAAACATACAAACCGACACCTTTGGGACTGATCCATGCGCGCTGGTGGCGGCCGCGTCCGTCGGTCTGCGTATCGGCGACCACGACGGCGCCATGCGGTCCGCCATGTTCCCCGAGTCGTCGTGCCTCGTGGTTGGTTGAGGTTGTGGTTTCCGATACGGTGTAGCAGGATCGGCCGAGCCATTGGGTTGTACAAAGGGGAAGGACCCGGCTGGCAGCGAGGCTGTCCGGTGGGGGCAGGGTAGGTTGGCTTGGTTTTATGTGTTTCATTGTCGGGCTGTTCGGTTGACAGTTGGTTTCGGAAAGTGTTTGA
>CAZRCN010000082.1:0-11335 GCA_964598575.1 uncultured Victivallales bacterium | reverse complement strand
GAAAATGGTGGCGAGAAAGGGAATCGAACCCCTGACACAAGGATTTTCAGTCCTCTGCTCTACCAACTGAGCTACCTCGCCTGATCGAAAAGACTTGTGTTTATAGGCAATCATAGCGCGACTGTCAATGCCCTTCTTTTGCAAATGCGTATAGATAATCTGAGGGTTGCGATTGCAGTCCGGGCAGGAGCATGGTAGGGTACGGGTTTTCAAGCGAGGCAGCGTGCCACGAACCGGAGCAGAGGTATATGCAAACAGATGGGTGTCGTGCAGAGTATCCTAAGGAGTATTGTGGGCTTTTTGGTGCATACGGTGTGCCGGATGTAAGCCCGATCATGTATCAAGGGCTTTTTACGCTTCAGCATCGCGGACAGGAGGGTGCGGGCATTGCAACGGCTGATGGACGGGATGTCTATTCCGTACGCGGGCAGGGACTGGTAAACGAGGTGTTTGCCGAACAGGACTGGCGTGCGTTGCCGGGGCATATCGGGATCGGCCACGTCCGGTATTCTACAACGGGTTCTACGCGGATTCAGAATGTGCAGCCACTCGTGGCAGAGTGTGTGGATGGCATCTGGGCTGTTGCGCACAACGGCAATCTGGTGAACGCCGGTAAGTTGCGGCAGATGTACCAGGAGGCTGGGGCCATTTTCCAGACGGGGACGGATAGCGAGGTGCTGGTGCATTTGCTGGCTGACCCGATGTACCGGATGCGACCGCAACGTGTGGCGCGCGCCTTGGCAGAGCTGGAAGGTGCATTCTGCTTCCTGCTGATGACGCATCATTGTATGATTGCTGCGCGGGATCGGTATGGGTTCAGGCCACTGTCGATCGGTACCTTGGATGGGGGATACGTCGTTGCAAGTGAGACGTGTGCACTCGATCAAGTGGGGGCAACGTTTTTACGTGATGTGGAGCCCGGTGAACTGGTCGTGTTTGATGAAGCTGGCATGCACAGTAGTTTTTTTGCGGAAGGGCAGGAGACCAAGCCTGCCAGTTGTATCTTTGAGGTGGTCTATTTTGCCCGCCCCGATAGTGTGGTGTTCGGGCGCAATGTACATGAAATACGCGTGGAGTACGGGCGGCAATTGGCACGCGAATATCCTGTAGATGCTGATATTGTCATATCGGTGCCGGATAGTGGCAACTCCGCAGCTTTGGGATATTCGATAGAGAGTGGGATTCGCCTGGAGCATGGATTTATCCGCAATCACTACGTGGGGCGCACGTTTATCATGCCGCAGCAACAGGATCGTTCCCGCGGCGTGGATCTGAAGCTGGCCGTGCTGAAAGAGGTGGTCAAGGGCAAGCGGGTGGTTGTTGTGGATGATTCGGTCGTTCGCGGTACTACCGCGCGTCGGCGCGTGCAGCGGTTACGTGAGGCAGGCGCAACGGAAGTACATATGCGGATTTCGTGTCCGCCGATCCAGCATCCATGTTTTTATGGTATCGATTTCCCCACCACGACCGAGCTCATTGCCGGGGATCGTGATTTGGAGTCCATTCGAACGTTTCTGGATGCGGATACACTGGGGTATTTGAGTCTGGAAGGACTGTTTGTGCCGTTCAACGGGAATGAGCGCTTCTGCAGTGCCTGCTTTACGGGAGAGTATCCTACGGATATCCGCGGTGTGACGTCGCATAAGCATGCGTTGGAGATGCGTCGCGAACTGCCCCTGAATATGTGAGCGTACCGCAGTCCGAAAGAAGCCCGAAATCCGGATTGCTGGAAGGGGAAAGTCCATTCTTGACAGGGGAGGTTTTGAGGTGCAAAGTGCCCTCCCCGAGGGAGAGAATAGCCGGTATCCCGTTTTTTCGTAAGCTGACGCGTCTGGATCCAAGCAGTTGGGCGTGGTGGTCCGGCAGGAAAAGGCAGCAATTTTGGGAGTCTCATGACAAAGCATTTGTTTGTAACGGGAGGGGTCGTTTCCTCTCTGGGTAAGGGGTTGACGGCAGCATCGGTTGCATTGCTGTTGCAGCGCCGGGGGTACCGGGTGCGGATGCAAAAGCTGGACCCGTATCTGAATGTGGATCCGGGCACGATGTCTCCTTACCAGCACGGTGAGGTGTATGTGACCGTGGATGGGGCCGAAACCGATCTGGATCTTGGCCATTACGAGCGGTTTACCGGCACCGATTGCACGCAGCAAAGTAATTTTACGACCGGGCGCATTTACAGTGATGTGATATCGCGTGAGCGCGAGGGTGGGTATCTGGGCAAAACGGTACAGGTGATTCCGCACATCACGGATGCGATCAAGGCGGCTATCCGCTCGCTGGATGCGGAGGATGTCGATTTTGTGATTACCGAGATTGGCGGTACGGTGGGCGATATCGAGTCGTTGCCGTTTCTGGAGGCGATTCGGCAGTTCCGGCAGGAGATCGGGCGCACGAATGGATTGTTTCTGCATGTGACCCTGGTGCCCTATATCAGTGCCGCGGGGGAGATGAAGACGAAGCCCTCGCAACAGTCCGTCGGGATCTTGCGCTCGATCGGCATCGTGCCAGATGTTCTGGTTTGCCGCTGTGAGCGCCCCATGAACCAGGAGCAGAAGGAAAAACTGGCGTTGTTCTGCAATGTAGACCGGGAGCTTGTGATCGAAGAGCAGGATGTAGCCAACTCCATTTACGAGGTGCCGCTTTCGCTGGCGGATCAGGGGCTGGATACGTTTATTCTGACCTTGTTGCATTTGGAGCACGGCGCGCTCGAATTGCAGGATTGGCGGGATATGATCGGCACGTTGGTTGCTCCGGCGGAAGGCGAGCTGGAGATTGCGGTTGTAGGTAAGTACATCAGTCTGCAGGATGCCTACAAGAGCATATATGAGGCTTTGACGCATGGGGGCATTGCGCATCGCGTGCGGGTTGTGATGCGTCCGATCGAGTCGGAAGAAGTGGAGAGCGAAGGGGCTGCGGCCTTGCTGGCCGGTGTGCATGGCATCCTGGTGCCCGGCGGGTTCGGGGACCGTGGTATCGAGGGTAAGATTGCTGCGGTTCAGTATGCCCGCGAGAATGGCATTCCCTTTTTCGGGATTTGCCTTGGCATGCAGTGTGCGGTGATGGATTTTGCGCGGGGTGTCTGCGGATTGACCGGGGCCAATAGCAGTGAATTTGTGCCGGATACGCCGCATCCGGTGATTCATCTGATGGAATCGCAGCGCGGGGTATATACAAAGGGGGGCACCATGCGCCTCGGAGCATATCCCTGCCACTTGGCGGCAGGCTCAAAGGCCGCCCAGTGCTATGGCAGCGAATCGGCTGCCGAGCGCCACCGGCATCGCTATGAGTTCAATAATGCGTATCGGGCGGATATGGAGGCCAAAGGACTCGTATTCTCGGGTCTGTCTCCGGATGGCGAGTTGGTGGAGATGATTGAGAATCCGGCACATCCCTGGTTTCTGGCATGCCAGTTCCATCCGGAATTTCAATCCACGCCGCTGCAGGCGCATCCATTATTCAAAGGATTTGTAGGAGCTGCCTTGCAGCATCGTTCGCAATAACAGGATAAGAACTGATTGAGATATGTGGCACATACATGGATGCCGGAACATGCAGAAGGATGAAAAGCGATGCCGAAGCGTACAGACATACATAAGATCATGATCCTTGGCTCGGGGCCGATTGTGATCGGGCAGGGGTGTGAGTTCGATTACTCGGGTGCACAAGCTTGCAAGGCCTTGCGTGAGGAGGGCTATGAGATCGTGCTGGTGAATAGCAATCCGGCTACGATCATGACCGATCCCGAGTTTGCGGATCGAACGTATCTGGAGCCACTGGATGTGGATGTGGTGGGCCAGATCATCAGTCGTGAGCGTCCGGACGCGCTGTTGCCGACCCTGGGTGGGCAGACGGCGCTGAACCTGGCGATGGATCTGGCAGCATCCGGCGTGCTGGAACGCCATGGTGTGGAGATGCTGGGGGCGCGTTCGGAGGTGATCCACAAGGCCGAGGACCGCAATGCCTTCAAGGAGGCCATGGGACGGATCGGGCTGGATCTGCCGCGCAGTCTGTCGGCGCATACGATGGATGAGGCCTGGGCGGCCCGTGCCCATCTGAAAACCTATCCGTTGATCATTCGGCCGGGCTTTACGCTGGGTGGAACAGGGGGCGGCATTGCGTACGATGACGACCAATTTGCGGAGATTGTGCAGCGCGGCCTCTTCTACAGCCCGACGTCCGAAGTCCTGATTGAAGAATCCATCCTGGGGTGGAAGGAATTCGAGATGGAGGTGATGCGGGACCGCAAGGATAATTGCGTGATCATTTGCTCGATCGAGAATGTGGATCCGATGGGGGTCCATACGGGGGATAGCATTACGGTGGCACCGATCCAGACCTTGACAGATCGGGAGTATCAGCAGATGCGGGATGCCTCTTTTGCTGTCATGCGGGAAATTGGTGTAGAGACCGGTGGTTCCAATGTGCAGTTTGCGATCCATCCGGACAACGGGCGTATGGTGGTGATCGAGATGAATCCTCGGGTGTCGCGCTCATCGGCCCTGGCATCCAAGGCGACGGGTTTCCCGATTGCCAAGATTGCGGCAAAGCTGGCGGTGGGATACACGCTGGATGAGATTCCGAATGATATTACCCGTGAGACACCGGCCTGCTTTGAGCCGACTCTGGATTATGTGGTTACCAAGGTGCCCCGCTTTGCCTTCGAGAAATTTGCCACGGCGGATGACACGCTCGGGACGCAGATGAAATCGGTTGGGGAGGCGATGAGTATCGGCCGCACCTTCAAGCAGTCGTTCCAGAAGGCCATGCGGTCACTGGAGACGGGCCGTTCCGGATATGGGGCGGATGGTAAGGATGGTGCCTGGGAATCCTTGAGCGACCCCCATCTGGAAGAGGTGCTGCAGCGTCCAAATGCCAGCCGCGTGTTTGCGGTGCGAGCGGCGTTTCGGCGGGGCTGGGATGTGGAGCGCCTCTACAAGCTCACTCACATGGATCGCTGGTTTTTGCGTCAGTTCGAGGAGCTGGCGCAGTACGAGGATGAAATACGTGGTGCGGGCAGTTTGGCGAAGCTGGCGGCGGATGTGCCTTTATTCGAGCAGGTAAAGGCGTTTGGGTATTCTGACCGTCAGGTGGCCTATTTGTTGCAAACGCAGGAGGCAGACGTGCGCGCAGCCCGCGAGAAGCTCGGGCTGCGACCGATCTATGGCCTGGTCGATACGTGTGCGGCAGAATTCAAGGCGTACACACCCTATTTTTACTCGACCTATGGCGATGCGGTGCCGGTTGAAAAGACGGCCGCAAAGAAGATCATGATACTTGGCGGTGGACCGAATCGGATCGGGCAGGGCATCGAGTTTGATTATTGCTGCGTGCATGCCTCGTATGCCTTGCAGGCAGCAGGATATGAAACCGTGATGGTGAACAGCAACCCGGAAACGGTGAGTACGGATTATGACACGAGTGACCGACTCTATTTTGAGCCGTTGACGCTGGAGGATGTGCTGCACATTTACCAGCATGAGGGGTGCGATGGGGTGATCGTGCAGTTTGGTGGACAGACCCCGCTGAACCTGGCAGAGCAGCTCGAAGCCAACGGGGTCCGGATCATCGGGACGCGGCCCGCTGACATTGAAGCGGCCGAGGATCGTAAGTTTTTCCAGGAACTGGCAAATAAGCTGGGCATTGCGCAACCGAGCAATGGCTTGGCGACCAGTGTGTCGGAAGCAGAGGCGATAGCCAATAAGATTGGGTATCCGGTGCTGATGCGTCCGTCGTTTGTGCTGGGTGGCCGGGCCATGGTCATCGTGTATGACGACGAGATGCTGCGCCGGTACATGACGGAGGCGGTTGAAGTTTCGGAAGACCGCCCGGTTCTGATTGACCGGTACCTGGAAGATGCGGTTGAGGTGGATGTTGACTGCATCAGTGATGGGGATACATCCGTGGTCGGGGCGATCATGGAGCACGTGGAGCTGGCCGGCATTCATTCGGGAGACAGTGCCTGTATGATTCCTGCACCGACATTGTCGGATGCGGTCAAGGATCAGATTCGCAACCACACCTATGCGTTTGCCAAGGCCTTGCATGTGAAGGGGCTTATGAACGTGCAGTATGCTGTGCATGAGGAAAAGGTCTATGTGCTGGAAGTCAATCCACGTGCCTCCCGGACGGTGCCGTTTGTGAGCAAAGCGATCGGGGTGCCGCTGGCGAAGCTGGCGGCATTGGTGATGGCGGGGCGTACGCTCAAGGAGCTGGGCTTTACGGAGGAGATTGTGCCACGGCATACTTCCGTTAAGGAAGCCGTGTTTCCCTTTGTGCGGTTCCCGGGGATCGATGTGATCTTGACGCCCGAAATGAAATCAACCGGGGAAGTGATGGGGATCGACCGTACGAATGGTCTGGCCTTTCTCAAGAGCCAGCTTGCGGCTGGTAACCGGCTGCCGGAAGGTGGCGCAATTTTTGTGAGTGTGCGGGATCATGACAAGGCCGCCCTGGAAGAGCTGGGGCCGCGGTTGGAGAAGCTGGGGTATACGTTGTACGCGACGCTGGGGACGAGCACGACCCTGCGGAATCAGGGCATCGCGAGCCGGGCCTTATTCCGGATATCGGATGGTCGACCCAACGTGATTGATTTGATTGAGGAGAAGCAGATGGGGTGGATCATTAATACCCCCTCTAGTGGAGCCGCTCCGCGTATGGATGAAATCCGGATGCGATCGCATGCGGTGATACGCGGGATACCGATCACGACCACGATGGATGGGTTGCGAGCGGCGGTACACGGGTTAGAGATGCTGCGTCGCAATGGTGGATTGGATGTGTGTAGTTTGCAGGAGTATCACCGCAATACTCCCTCGCTGGCCATGTTGCAGCAGCAGGGAGAGGCCGGAACAGCAGTAGAAGAGGTGCAGTCATGAGCGGGAGACAGGATTGGAAAGCCATGCGTGAGAGAAAGGCGTTCCTGGCACTGGATGACGGGACGATCTTTCGTGGCAGGTCGGTGGGCGCCGCCCGCGACGCGGTTGGCGAAGTCGTGTTCAATACGGGTATGAGTGGGTATCAGGAGATTGTGTCGGACCCATCCTATGCGGGACAGTTTGTGACGATGACCTATCCGCAGATCGGGAATACGGGCATGAATACCGCCGATATGGAATCGCGCGATCTGTTTCTGCATGGTTTTCTGGTGCATGAGCTGCATGATGCCAGCAACTGGCGTTCGGAGCAGGGCTTGCAGGCGATGCTGGAGGAAAAGGGCATTCCTGCCTTGGCCGGGGTGGAAACCCGCACATTGACCTGCAAGCTGCGCGATGAGGGGACCCGTAAGGGGTACTTGGCGGTTTGTGGGGACGTCGATGAAGAGCAGGCCGTGGCGCGTGCCCGGGACTGGTGTGGTCTGGATGGACAGGATTATGCCTCGCGCGTGACGGTGGATGCGGCGTATGAATGGGACCCGGATGGTTCGCAGAGTTCCTCCTGGGGCATGCCAAGCCCACTCCCGGCAGTTGAACGCAAGCTTGTCGCATATGACTTCGGGATCAAATGGAATATCCTGCGCGGGTTACGGCAGTGCGGCATGCATGTTACGGTTGTGCCGGCAAAGACACCAGCCGAAGACGTTCTGGCCATGAAGCCCGATGGGGTGTTTTTGTCGAATGGCCCCGCAGATCCGGCTGCGGTTGATTATGCCGCCCGCAATATTCGTGATTTGCTGGGTCGGGTCCCGGTGATGGGAATTTGCCTCGGGCATCAGCTTCTGGGGATTGCGTTGGGAGGGCGCACCTACCGCATGAAATTCGGGCATCATGGCATTAATCATCCCGTGATGCGGCTGGCAACCAAAGCCGTCGAAGTGACCTCGCAGAACCACAACTTCGCGATCGAGGCCGAGGGATTTGGCTCGGATGTAGAAATCACCCACATCAACCTGAACGACGAGACCGTTGAGGGGCTGCGGAGTCGCAGCCTACCAGCTTTCTCGGTGCAGTACCACCCCGAGGCCGGACCCGGTCCGCACGACCCCTTCTACTTGTTCCGTGCCTTCCGCGAGCTTATCGACGAGACGGCGCAATAAGGCTAATGGCGGCTATGTGAGCTCGACGCGGGGGCCGGGTGTGGGCGCGATGGTTCCTATGATGCGTGCGCCAGCGCGGTGTGTCTTGAGGATTTCGCGTGCGGGATCCAGATGTTCGGGCCGGACGATGATGGTATAGCCGATGCCCATGTTGAAGACACGAAACATCTCTTCCTGCTCGACCTTGCCGGTTTCCTGCAGGAAGTGGAACAGGTGGGGCATTTTCCAGGCGGAGGTACGGAAGACGGCGCGGCAATTGTCGGGCAGGATGCGCGGCACGTTGTCGATGAGTCCACCCCCCGTAATATGTGCCATGCCTTGTATGGGGATCGCATCCAGCAGGGCGGATACCGGCTTCAGGTAACTGCGGTGAACGGCAAGCAGGATGTCGGCAACGGATTTGGTTGTGCCGGGGAAGGGATCGGTAACGGAAAGTCCGGCGGTCTGGAAGAGGATCTTACGAGCCAGGGAATAGCCATTGGTATGCAGGCCGGAAGAGGGAAGCCCGATGATCTGGTCGCCGGGACGGATGTTGTTGCCGGTAATGACGCGGTTCGCGGGAACACTGCCTACGATCGTGCCGACCAGGTCGTATTCGCCGGACGGATATAAGCCGGGCATTTCGGCGGTTTCGCCACCGAGCAGGGCGCAGCCATTCTGACGGCAGGCTTTGCACAATCCCTTGACCACTTCGGCAAAGGCTTGGGCCGAGAGTTTGGCTGTGCCGAGGTAATCAAGAAAGAACAGCGGTTTGGCACCTTGCACGAGAATGTCGTTGGTGCAATGGTTGACGAGGTCTTGCCCGACGGTGTGGTGGATGTTGGCGGCTGCGGCAACGGCCAGTTTTGTGCCGACGCCATCGGTACTGGCAACAAGAAGGTGGTTGCGGCCAGGGGATCGGAAGAGGCCGCCAAAGCTGCCGATTTCGCTACAGACGTCTTCTGTGGCGGTCTGCGCCACCATGCGCTTGACGGATTTGAGACCTTGCATCATTTCATCAATATCGACGCCGGCGGCGGCATATGCGGAGGTTTTTTTTGCTTTGGGCATGCTGTTATCCTGTGTTACTGCGCTTTCCATTAGACGCATAATTGACGATCACAGGGGAGAAAGCTATCAGAAAAGGTGCCGGGGGTGAATCATTATCTACTGGGGGAGGGCAATCGACAGGGCTGATGCATATAAAGACGTACCTCGTATTCAGCGGATTCTGTGCGTTGGGGGTTGTTCTGGCGGAGTTGCTGGCTGGGTGACATATTTGTTGCATGAAGCTGGGGGCGTAAACATTTTTGTATGCCTCCTGGACTTGCCTAGTGGTCGCGTCAGGTTCTTTTGTTCTTGTTGCAGGTGTATTTGTCGTTCCGATTCGCAAAACGGACTGCGTAATCCATGGTTGGCATGCTTGTTGCTGATACTTGTTCTTTCTGCCCGAAGAAGGGTGGGGGGTGTGGCCCATTGGTCGTCGTTCACGATGGGTGCGTATCATGGTGTAAGCAGGAACGGCAGACACGGAGATGGGGCAAGTATGAGAGGAAGGATGAAGAAGACCTGTATACTGGGGGCTGCTTTGCTGCTTTCGGGGGCGGGGGCGGCGTTAGCGCAGGAAGAGGCAGCGGTCAGTCCGGAAATGTTTACCGTAAACAATTTGTGGATGATGGTGGCAACCTTTCTGGTTTTTATCATGCATCTTGGGTTTGCTACCGTGGAAACCGGTTTAACCCGTGCGAAGAACACGGTCAATATTCTTTTCAAGAATACGATCATTGTCGCCATTGGCTTGTTAACGTATACGCTGATCGGGTTTAACCTGATGTATCCGGGTGAGCTTGGAACCGATTGGAATGGTTTCCTGGGGTTTGCCGGGTTCGGGATCGGTACGGATGCGGCTGGTGTGACATCGGCCTATAACGTAGGGTATACCTACTGGACCGATTTTCTGTTCCAGGGGATGTTTGCCGCAACGGCAGCTACGATTGTGTCCGGTGCCGTGGCCGAGCGGGTGAAATTGGGGGCCTTCCTGATTTTCTCGACCGTGTATGTTGCGTTGGTGTATCCGGCGGTTGGTTCCTGGCGGTGGGGTGGCGGCTGGTTGGCCGAACGAGGCTTTCATGATTTTGCCGGTTCGACGCTGGTGCATTCCGTCGGTGGCTGGGCGGCTCTGGCTGGTATTCTGATGCTGGGACCACGTCTTGGTAAATATGTGAATGGAAAAATTCGTCCGATCATGGGGCACAACATGCCGCTCCTGACGATTGGTGTGTTTCTGTTGTGGCTCGGCTGGTTTGGTTTCAATGGGGGCTCGGTGTTGTCGGCAGACCCAGGGGCCGTTTCCTATGTGCTGACGACAACCTCCTTGGCGGCAGCAGCCGGCATCATTGGTGCGATGACGGTTTCGTGGATCGTCCAGAAGAAGCCGGATTTGTCGATGGTATTGAATGGTTGTTTGGCGGGATTGGTTGGTATCACAGCCGGAGCCGATATTGTAAGCATTCAGGCGGCTGTCATTATTGGCTTGATCTGTGGTGCGGTTGCGGTTCTCTCCGTGATCGGGTTTGACAAGATCAAGATTGATGACCCGGTTGGTGCGACAACGGTTCACTTGGTTTGTGGTGTTCTTGGTACGGTGTTTGCCGGCGTGTTTTCGGCCGATGCATCGGTGGTTGTCCAGCTTCTGGGAGTGCTGGCGTATGGGGCGGTATGCTTCCCGGCAGCCTTGCTGATCTTCCTGGTGCTGAAGCTAACGATCGGTATCCGTGTCTCTGAAGAAGAGGAGATTAAAGGGCTCGACATTGGTGAGCATGGTATGGAAGCGTATAGTGGATTCCAGATCTTTACTTCGCAGTGATCTTGCGTTGTGATGCAAAGCTAATCTAATAAACAAAGGATAAAAACGATGAAACTAATAGTGGCATATGTGCAGCCCGAGCGGCTGAATGCGATCAAGCAAGCATTATATGAGAAGGGCATCTTCAAGATGTCGGTGACGAATGCGTTGGGCTGCGGGCAGCAGAAGGGATATCACGAATCGTATCGTGGTGTGGATATTGAGGTCAACCTGCTGAAAAAGATGCGGATCGAGATTGCGGTTAACCAGGACTTTGTCGAACAGACGATTGATGCGGTTATCGCCGGTGCGCGCACCGGAAATATTGGTGATGGCAAGATCTTTGTCATGTCACTGGATGAATGCATCCGGATTCGCACGGGGGAAAAGGGTAATGCCGCGATCGGATAAATAGCAAAAGCGATGACATCGCTATATTGAGAAGGCGTGTCGTGCCGCTGCACGACACGCCTTTTTTT
>CAZRCN010000081.1:0-11649 GCA_964598575.1 uncultured Victivallales bacterium | reverse complement strand
GATTTCTGTGTTGCGATGGTCAGAAATATCTCGTAACGATATATTATGGGCGTACATGATAGGGAGATTGGTGTGTACGAGTACGTGTACGGGCAACCCGGCAATGGTTGCAGGTCGAACAGGAACGCTTGCCGGAGCTCTGGGCAAGGATCGCAGGGTGCGGGGATTACATGTTATCGGGCCGACAATCTGCTATGGCTTGATGCAGGCGCGTGGTATGGTAAACGATCATAGTACGAGCTGTTTTCGGCATAAGGAACTACAGGCATGCGCGCAAAGACCACAACGACAGACTACAGACCGCAGACGACGGACGTCGAAAGACGGAATGAGGACAGGGGACTAGCGGCGACGCTTGCACGGGTACAGGCGGTTTATCCGGCTAGTGGTTGTGTTAGCGAGGCGCCGGCTGAAAAGTGGGATTTTGGGACGGTGGTCGGCAATGGGGTGCAGGGCGCGTTGGCATTCTGTCGTCCGTACGATGAGGAACTGGTGCTTAGTCACGAGGCGTTGTTTCTGCCGCTATATCCCTTTCAAGGATATTTGCCCGTTCGTGATCATTTTGAAACGATTCGTGAGTTGGTTGTTGATGATCGCGCTGACGAGGCGCGCGATTTGCTGCGACGTCTGAAGGCGGAATCCGGTTTTCCCGGTTACAACACAACCAACCCATTCGTCGGCGCCTGTTCGCTGGACCTGACGATGCCTGCATCACCCGATGTTGATGCCTACATCCGATCAATCGATTTCCAGACGGGTGAAGCGCTTGTGGCGTGGCATGCTGCTGGCGGCCTTTATCATCGCCAGTTTTTTGTTTCCCGCGCGGATGATGTTGTGGTGGTTCGATTATCAAGCCCCAGTGGCGCCAAGTTGAACCTACGGGTGGGGCTGCGCGAAATTGCGTACCGGCCGCCGACGGATCCCGAGGATATTGACATCTACAGTCTGACGATTGATGGCTGTGAGGATACGGTTTGCGGTTCCATCCTGACACACCGAATGCGGTTTAAACGCCGTTGGGATACGCAACCGGTTTATGGTTGCGCGACCGTGGCCCGCGTCATCCATCGCGGCGGGACGGTTGAAACCATTGGGCATCAGCTCGACATTCAAGGTGCCGATGAATGTCTGCTTCTAGTCAGGACCGTGCCGGACCGGCGCGATGAACCGCTATGTCTTGAGACGATCACAGCGGCCTTGCAGCAGTTGCCGGCCGATTACGCGGCCTTGCTGCAAGCGCATGCCGCTATTCATGGTGCCTTGTTTGATCGCTGTACAGTAACGCTTTCCTCGCCAGAGGAGCAATTCGTCAGTGGCGAAGCCCTGCAGGCATCTTCATCGGTGGGGGCGACAGCTCCGGCGCTGGTGGAAAAAGCCTTTGCAGCAGCACGATACGGGGTGATTAGCAGCACGGGCAAGCTGCCGCCTGCCTTGCAAGGTGTCTGGACGGGCACCTGGAAACCCTGTTGGTCCGGTGATTATACGCTCAACGGGAATGTGCAGTCGATGGTGGCGGGCAGTTTGTGTGGTAATCACTATGACTGTATTGAATCGCTGATGGATTACCTGGATGCACTGATGGATGATTTTCGTGATAACGCCCGGGCATTATTCGGCTTCCGTGGTCCGCTGATTCCCTGGCGGGCGAGCACGAATGGTCGCACCCATTATCTGGCCTACAAGGATCGCCACCACGATTTCCCGGGGATCTATTGGTTTGCCGGTGCCGCCTGGTTTGCCCAATTCTATTATGACTACTACCTTTACACAGGCGATGCAACGTTTCTCCAAAAACGCCTCAAACCCGTTCTACTCGATACCGTCGCCTTTTATGAGGACTACCTGAGCCTCGAACGCAATGGTCAATATGTACTGGCACCCGACTCATCGCCCGAAAATGAACCCGCAAAAGGAATCTGGATGGCGCCCAATGCCACCATGACGATTGCGGCCATCAAACAACTGCTGCGATCGTTGCTGCACTTGAAAGACAAGTTGCAGGTTGATGCCGGGCAAGTTGCCAGATGGCGTAAGATGCTGGCGAAGCTGCCGCCCTACCAGGTGGGTAAGAATGGCGCTCTCAAGGAATGGTGCTGGCCGGGGATTGAGAACAACGAAAAACATCGCCATGCCTCGCATCTTTACCCGCTCTATTTTGGCGTGGATCCCGAGATTGCCGCCAGTGATTCGCTTAAGGAAGCCTGTCGCATGGCGATTGATGCGCGGATGGCATTCAGGCGGCCTGAGGGGGGCGGATTTATGGCATTTGGCTTCACGCAGCTTGGTATTCCAGCTGCGCATTTGGGAGATACCCCGCTGGCCTACGAATCGGTTGAGTATCTGGTCAACAGGTATTGGTCGCCGATTATGGTGTCGCAGCACAACAGCGGTGATACGCCCGCAGTGCTCAATATGGATATTTCCGGTGGATTGCCAGCCCTGGTGATTGCGATGTTCGTCCAGGTAGACTTGCCGCAGGAGGGGGATGACGGCTGGACGCTGCGATTACTGCCCTGTTTGCCGGATGCTTGGCCAGAAGGTCGGCTAAAGGGCGCACGCTGCCGTGGTGGCTTCGAAGTCGATCTTGCATGGGCGGACGGCATGCTCACGTCGGTGACGATAAAGAGCCTGCGTGGCGAACCCTGCAGGGTTGAATATGCCGATCGAAAGATCGAAATCAAAACAGCGGAAGTCATACGGCTGAACCGTGAGCTGGAAAGGATATCATGAAAAGCGTTTATCCCATTGGAACCACCATCTACAAACCGGATCCATGCAGTAGGGGGTACAATCTGATTTCAGGGACAGGGATTGTCAAACTCGTCAGTATGAATGGCGAGATCGTCCACCGCTGGGAGCTCGACACCACGCGATACAAGGGCTTTATTCATCGTGCCCGGTTGTTGGAAAACGGACGCCTGATGCTGCTTTTTGGTGCTGGCGAAACGAACAGTCGTGTGGTGGAATTTGATTGGGATGGCACTGAAACCTGGTCCTATGAACCGGTCCATCCCGCGCATCATGATTTCTGGCCGACGGCTGAGGGAACGGTACTCTTGATCTGTACGATACCGGTGCCGGACGCCTATCGTGAACGCATTACAGATCCAGCACGACGCCAGGCGGACGTCATCCATGGCGATGAGCTGATAGCGGTCGACCGCGCTGGTCAGGTTGTCTGGCGCTGGCTTCAGCATGAGCATATGGACATCAATTGGTGTAATCCGATTCCGGCCAACCGTGATTGGGTCGGCGGTCCGCATAACAACACGATTGCGGATT
This sequence comes from uncultured Victivallales bacterium, assembly GCA_964598575.1. GTDB lineage: Bacteria > Verrucomicrobiota > Kiritimatiellia > UBA8416 > UBA8416 > T3Sed10-140. The sequence continues at coordinate 8,367 of CAZRCN010000081.1, read as the reverse complement.
GGACGCACACCAACACGATTCAGGCGTTGCCCGAAAACAAGTGGTATGATGCGGGGGATCAGCGCTTCAAGCCTGGCAATATCTTGCAGAGCCTGCGCCAGCTCGACACGATCAATATTGTCGACAAGGAAAGCGGCAACATTGTCTGGTCCTACACCGGCGATTACAACGGTGGCATGTCTGGCCAGCATGAACCCCACATGATCGAAAAAGGATTGCCTGGTGCCGGCAATATTATCGTGTTCGATAATGGGGCCTCGCCATACAAGGATCTTGCCCATTGCGGCTGCTCCTATGTACTTGAAATTGATCCCAGCGACAACAGCCTTGTCTGGGTCTATGACGACGGGCACCGCTTTCATGCCCGCTTTACGGCCAATTGTCAACGGCTGCCAAATGGCAACACCTTGATTCTGGAGTCCTTGTGCCGCCGGCTTTTTGAAGTGACGCCGCAAAAAGAAATCGTCTGGGAATACATATTGACCGACCCCGCCCAGCGCGTCTATCGCTATCCCGATGACTATTGTGAGGCTTTCAAAACGCTCGCGGCGCCAAATGCGCGGCCCGTAACGCCACCGGACAAACTTCGGATTCCGGCGACCGGCTAACCTGTACCTTCACCGTTTTCCTTACAATTTGCCATAAGAGATTCGAGTGTACGAGTACGTGTAGGAGTACGGATTTCTCCCAATGCCACCACGCACTCGTACACTTACCCCCTTTGGGGGTACGGTTGTGTCAGCGTTGGACGCGACCGGAGCCGGTCCCGTTCATCAGTTGATATACTTCTTGTTCGGAGGACAGGTTGAAATCCCCCGGGATGGTATGTTTCAGGGCGCTGGCTGCCACCGCAAACCGGATGGCATCCTGCGGCGCCGACAGGGTGGGGGAACGCAAGGCATGGATGAGGCCCGCCCCGAAGGAATCCCCACCACCAACGCGATCGACGATATTGCGAAGTTCATACGGCGCGTAGCGTCCGTCCGCATCCAGCGGGGCAAAAAAACCGGAATCCGAAGCGTGCTCGTACAGGAGTCCGCCCCAGTTATTATGGTTGGCTGAGTAGCTTTCGCGCAAGGTAATGGCAACCTGCTGCACCTGCGGGTATTGTTTGGCGATGGTGCGGGCAACATCCAGATATGCTGCCGCATCTACTTGTCCCTGGTCAACCGCGGTGTCCCGGGCATGGATGTCAAGAATATCACCAGCATCCGCTTCGTTGGCGATGACGAGGCTTACATGGGGCAGGATCTGTGCCATAACGGATCGTGCCAGATTTTTGGGGGTTTGGGTCGTATCCCATTTCCAGAGCTTTTTTCGAAAATTCAAGTCCAGCGAGACGGGGATATTGCGTTCGTGTGCAGCTTGGCACAAGGCGAGGGTTGCATCTGCGGCTGGCCGGCCCAGAGCTGGTGTAATGCCAGTGGTATGTACCCAGGAGATGCCTTGCAGCAACGAGTCAAAATCATATTGTTCGGGGCCCGCCATGGACATGCAAGAGCCCTCACGGTCATACACCACAACGCTTGGTCGCTGATTGGAGCCTGTTTCCAGGAAATAGATGCCAAGCCGCCCATGGTCCATGCATTGGATGCGGGACACATCCACACCATAGCCACGGACCTCGTCCAGCAGGCATTGCGTAATGGGCTGATCCGGTAAAGCGGTACAATACGCCACCGGATCCCCCAGCAGGGCGAGCGAGACCGCCACGTTCGATTCGCCGCCACCAAAGCAGGCCGTAAGGCTGCCCGGCAGCGATTGCCGAAAGCGTGCATACCCCGGTGGGGCCAGCCGCAACATGATTTCACCAAATGTCAGGATCATGCCGTCTGCCTCCTATTTCTGGCCTGTGTGTTTCAACAGGTCCTGGAACCACTCGGTCTGGATATCAAACGGTTTTCCGCCCTTGATGCGGTCGAAGGCAATCGCGCGCAGCGCATTGCCATGATCCTCGTCTTCCCCGATGACACCACTTTCCCCACGCAGCGCGCATGCCACGGCCAGATCGCAGCAGGAACGGATGAGATCGATGTCATCATCATTGGACGCGGCAGCCCGACTGAAGTAGCCACTCTTCTGCACAAGGGTTTTCTCGGCTCCGATCATATCTGCAAATTGTTTGGCAAACCATTGCCCGGGATTGACGGTATCCAGGCGGATATGGCCAAACGCATCGCGCGGAATATCCGCGCCGGCTTCTTCCAACTCTTTGACGATGGTTTCAACGCCGGCGCCCTCGGACAGGAAGATGTTCACACAGTCCAAGCGATCCATGACCTCGCGCAACCGTTTCGCCTCGGCGTGGATGTCGATGTCCATTTCCGGAATAAAAACGGCATGGACGTCCTTGCACGCCCGCGCAAGCCCGAGCTCGGGCAGTTCGTTGGCTTCCTGCAGGGATTCGGAGTAGATGCGCGCCGTGTAGGCGGTCAACCAGCCGCAATTCCGGCCCATAACTTCGTGCAGGATCAGCATGCGTGGATTGGCAGAATGTTCTGCAACGACATTGGCAAAAAACTGTGCCCCTTCTTCCGCGGCGGTCCACGCACCAAGGCTTTGATGAATGGGGTATACGTCGTTGTCAATGGTTTTGGGGAGCCCCACGACAGTCAAGTCATGGCCATGCTGCTTGAGATACGCGGCAAGATCGGCAGCCGTGGTGTTGGTATCGTCACCACCGACGGTATGGAGCACATCGACGCCATCCTTGGTTAGCTGTTCCGCAGCGACCTGCAAAGGATCCTGCCCTTCCTGGATCAAACCGCGCTTCAAGCAATCCTTCACATTTGTCAGTTTCACCCGGCTGTTGCCAATCGGGCTGCCACCGTGCTGGTATAGGATATGAATCTTCTTGCGGGTCTCCTCGGAAAGGGCAATCGAGTCTCCCAACAATAGGCCCTTATACCCGGATCGGTAACAGATGATTTGGACGGACGGATCCTGCCGGGTATAGGCTTCCACGAGGGCGGCAATGGAGGCAGACAAACAGGGGGCTAGCCCTCCGGCGGTTAGAATGGCGACTTTCTGCACGGGCATACGACTCAACTCCTTTTTGATTGTTGCGTTTGTATTTGCAGGCGCCTGCTGCGCATGCGGTACGCCCATATTAGCGAAAGTAGCGCGCGTGCTCCTGAAAAACGTATTTATCCGTAAAACCGGACAAGTAATCGCAGACCGTACGCTTTAATCCGTCGGTTGCCAAGCGCGATTGTGCTTTTTTGCCCATGTTTTCGGGCTGCTTGCAGTAATGATAAAAGAGGTGGCGCAGCATAGCGGTGGCGATTTCGGCCTGATTGCGGATAGATTGACTGAAATAGACGTGTTCATACATGAATGTGCGATAGGCTTCGGCCTGCTCCTGCATGGCAGGGCTGAATGCAACTACCTGCGTGGGCAGTTGCATACATTCGCGTACGCTGCCAGGGGCATATTCGGCAAGGTTTGCCTGGGTCTGTGCCAGAATATCCTCAATCTGTACATCGAGGAGGTTGCGAATGGTAATCCGGATGCGTTGTCCTTTTTCCAGATTTGTATACCGACGGGCGGTACGTTCGATGGCTTGTCGCCAAAGTTCCTGGGTTTCCAGTAGTTCTTCGGTCAGAATGCGGGCGAGCAAGGCATCGTCGGTGTCGTGGGCATAGTAGGTAATATCATCAGCAATGTCCGCAATTTGTGCCTCGAGGCATTGCCGGGGGCCGATCGGGTACCCGTCCAACGCTGCACCCGGCGTTGCGGCTTCATGTTTCAGCAGTCCTGCCCGTACTTCCCAGGTAAGATTCAAACCGGGGAAATCGGGATACTGGACATCCAGCCACTCCACCCAGCGGAGACTTTGCAGGTTGTGGTCGAATCCTCCCTCATCCGCCATCAGTGCATTGAGCTCAAATTCCCCGGCATGACCAAACGGGCTGTGCCCAATGTCGTGCGCAAGGGCAATGGCTTCAGCAAGGTCTTCGTTCCCTTGAAAAATTCGTGCTAGCGTCCGCGCTACCGCGGCAACTTCAACGCTATGCGTCAAGCGTGTGCGGTAATGGTCGCAATGACTGCGGGTAAACACCTGGGTCTTGTATTCAAGGCGGCGAAAGCAGCGACTATGAATAATGCGATCCCGGTCCCGTTGGAACCGGCAGCGTGAAGGATGTTCCGGTTCCGCGTAGCGCCGCCCGTGGGAAGCATTGCTACGGTGCGCATAAGGGGCCAGCAACAAGGCTTCGCGCTGGGCTAATTCGTTTCGAATGGATGTTTTGGCGGTTGTCATATTGATTTCCTCGGTTTCACAGTTTACCCTAGGCAACTGCCGTGCAGGTCGTGCAGCGCGCTGGGCTAGAATTGCAAGGCGGTAGGCGTGTTCCCCGTCAACTTGTCGCGGTTGTTTTCCCATTGCTGCTTGGTTTGCAGGGGAAGCATTTGCAAGGTATTGTCGGGTGCTGGTCGGAAAAGATTGCTGTTGCCGGCAATACCGCGCACCGTAGCCGCATTTGGACGTCCAGCCATTGCGATGATATCGAGATCTGGTGCCTGCAGCGTGCGGTCGATCTCTGCAAACCAAGCATCATCGGGCATATTGGCAAACCAAAGCAGCAAGCCATCATATCCGTGGGTTCGGCAAATGGTGACAAGATCTTGCGGATCCACCTCGGCCGAGGCGGCAATTTTCACAACAGGCGTAAGGCGCAAGCGGTAGTAGCGGGAGAAGATACGGTAGAAATCGGTTTCCGGTTGGATATAGCTTTCCCAAGTGCCATCGGCATGCACCTGATACCATTCGGGGCTGATATCTGTCAGGTATCGCAAGGATGCGTGCAGGCGTTGGAGTTTGTCCGTTTCGTTGCTGTCAGGAGGCGTTAGCGGGACAATCGCAGCATGCGGATAGAGGGGGCCGCTGCGTATTTGGTTCAAGCGCAACTCTGCATCCCCGCGTATCGTTGCATCTACCGCAAATGCAGTCCATCCGAAGCCATAGGCATCTGGAAGCTGCAAGGGTGCATCGAACATAGGCGTTTCATTGTGGTAACCGATAACGCCATTGCCACGCACTTCGAGGCGCAGTACATCCCCTGTGCCCGATGGGGACCAGGGAATGAACTGGCTTTCAAGAAGGTCATTGTCGGGACCACCCCAGATTTGGAGGTGTAGGCGGTCTTGTCCGGTTTCAAACCCCATGCGAATGAGTTGATTGTGATTCTGGCGCGCATGCAACCAAAGGCCCCCCCTGACATCGGCAATATCCATTTCGATAAACGCATCGCGCCAGCGCTCGGAACGATGCAGGCGGCCTGTCATCCGTGTGCGCGCCGGATTTGCCTGAAGCAGTAGGGTGGATGCATCGTGCGCCGTGCTGCCTCCGTCAATCTCCCATAGGTCCGGCAGGGCGCTTTGTTCGGAAAAATCTGCTGTGAGCACTTCGCGCAGGGGTTCGAGCGACAGAATCATTTGTTTGAGGTCGGGGTTCTGGGTTTCGTGATACAAATCGTTCATGAGTGAGACAAGCAAATACGAATTCTGGAAAGTAAGCAAGTCATGCTCTTGTATGGCTTTCAGCAAGCGTTGCTGGTTTTCGGATTGACGGCTGACGCGGATCAGTCGCTCCAAGGCGACATTGCGCGCTGCGTCATCTTCCGCTACCCGGAACTGGAAGAGAATGGCATTGAAATTATCGGGATCCAGTGCTTCGATTTGCTGGATGCGCTGGGCGGCTTCCCGGTGGCGGTTGGCGCGGATCAGCCAATCGGCCTGTGCCAGCAAGATATCCGTATTTTGGGGGAAGAGTCGCGCGTAGATATTCAGCAGGCTACGCGATGCAGCGGTGCGCCCTGTCTGGAGGTAGAGTTGTGCGAGGCGAGCCGCCAGGTCAATATCATCTGGCAACAGATCCAGAGCTTGCCGATAGAAGCTTGTGGCTTCATCGTGATAGCCGAGGTTGACCAAGGCATCCCCGATTCGACGGAGAGGGCGCGGTTCAGCAGGTGCCAGATCGTGCCAGTCGGCAAAAAAGGCAATCGCGCTTTCAAACGCCCCGCTGGCAAACGCCTGCTCGGCATCAGCCGCAAGGCGGGCGATCTGCGCACGACGGGACGTTGGTTCGCTGGTGGGCGCTTCAACCGGAATGATCTCTGGTTCCGGAACACTGTTTCGTTCATCTGTGGTGGGTTCGGTCACGACCTGTTCCTCAACCGAACGGGGCAGCAAGCCCGACTGGACCGTGGTATCGGTACCCGTAACGATTTGTACGGCAGGCACGATGGCGAGAAGCGACTGGATGGATGTCAATTGTTCCAGCGCCTGCGGAAGACGCAATAAGAGGGGCTTGCCGATTTCGCGCATCACACGATCGGTTTGGCGAAGCCACCGGTCCAATGTCCGAACATCAAGATCCTCATACGCTTCGAAGCTGACATACACACCCTGGTTGTCGAAATTGCCGGCTGCAACTTTTATCGTTTCGGTGTTCCATTCCCGTAAGCTCTGGCTGTCAGAGATCGTGACCTTCGGGATGAAGTCCATGTGGTATACGCGCCCCAGCTTCTGGAGCAGCTCGGTATGATCGGTAGACGCCTGCGGCGCGCCCGGGATCGGAAGCGCGGGGCTGAGTTTGGTGATCGTACTGCCGTTACGGTGGATGGTATCCACGAGATAGGGGAGCGCTTGTTCGGAAAGATCCCACGAGATCAGTTTTTCACGGGGGCGTTGCAACACAACGCTTAGCATTTCAAGCTTGGCATCATCCTTCGACTCGGCGTCGATCAGGGCAATGCCGAATTGTCCCCCCTCGCGCTTGCCTTGTAAGCGAATGGTCTGCGGGAAAACCCGGATTCCATCTACCAGGACATTCAAAGCATTTTCGCGGAGGGTAAGGGTGAGGGTGTGTTCAGCCGTCGGCGTGAGTTGCGCTTGTGAGCGCGCTATCCTGCGCTCAGGGCGATCGGCAGCGGACTTTTCCCAAACCTCGACGGTGCCATTACGGTAGAAATCGACACAGGCGCCACTCGGGGTGTGGGGATAGGCACGTAAAGCAAGTCTTACCCCTCCGCCTTGCACACGCAGGCGCAGGGTAGCATGCAAATCGCGAAAAAGACTACTGCCGCCGATCCATATGCGGCTGCCCTTGGCCTCTCCGGCGGGTTGCAGGGTTAGGCCATGCAAGCTGGGGGTTACACGGCCCCAATCCGCAATCCAGCCAGCAGCACCGGCATCGATATCCGGATCGGGGAACGAAACAAGATTCTGCGCCCCGCGCTGTATTTCGGCAAGTACCTGCTGGCTGCTCCAGGCTGGATCGACAGGCAGGATTTGCAACTGCGACGGTGGTGTGAAGCGTGCGTTACGGGCGGTATGGCCCTGGATAAAGGCCATGGGATAGATGGAAGAGACGGCGGTAGCGTTCAAGCGAGCTAGCGATGAACGAAGATCAGAGAATTGGCCGGCATCGCCTTGCGGAAAGGCATACGCGACGGGCAGCGTATCAAGATGCGTATCAAACAACGAGGCTGCCGCTTCGTGCTGCGCCAGGATGCGTGCCGCATATTCGTCGGTGGTCTCGAGCCGCCGTTGCCCCGGTAACCAGATGCGGTGGGTCAGCGGATTGCCGGTTGCTGTGCCGTTCGTAGCGACAAGGGCCTCTGCCTGCTTCCAATGCCCATAGGTACCGACTTCCCACCGCTGCGATTGGGCCATATCGCCGATGCGATTCCAAGATGGCGCGCTTGCTTCCTCCCCCACGTGATAGGTGGAAATGAATACGACCCCGCCCCAACGGACCTTGCGGGTAACGCGGTCGAGTTCCCGTACTAGTTGTGCATCCTGACCGTCCACGGCAAGCAGCAGCGCCTTGCGCGGCAAAGCTTGTCCATGCTGCAATAGCGCTGCAATATCTGCCGTGCGGATAGGTTGGTAGCCATTGGCATGCAAGATTTCTATTTGTTGCTGTAGGTTTGCAAGGGCAGAAAGACCCTGTTCTTCCGCCGGGGGCAGATCGCGCTGGAAGAGGATGGCATCGAAACGATACGCATCACGTGGTCCAGTGGGCATGATGAGGCTTTGACGGGTATGCATGACACGTTGAAACGGGGGATATACAACGAGGAATACGCTGCTGACCGCAAGGAGCCAGAACAGGAATCGCAACAACTTGCGGGCGCCTGGACGGTGCGCGACAGCGTCGGTTGGTTGCAGCAATGGGGTCAATGTTTTCTTTTTCATGGTGGTGCCTATCTGTGATGTGTGTCGCTCTATCTTTCCTTGATACATGGTGTTTGCGCGTGATCCTACCTTGTCTTGCGGAAAAATTCAAAAGGTTTGTTGTTACACATCATGTTCTGGTGGTGGTCTGGGTTAGCGCACATGGGGTACACAACTTTGCGCGTC
>CAZRCN010000080.1:0-11678 GCA_964598575.1 uncultured Victivallales bacterium | reverse complement strand
AATCAACGTTTTACGCAGCCTACGCCCTTGACTTACCCACAGATTCTGCTGAAGACCCAATATTTTATTGTTTTGACTTAGATCAAGGTAAGCTCTTTCGTATGGGTATACGCTGCACCTTGTCGATCAGGAAAAGAAGCAAAGGAGCTAGCAATGGCAACACGTAAGATTATCACAATAGACGAGGATTTATGCAACGGATGCGGTAACTGCATCACGGGCTGTGCGGAAGGCGCCCTGCAGTTGGTCAACGGCAAGGCAAAGCTGGTGAAGGAGCAGTTTTGTGACGGGTTTGGGGATTGCATCGGGACCTGCCCCACCGGCGCGCTGAAAATTGTGGAACGCAACGCCGAGGCATTCGATGAAGCGGCCACCCGGCGCAACCTGCTGGAAACCCAGGGCGAAGCGGCTGTTCAGCAGATGGACGCAGCCAATGCTGCACACGAGCGGGGTGAGCATCCGGCGCCGCAGCAATCTGCGCCAACGGCTGGTGGTTGTCCGGGGATGCGTATGCGCATGCCTGCGCCGGATGCGCCCAAAGCGGCCGCGACACCTGCCGCCAACGTGGCCGACATGCCTGCCAGCGTCATGCCGACGGAGCTCCAGCAATGGCCGGTGCAGTTGCATCTGGTGCAGCCGGGCGCGCTGTTTTTCAAGAACCGCGAACTGGCAATTCTCAGCACCTGTTCGCCCGTTGCTTCGGCGGATGTGCATTGGCGCTTCATGCGCGGACGCAGTGTCGTGGTCGCTTGCCCGAAACTCGACAATACCGAGCCCTATGTCGAGAAGCTGGCAGGCATTCTGCGGGAAACGACGATTCCGAAGGCGATCATTGTCAGGATGGAGGTGCCCTGCTGCGGCGGTCTGACCCGCATTGTGCGGGAAGCGCACCGGCTGAGCGGGCGCCAGGACCTGATGGTCGAGGAAGTCACCATCAGTCTGGATGGAAAGGTCATGGAGACAGAAACCCTTACTGCGTAAACACAAAAAAGGAGGTACGACATGGGTACGAGCACAACAACAAAAGGCACACCGGTACAAATGGAAACAGCCGTCAGTTATGCAGAGGGGGCGGTTGTCAGCAAAACCCTGCTCGATAAGGCGGCGGGAACCTTAACCCTGTTTTCTTTCGATGTGGGTCAGGGCTTAAGCGAGCACACGGCTCCGTATGATGCAACCGTACAGATTATCGACGGCGAGGCCGAAATTACGATTGACGGCCAAACCCAGACGGTCAAGGCCGGGGAACTCATCATCATGCCTGCCAATGTGCCGCATGCCTTGCAGGCCGACAAACGATTCAAGATGCTGCTGATCATGATTCGACAAAAAGATGACTGATGCCATGGAGGGAAGAATGGCCGGTCCCTTGTCGCACCTTATGGGCGGTGGATGGTGCGGTGTGCCTGCGGCTGAAATGTCCAGATCAGGCTAACGCCTAAACCTTTCTCAAATCCCTCGTTTGGAGTTACCGGTTATCGGCCAGAGCCGTGCGGGCGGCCTTATAGCCGGCCTGTATGGCCTCATCGGCGCGATGAAATTCCATAGTGCTGAGGGATTGCACATCTGGCTGGATCAGCAGGTCCGGCGGGTGCAGTTGCAGGCGGGTCAACGTGATTTGGCGTTGGAAAATGCGCATCATGTTACCATAGATTTCAAAAATATTGGGCAGATTTGGTTCGGTGGTATCCGAACGGAACATGGCAGGCAGGGCATTCCAATCCAGGGCGGGCAGGCGGGTTTGGAGGGCGTCTACAAGGTGCTGCGTGCTTTGGCGGATCTGGTCGCGCCGGGAGGCGGACAGGCGTGGCGGCGAGATTTTGGCGGGGAGGGGGGAGCGGGTAATATCGACGGCGAACACGGTCTTGGCCCCCATATCGCGTGCAACATCCACGGGGAGGGGGTTGACCAATCCGCCGTCAACCAGAACGTTTTCATTCTGGCAGAGTGGGGTAAACAAACCGGGGATGGCAATGCTGGCCCGGACTGCATTAGGAATGCTGCCCTGTCGCAACACGACTTCATCGCCGGTTACGATATCCGTGGCAATGGCAGCGAAGGGCATCGACAAATCCTCGATATTGCCGGGCAAGACATGTTCCCGAATAAAATCCACGATGTGTTTGCCGTCAATGAGGCCCCGGTGGGGCAACGAAAGATCCGACATGAGACCGAGCACCCGCCGCCAATCCAGATCCTGGGCCACTTTTTGGAGGGTATCGAGGTGACCGGAGGCAAAAGCCGCCCCGACGAGTGCCCCCATACTGGTTCCGGCGACGCACTGGATCTCGTAGCCCGCTTCGCGGATTGCGTTGATGACGCCGATGTGCGCCCACCCGCGCGCGCCACCGCTACCCAGGACCAAGCCGATCTTACGTGTATTGTGTTGCATGCCGGTACTGTATCCGGCTCCCACGGCCTTTGGCAAGGCTGGAGAGCGGTAGACGTACGTTCTGCTCAATGTGTGCCTGCGAACGCTTGAAGACAGCCCCCCACGCGGCCACCGTGCGATGGGGAATGTTTTTTACGCGGGTCTTGGCGCTTGCTATTGGGGTGTGTTTGGGGTAGATTTGCACCTTCTATAGCAAGAAAGGTGCAGGAGTATGGCGAAAGAAGCGCAAGGGGCTGCGTACGACGCAACAAAGATTACGGTGTTGGAGGGGATTGATGCGGTTCGCAAGCGTCCGGCCATGTATATTGGCGACACAAGCGTACGCGGTCTGCACCACTGTGTCTATGAGGTAACCGATAACAGTATTGATGAAGCCTTGGCCGGGCACTGCACGCGGATCAAGGTGACGGTCCATGCGGATGGGTCGGTATCGGTCTGGGATGATGGCCGCGGGATTCCGGTGGATATCCATGCCACGGAAAAAATGCCTGCTGTAACGGTTGTCATGACGATGCTGCATGCCGGCGGCAAGTTTGACAACGATAGCTACAAGGTATCGGGCGGCTTGCACGGGGTAGGGGTATCCTGTGTGAATGCCCTGAGCGAGTGGCTGGAGGTTGAAGTCCGGCGCGACGGATTTGTCCACCATCAGAAGTTCGAGCGGGGGCGTCCGGTCTCGGAACTCGAGCAGATCGGCCCTACCCCTGAGACGGGTACTACCATCACCTTTTTCCCGGATGCCACCATTTTCTCTACGACGACGTTCGAGTGGGATATTCTGGCCAACCGGATGCGCGAGCTGGCCTTCTTGAATAAGGGTATCACGATTATTCTCTCGGATGAGGAGCAGAATCGCGAGGAGACCTTCCGGTTCGAGGGTGGCATTATGGAGTTTGTCCAGCACCTGAACCGCAGCAAGACGTCGATTCACCCGGATGTGGTATATTTTGAAAAGGAGCGCGAGGGGGTGGTCACGGAGATTGCGTTCCAGTACACGGAGACGTACAACGAGACGATTGCCAGCTTCTGCAACAATATCAACACGATCGAGGGTGGCACGCACCTGAGCGGATTCCGGTCGGCGCTGACGCGTACGATTAACCAGTACGGCCGCAGCAACAAGCTGATCAAGGATGGCGAAAGCATGAGCGGGGAGGATATCCGGGAAGGGCTGACGGCGATTGTCAGTGTCAAGGTTCCGGGGCCGCAGTTTGAGGGCCAGACAAAAACGAAGCTGGGCAATGGGGAAGTGCAGGGGATTGTCGAGGCAATCGTCAATGAGGAGCTCGGTTACTATCTGGAGGAGCATCCACCGTTTGCCCGTAAGATTATCGAAAAGGCGACATTGGCGGCGCGTGCCCGGGCGGCAGCCCGTAAGGCGCGGGATTTGACGCGCCGGAAGGGTGCATTGGATAGTGCGGCGTTGCCGGGTAAGCTGGCAGATTGTTCCGAGCGGGATCCCGCGTTGTGCGAGCTCTACATTGTCGAGGGTGACAGTGCCGGCGGTTCGGCCAAACAAGGCCGTAACCGGGAATTCCAGGCGATTCTGCCCTTGCGCGGCAAGGTTCTGAATGTGGAGAAGGCGCGGCTGGACAAGATCCTGAATAATCGGGAGATCCGGACGTTGATTACCGCGGTAGGGGCGGGGATCGGTGCGGACGATTTCAATATCGACAAGGTCCGGTATCATAAGATCATCATCATGACCGATGCAGATGTGGATGGTGCACATATCCGGACCCTGCTCTTGACGTTTTTCTATCGCCAGATGCCGGAGTTGATTGAGCGCGGGTATGTGTATCTGGCGCAACCGCCGCTCTACAAGATTTCGCGCAAGAAGCACGAGGAGTACCTGGATTCGGATGAGGCGCTGGCGCAGCGTTTGCTGGCAATGGGGGCGGGTGAGGTTCGCTTCCGCACGGTGGATGGTCGCCTGCTCGCGGATGAGGAGCTGGGCCGGCTGCTGGATGTGTTGACGCGCCTGGAGCAGAGTTCCAAGTCGCTGACCCGCAAAGGCATCGAATTGGGCGCTTATTTGTCGATGGTGCGGGCAGAAACCGGGCAGTTGCCGCGGTACCGGGTGTATGTAGGCACAGGAGCCCAGGCCCGGGAACAGTTTGTGTATGATGATAGCGAGTTGAAGCGTCTGCGCGAGGAAGCAGAGCAGCAAAGCGGGCATACGGTGGCACTGGAAACCCAGGAGGGAGGACAGGGCGGCGCGGGATCTGAAGGATTCGAGTATGTGGAGCTGTTTGCTTCGACCCGGATCGAGGGCTTGCTGCGTTCGCTGGAAGAGGTGGGCTTTGCCGGCCGGCAATACGTGCAGCAGGATGAGCCGATTGGCCATGTGCTGGTTGGTGCGGATGCTGATGACCCGGCTGAGGAAACGCCGGTGCATTCGCTGCCGGATCTGCTGACGGCGGTTTGCGAGATCGGTCGCAAGGGGCTTTCGATTCAGCGGTACAAAGGCCTGGGTGAAATGAATCCGGATCAGCTCTATCAAACCACAATGGATCCGGCTGGCCGCAAGTTGCTGCTGGTGGCGCAGGAGAATGCCGTGAAGGCGGATGAGATGTTTACGGTCCTGATGGGGGACGAGGTGGAACCAAGACGCGAATTTATTGAGAAAAACGCGTTGAACGTCCGCAATTTGGATATTTAGATTATGGAAACAGTGGATCAACAAGCGGTTCGGTCGATTCTCATCGAAGATGAGATGAGTTCTTCGTATATTGATTATTCGATGAGTGTCATCGTGGGGCGTGCGTTGCCGGATGCCCGTGACGGGCTAAAGCCGGTGCATCGGCGCGTCCTGTATGCGATGCGGGAGCTGAGCAACACGCATAACCGACCGTTCAAGAAATCGGCGCGTGTGGTTGGTGATGTCATTGGTAAGTATCACCCGCATGGGGATACGGCGGTCTATGACACGATGGTGCGTATGGCGCAGGAATGGGCCATGCGCGCCCAGCTGGTGCAGGGGCAAGGCAACTTCGGCTCACGCGATGGCGATGCGGCAGCCGCCATGCGGTATACGGAAGTGCGGATGCATCGGCACGCCGAGGAGTTGCTTGAGGATATTGACAAGGATACGGTTGAGTTCGGGCCGAACTACGATGAATCCTTGACGCAGCCGCTGGTGCTGCCGGCCAAGTTGCCGAATCTGCTGCTTAACGGTTCAACCGGTATTGCCGTTGGTATGGCAACCAACATTCCGCCGCATAATCTCGGCGAACTGGTGGATGGCATCCTGCATCTGATCGATCATCCCGATAGTACGGCCGAGGATCTGATGCAATTCATCCAGGGACCGGATTTTCCGACTGCGGGCACCGTTTGCGGTCTGGCACCGATTTTGCAAATGTACCAGACAGGGCGGGGACTGATCCGCATTCGCGGCAAGGCGCGTATTGAGGAGATGCGCAATGACCGGGAACGCATTCTGATCTATGAGCTGCCGTACAACGTAAACAAGGCCAAGCTGATCGAGAATATAGCCGCGCTGGTCCAGAACAAGGTGATTGAGGGTATTTCGGATCTGCGGGATGAGTCCAACAGCAAGGAGCCGGTGCGGATCGTCATCGAGCTGAAAAAGGCGGCGATCGCGGATGTTATTCTGAACAACCTGTTTAAGCACACGCAACTGCAGACGACGTTTGGCGCGATTTTGCTGGCAATCGATGGTGGCCGGCCGAAGGTGATGACATTACCTGAGATTCTGCGCTGTTTCATTGACCATCGATTTGATGTGGTAACCCGTCGCACACGCTATGAGCTGAACAAGGCTGAGGCGCGGGCACATATCCTGGAGGGCCTGCGCATTGCGATGGATCATCTGGACGAGGTCGTGCGCACGATCCGGCAGGCCTCCGACCGGGATGATGCCCGCAAGACCTTGATGTCGCGGTTCGGGCTGAGCGAGCTGCAGGCCCGGGCGATTCTGGACATGCGTCTTTACCAATTGACGGGTCTGGAGCGGGACAAGGTTGAGCAGGAATATGCCACGATTATGGAGCGTATTGCGTACCTGCGTTCGCTGCTTGCGGATCGGCAACTGATTTTTGGTGTGATCAAGGAAGAGCTGGCGGACATGAAGGCGCGCTATGCGGATCCACGCCGGACGGAGATTACCGGGGCAGCCGATGATATGGACATCGAGGATCTGATTGCCGATGAGCCCTGTATTATCACGATCTCGCATGGTGGCTATATTAAGCGTGTACCGCTGGATACCTACCGTGCGCAGCGTCGTGGCGGCAAGGGTGTAGCCGGCATGCAGACCAAGGACGATGATTTTGTGGAGCATCTGTTTACGGCGACGACGCATGACAGCATCATGTTCTTTACGCCGGATGGACGGGTCTATATTGAGAAGGTCTACCGGGTGCCGGAAGCGGGACGGACGGCCCGTGGTAAGGCGATTGTAAATATGCTCAATCTGCGTGAGGATGAGCGGATTGCCGCGATGATTCGCGTACGGGGGTTGGAGGATGAAACCTGCCTGGTTATGGCGACACATTGCGGCGTGGTAAAGAAGACCCAGTTGAGTCAGTTCCGCAATGTTCGCAAGGATGGTATTATCGCGATTCGCGTGGACGAGGGTGATCGGCTGATCGAGGTGAAGCAGGTCGAGGCGGATGATGAGCTTCTGCTCCTGACGCGCAAGGGCATGAGTATCCGATTCGGCGAGGCACAGCTTCGCAGTCAGGGTCGTGCGACCCGGGGCGTTCGCGGTATTCGGCTGCGCGACGCGGATTGCGTCCAGAGCATGGCAGTGGTAAACGCGGAAGCTTCCTATATGGTCTGCACCGAAAACGGTTTTGGCAAGAAAACGGATTTTGACCAGTACCGTCCGCAAAAACGTGGTGGCACCGGGATTATTGCAATTCGGACGTCGGACCGCAACGGGGATGTTGTCGAGGGGCATGCCGTGCGCGAAGAGGAAGCCCTGATGCTGGTGACGGCCAAGGGCAAGATGATGCGCATGCAGATTTCCGATTTCCGGGTGATCGGTCGCAATACCCAGGGTGTACGCCTGATCAATATGGACGAAGACGATAAGCTGGTTTCGGCTTCGCCGTTCTTGCCGGAGGATGATGGCAGCAGCGTTGCGGAGGAGCTAGATGCGGGTGATGGGGACGAGACGGTTCCGCCTGCACCGGATGTGGAAGCACCACCTAGCGCATAAAGACTTGCAGATATCTGCATGGAAACGTTCGTAGCCGCGCGCGCCAGCGCGTGGGTGCGCACCCCAATACTCTCGATTCCCCCTTCACGACCTGGCGGCCATGGCTACGGGCGGGTGCTGTCCTTACTGTTCATCTGCGTGCGGGCGTAGCAGCAGCCACAGGAAGAAGGGTCCGCCCAGGAAGCTGGTGCAGATGCCGACAGGCAGCTCGGTGGGGGCAAAGATGGTCCGGGCAACAGTATCGCATAGGACGAGGAATCCCCCGCCGAAGAGGATGGAGGCGGGCAAGAGGGTGCGATGATCCGGGCCTACGAGCATCCGGCAGATGTGCGGGCACATCAGGCCGACAAATCCAATGGGGCCGCACACCGACACGATGGCCCCGACCATAATGGATACGGTAACAAACAGAAGCAGCTTGGTGCGTGCGACCGACACGCCGCGGCTCAAGGCTAGCTCCTCGCCGATAGTAAGCAGATTCAGTTCGCCACTACAGGCGGCGATCACGACCGATCCGGGTATGACAAAAGCCAACACTTGCAGAACGGACCCGAAGGTTGCCAGATGCAGCCCGCCCATCAACCAGCGGAGTAAGCGAAAGGTATCATGGAAGTCTGATGTATACTGGAGCAGGAGAATCAGGCTGGAAAAGAAGAAGTTGACGGCGACCCCGGCAAGGAGCATAGAGGCGGTACTGCAATCGCGGCGGATACGGGTCAAGCCGTAGACAACGGCAATGGCCAGCACGGCTCCGGTCATGGATCCGGCGGTCATGGCGGGCAATCCAGCGAGGAGGGTGGTACCGATCCGAATGCCAACTGCTGCGCCAAGGGAGGCACCGCTGGAGACCCCGAGGGTAAATGGTGTTGCCAGGGCATTGCGGAAGAGGGCTTGGAATACCATGCCGCCAGCGGCCAGGCCAGCGCCGGCAACCCAGCCTAGGAGAACGCGCGGCAAACGAATTTGCCAGAAGATCATGCTTGCGGGGTCACCCGGTTGCGGGTGGAACAGGGTGCGGGGCGAAATCCATTCCATCCCCCAGAACGGGGCAATCAGCAGCGTTCCCAGGGAGACCAGCAAAATAGGCAGCAGGATCCAGGTTTTTTTCATGGGTTTGCCTCCTGGGGTGCCACGAGTTGCAGGCCGGATACCGGGTCGTGCAGGAGCCGGAAGCGCGCCCCGAAGATATCGGTAAGAACCCGGGTGTCGCCCAGCTCGGCCGCGGGGCCTTGCCATACGGTACCGCCGCAGCGCAGCGCCAGCACCCGACCGCCCGCTACCATTGCGGCATTCACGTCGTGGGTGACACGGATTACGGTTGTGCCGAATGCCTGGTTGATGCGGGACAGGATGTGGGCAACATCGGCTTGGTGACGGTAGTCAAGAAAGGCGGTGGGCTCATCCAGCAAGAGGATATCCTGACTCTGTGCCAGCGCTGCAGCAAGAAACACCTTCTGGCGCTCGCCACCGCTGAGGGTTCCGATGGTGCGATGGGCAAAATCCTGCATATGGGTTTGTTCGAGGGCTTGTTCGATGGCGTTGGCATCGCCGGCATGGGCAGTCCCGAAGGGGCCGGCAAAGGCATAGCGCCCCATGCGCACGAGCTCGTGGACCTTGAAGGGCGAGAAGTGCTCGTTGCCGGGTTGGGGAACATACGCGACATGTTGTGCCAGTTGGCGCTGGGTATAGGCATGCAAGGGGCGTCCGTGCAGCTTGATGGTGCCCCGCCAGTCGTGGTGCATGCGCATGAGGCACTTGAGCAGGGTGGTTTTCCCCGCCCCATTGGCACCGATGATCGACCACGTCTCACCGGGCTGGATGTCGAGGGACACGTCCCGGAGGATAGGCTGACGGCGGATGGTCAGGGAAAGATGCTGAATGGACAGGGCTGGCTCACTCATCGGCATCCGCTCCCGCGTAGGCTTCGAGCAGATCGGCAAGTTGTTCAAGAAACCGTATATAGCGGGGGCCGGGGCGGAGCGCGTCATCGCCCGTTATGATGTGGACCTGCCCCTGCTGCACGGCACGGATGGATGCAAGCGATGCCCAGTCGGACCGAATATCTGCCAATGAGCGGTGTTCTGGTACGGTTTGGATGAGATCCAGGATGATATCCGGGTTGAGGTGGAGAAGCCCCTCGACCGAGATTTGTGGATAGGGGGTACGGGTGTCGGTATAGGCATTCACCGCGCCCGCCCATTCCAGCAGCTCATCGTAAAAGCTGTTGCGTCCGGCGATATAGAGACCGGCCAGGGACCCCTTGGCGTGATCGCGCCCGATGCAAATCAGGACGCGGGGCTTCTTTTCCGGCTGGCGTTTGGCGGTCGCGCGTTGCACTTGCTTCTGGCGTTGTTGGAGCGAGCTCAGCATCTTCTTTGCTGCGGGAGCAGCCCCGCAGGCATTTCCGATCATGTCTATGCTGGCGTGAATATCTGCGATGGTGGCAAATGGGATCAGCAGGGTATGGAGTCCGAACCGGTTCAGTTGCCGGTCAACGTCCTTGTGGGTATCCAGAAGAATGGCAAGATCGGGTTGCAAGCGAACGATTTGTTCGTAGTTAGGGTCCATGTATCCGCCCACGCGGGGGAGTGACTGTGCTTCGGGAGGAAAGTCACAGAACCGGGTGATCCCGACGACGCGGTCCCCGAGCCCCAAGGCAAAAAGGATCTCGGTTGTGCTGGGAGCCATGGATAGAATGCGTGCAGGGACGGGCTCGCTTGCGGCGGTTGATAGCCCGCAGCATGCCAGGCATGCTGCCAGGCAGATTTTCATCATGGTGTTATTCATGCCGTCTGTTTTCCTGCGAGTTGCGGTTTGTGTACTTGCGCCCATGGTGGTACATCTTTACGATAGCACGAGATTTGTATGCGGTATATAAGGTGGGCATGCTACCCTGCCGCGGGACGGGGTGCAATGATTTACCGTTTGCCGCGAAGGGATAGGTGAGGTCGAGGCATGGAAAAGGCAGACCAACATATTGTGGATATCCTGGAGATTCTGCAGGGGCAGCCGGAGCCGATGAATAGTACGGCGATTGCGGATTTGCTGCAGGATGAGGGCAACCGTATCAGTGACCGGACGATTCGCCATTATCTCCAGCAAATGGATCGGGAGGGGTTGACGACGAATGTCGGTCGGCGGGGCCGCTTGATGACCCCGAAGGGCCGCGCCAGAGCTGAAAGCCGCATCTCGCTCGATAAGACGGGTTTTTTGTCGGCCCGTATCGACCAGATGACGTATGCCATGTCTTTTGACCCGGACACCTGCCAGGGAACGGTTGTTGTGAATACCATTTTTGTGCGACATGACGATCTGCGTGCGTGCATGAGCCGGATTGAGCAGGTGTTCAAATACGGGTATGCCATGGGAACACTGGCGGCACTAATCCCGCCGGGAGAGGCCTGTGGGCAGACCGTGGTGCCGGAGGGGCATGTGGGACTGGCAACGGTTTGCAGTGTTACCTTGAATGGCGTTTTGCTGAAGCATGGCATTCCATCTCATGCCCGGTTTGGTGGTATTCTGGAAATTGTGGATGGCAAGGCGCGCGGGTTTTCGCACATTATCCAGTACGATGGGACGACGGTGGATCCGCTCGAAGTCTTTATTCGTAGCGGCATGACAAACTATATTGGTGCAATCACGACCGGTACGGGCGCGATCGGGGCCAGCTTTCGGGAGATTCCGGGCGACAGCCGCCCGAAGGCACTGGAGCTGGGACGCAAGCTGGATCGGATCGGACTCGGTGGCATTTTTGAGATTGCGCGTCGGAGTCGGCCCCTGCATGGCATACCGGTTTCGACCGGACGCGCCGGCATGATTGTGATCGGGGGCTTGAATCCGGCTTCGATCTTCGAGGAAACAGGGATTCGAGTACGTGCCAGTGCGCTGGCGGGATTGATGCCCTATGATAGCTTGCAGGACTACCGCATGTTGCGCGCCGCCCTGGCTGCCCTATCGCCCTGAATGGCCGTTGTATCCGGCGGGCAACCTGCATCCTTAGCGACGCTACAAATGGTGGGGGGCAACATGCGGGGCAAAAATTTGGGCTCCTCCGCAGAATCTGTGGGTCAGAAAACCAGTCAGGCTCCCTGGTTATGC
>CAZRCN010000079.1:0-11713 GCA_964598575.1 uncultured Victivallales bacterium | reverse complement strand
GATGGCAAATTTGCGTTCCAGGCCGGATGCGGCCATGTACCGCACGGTCCCGAAGATGTTGCGTTCGGTCCAGGGGCGGTCATGCTTGCCGAAGCACCAGGCTACGCCCGTATAGCTGTTGGCATCGCGCCCATCGAGCTCGTAGCGGTCATTGAGCAGGATCAGCGTCTCGAAGGCCTCTTCGGGGGTATCCATCCACTCCAGGACTTTCTTGCCCCAGTACATCCGCATGTAGTTGTGCATCTTGCCCGTACGAACCATTTCCCGCTGGGCGGCATTCCAGTAGGGGTCATCGGTCTGGGCTGCTTCGAGTGCATCGACCGTGTAGCGAACCGGTCGCTTATCGGAGCCATGCTTGGCAAGGGTCTTCTGTGCCCATGCGGGTAGGGCTTTTTCGAACTGATCATAGCCGGTGTTGTAGTAGACAAAGTTCATGCTTAGCTCGCGCCGCACGATCAGTTCCTCCAGATACGCTGCAGTGGCTTCGGGGGGTACCGCGGCGGAGCCAACTTGCATGGCAATGTCGAGCGGGGCAATCTGTCCGAAATGCAGGTAGGGGCTCATGTGGGAACAAATACCCAGAGAGGGATCGTTACGCTTTTCGTGATACTGCGGCAGGTGGTTGCGCAAGAATTGCTGCAATCTCTTGCGGGCTTGTTCCTGGCCGCCCTGGAAGTAGGTGGAGGGCGCAATGCTCCGATCGACCTTGCAGTGCGACAAGGCATCTTGCGGCAGGCAGTCGGAGGCCGGTGAATCGGTCAAGGGCCGCGGAGTGGGGGTGCTGGCGGGGGGTGGCACCAGAAAGTAGGGCAGCAGCTTGTGGATCTTGGGCCGGATCGTCCGTGCAGCATACTCCTCCTTGTCGCTCACGCGCCTGATGGGCACGACGACATCGGTTTCGATGGCGCTAAAGGGGCAGTCGACCTGTTGGGCTAGCTGCTTGCGCCAGGCGCGCTGGATGCGAAGGTAGCCCATGTCGCCCACGACAATGGCTGCATCCCGGGCCAGCCTGGCTATCACCTCCGGCGGGTTGCCGAGCTGGAACGTAAACCCGATCTTGCGTTTCTGCAGGGCCTGTTGCACGTCGGCCAAGCCTTCCAGCATGAAGGCATAATGCCGGGCATTGGCGCCGGGGTACTTGTCGGTTAGCACAAAAGCCACCAGCAGGGGGAGATCGCAGCTATGTGCCGCCCGGCAGGCCCAATCCAGTGCCAGATTGCAGGTGGTTCGCTGTGCCTGCTGCATCCAGTACAGCACGTAGCGCTTGCCGGGAAGCGGGTCCCCCGCCCGATAACTCCATACACGATGATTGTCCATGCCCCGCACTATAGGCCGTTGCAGCTCCGGCGGCAATCCCCGAAACCCCCCCTGCGGACAGGAAGTTCTCGACGATAGCCGCGCGGATGTGTAAGAACGCAGCGAATGGTTTACGAGGAGGCAATATATGAAACATCGCGAAAAGCTGGTTACAACGCATGCTGCGCGCCGAGCTGCGCTGCTGCAGCGGATTACGAAAGAACATAAGCTTGGGGCTGTCATCATTACGAATGCTGTTGATATCCGCTATCTGTCCGGTGCTACCGAAGGGGTATCGGCGTTGCTGCTGGGACCGGATATGGCAACGGCCTTCACGTCCAAGATGTTTGCAGCGCGTGTACCACAAGAAGCGCCGGGGTGCCAGGTGCTTGTCGGGAAGCAGGTTTTTGAGGAATCGTCCCGCTTGTTGCGCAGCTGCCGCTACCGCCGGGGACTCGGCTACCAGGGGAATAAGCTGGTGCAAGCACAATTCAGGCAGCTCGAAGCAGCTATGGGCAAACGCAAGCTCGTTGATATCGGCGAAGCGGTGACCCATCTGCGCAGTATCAAGGATGCACGGGAAATCCGGCAAATCCGGCAGTGTGTACGGATTGCGGAGGAAGCCTTCCGGGCACTTGTGGGACAAGGTGCGGCCTACCTTATGGGACAGACCGAACGCCAAATTGCCGCAGAGCTGGAATACCGGCTCTGCCAGTTGGGGGCTGATCGGCAGGCCTTCCCGTTTAATGGCATCATCGTGGCTTCCGGCCCCAACAGCGCAAGCTGTCACCACTTTGCCGGTACCCGCAAGCCCCGCCAGGGAGAGCCGCTGCTTTTCGACTGGGGCGCCGAGAAGAATGGCTACCGGTGCGATATTACCAGGGTCGTGTTTATGGGCGAACCCTCTGCCCGTATGCGGACGTTATACGAGATCGTGCGCAAGGCGAATGCAGCGGGTAAACAAGCCGTGCGCGCCGGGGTTCGTTGTAGCGATGTCAGTGATGCCGGCTGGAATGTGGTCCGGGATGCCGGGTACGGGGATGCCATTCGTCACGGGCTCGGCCATGGGTTGGGGCTGGAGGTCCATGAGCCGCCGGGCATCGGATCTGGCGGTTCGCAGGCTGCCTCTTCCGCATCCACTTATCTGGAACCCAACATGGTTATTACGATCGAACCCGGTATGTACCTCGATGGCAAGGGGGGCATACGACTGGAGGATGATGTCCTCGTTACCCCCAACGGCCGTACCGTGCTGACGTCCTTGCCCACGGATCTGCCTTCCGCCATTATACCAAGCAGGCGGCAGTGAATCAGGTGCTGGTACGTCCGGAAGAGGTGACAGACGGGGGGCAAGTGGTACTCACGGGCCGAAGAGCAACCCATGTGGCCGATGTGTTGCAAATGCCGGTTGGCGAGCATGTGCGCGTGGGCCTGCTCGGTGGCGCAAGGGGGCGCGCACGTATCTGCGAGGCCAGCCCCGGCCGGATGGTCTTGTCCTGCACGTTTGATGTGCCACCGCTGCCACCGTCCGGCATCCGACTGCTCCTGGCCTTGCCGCGCCCCAAGGTGTTGCGCCGCCTGTTCCCCGTGCTGGCAGCCTTCGGGGTGGAAGAGGTGTTTTTGTCAAATGCCGCCAAGGTGGAACGTCCCTACTTTGATACGCACTGGCTGAACCCAGACCAGTATACAACCTTGTTGCTCGAAGGGCTCGAGCAGAGCGGCGAAACCCGCCTGCCGGCCATTCGTGTTGTCCGCCGCTTGAAGCCCTTTGTGGAGGATGCGCTGCCCTTGCGCCAGGAGGAGACGCGTTTGCTGCTGCATCCGGCTGGCACCGCCCCCGCCGCAACGGCCCCGTACAAGTACCCGCTACTTGCGGCCATTGGCCCCGAGGGTGGCTGGACGGATTATGAGGTTGCGTTACTTGGGGCTCATGGGTTTACATGTGTGTCGCTGGGTCCGCGCATCTTGCGGACCGATACGGCGGTGGCTGCCACGCTCGGATGGTTGCAGGCACAACAGGTACTTGGTGGCGGTTCCCTACCACAACGGATATAACTATGGCAAAACATCGAAACAAAAAGCATGGGCGGGCAAGTGGTGCCCCGCGGAGTAGTGCGCGGCAGACGGCCAGTGGAACGGAAATCCTGTTCGGACGGCAACCGGTACGCGAGATGCTGCGGGCGGGCCGTCGCCGGGTGGAAACCTTCTACCTGACCCGCACGACGGCAGATCGCGATGACCAGCGCGAGGTACTGGCCCTACTGAAAGAGAAGCAGATCACGGTGCGCTACACGGATGCCGATAAGCTGGATGCCATCACCCATGGCGGACATCACCAGGGCGTCGCCGCCGCTGTCAGTCCCTTCCGCTATGTGTCCTATAAAAAATGCCTGAGCGATGCGGACAGCCGCAAGGATGCGCTCTTCTTGTTTCTGGATCATTTGCAGGATCCGCAGAATGTGGGGTCGCTGTTGCGGACGGCCGAGGGTTGCGGCGTCTGTGGTGTGGTGATTCCGGAGCACCGGGCAGTTGGCATTACGCCTGCGGTTGTGCGTGCATCGGCCGGGGCCGCGGAGCATATTCCGGTTGCGCAGGTGCCGAATATTGTGCGCTGCATGCGCCTGCTCAAGGATCGCGGTGTATGGTTTGCCGGACTGGATGCCGGCGAGGATGCCATTGAGATCTGTGAGCAAGACTTGACGGGTCCCCTCGGACTCGTGATCGGGAGCGAGGGACGCGGCATGCGGCGTTTAACGCGGGAAACATGCGACTATGTGGTTCGGCTACCCATGCAGGGACGGGTGAGCTCTTTCAATGCCTCGGTCGCTGGTGCCATGGCGCTCTATGAGGTGCTGCGGCAGCGGGCGAGCCTTACGCCTCAGGAAACGGCTTCGTAGTGGCGTTTGTGGCCACTGATGCCGGCAAACCGGAAGGGCCCGGTTTCGTACTGCCCGAACGTGTAGTCCCAACCATCACGCGGTACCGCCAGGTTGAAGATGTCCTCGTACTGCCGAACAGTCAGGTGATTGCGATGCTTGAGTAGGGCATCATGGCGATGGGTCAGCAGATTGTCCTGATACCCGGGGAGAATGCGACCACTGAAAAACTCGCCCGTACAGCCGGAGCCATACGAGAAGAACGATAGCGCCGCGTCGTCCAGCGGGGCTTCGGCCCGATCCAGCAGGCAGGCCAAGCATTCATACAGGGAAGCGCTATAGGTATTGCCCGTCATGCGATTGTATTGCAGGGAGGGAGCAACTTGTTCTTCAAATGTCCTGTTCTGCTGGGGCTTGCCCTGCGTCCGTTGCAGCTTGTGGAGGGTCTGATGGGCTTTGCGGGCCATGCTCGTGAAAGGGGAATGGTAGCAGCAATAATCGAAATCGTCGGGTAACCGCCCCGTTTGTTCGGCATAGTGGGTCCAGGCGTGCTTGAGGGTATGCAGATAGATGCGGGTTGACGCCTTGCCCTCGACTACGGCTTCATCGCGATAGTTCGGACGCCAGAAGTCCATCACATCTTCACTGTGAATGCCGGCTTCGGGGTCTAATGTCAGAATCCGGGGATGATCGGATATCAGCATGGCAACCGCACCGGCCCCCTGGGTCGGTTCGGCCGGGCTGCCCAGCTCGTAGCGCGCAATGTCAGACGTCAGCACCAGCACCTTGCTGCCGGGGTTGGTTGCTACGCTCTGGACGGCCAGACGCAAGGCCAGCGTTGCGCTGTAGCAGGCTTGCTTCATTTCCACGACCCGGCAACGTGCTGGCAGCCCCAGTAGCCCATGCACAAACAGCCCCGCCGCCTTGGACTGATCTATGCTGCTCTCGGTGGCAAAGAGAATCATGGATACATCATCGAGCGCCTCCCGCAACGGATAGGCTGCCGAAGCCGCCATGGTCACGATATCCTCATCCGGCGGTGCAACCGCCATGATCTCCTGCCCGATCCCGATCCGGTACTTGTCGTATTCGGCACCGCGTGCCTCGGCCAGATCCTTGAGATCCAGGCAGTAGCGCGGCGTATAGAAGCTGATTCGTTCAATTCCCGGTGTGGACATACAAGACCTCAAACGTTGCTAGGTGGTTGGTGTAGGAGCGATGGATTGTCTATCAGGGCATCCAGGTTGGGCGTGCCCAGCAGGAACATGGCTGTTTGGCATTCGCGATGCAAACGCGCGATGTGCGTGGCTACGGCATCTGCCGACACCGTTGCCGGTTCAAGGAAGGGCCGGGCAACCCCGCATAGGGAAGCCCCCAGCACCAGTGCCTTGACCATGTCGATGCCGGTTCGGACGCCACCGGATGCAATCAGGAGAACACGGCTACGGAACGGATGCAGCAACCGCAGGGCGTCTGGCGTGGGAATACCCCAGTCTGCAAAAATCTCGCCCGGATTGGAAACATCGGTATCGCGCTCGTATTCAATCCGGCTCCAGGACGTACCCCCGGCACCGGCCATGTCGATGCCTTGTATCCCCGCCTCGATCAGGATGCGGGCATCTTCCGGGCTTATGCCCGATCCAACTTCCTTGGCAAGAACCGGCACCGGTGACTGCCTGCACACCTTCCGGATACGGTCCGCCAGTCCGTGGAAATGGGTTTCCCCTTCAGGTTGAACCGCTTCCTGCAGAGGATTCAGATGAATGTACAGCCCATCCAGCTTCAGACGCTCTACCATCCGCAATAGCTTCTCGATGTCGGCATCCTGACGTAGCTGCGCGATACCGATATTGCCCAGGAAGGGACAATCGGGCAGCAGGGCGCGTAAATCGAAGGAAGGCAGCGCCTGTTCGTCCTCGAGTAGGATGCGCATCGAACCTGTTCCCATCGCCACCCCCTGCATCTGGGCCGCAAGGGCAAGATTACGATTGATCGTGACGATGTCCTGCAACGAGCCGCCGGTCATGCACGAGAGGATCAGCGGCAGAGAGAGCGTTTTTCCCAGAAACGAGGTGCTGCAGTCGATCTCATCATAATTCAATTCCGGCAAGGCACGGTGCGTCAGGCGGATCGCATCGAAGTAGTACTTGCGGCGATCGGCATCGGGCGCATGTCGGGCAATGTGGATGTGATCTGCCTTGCGCAGCTGGGTGGTCGGGCTCATGCCTGCCCCCGCTCAAGCTTCTTGTGGGCGCGCATCAGCTCGCCCGGATTGGTAAGGGCAGCCAGCAGGGAGAGCTCGCCGCACAGGACCGCCCCCGCAATCAGGGCCGCCAGCCGCTGCGCATTCTGGCCTGTCGGACGCTCTGCCCGGCAGCCCAGCTCCTGAAGGGTCTCCTCGACAAACGGCAGATCCTTGCCGTTGCCGACGGTCCCGACGATGAGGTTGGGCAGGGTAACCGAAAAGAGCAAGTCCTCACCGATGGCTTCAGCTAGCGTAAAGGCTTGGGAGCCCTCGATGATATTAGCGGCATCCTGGCCGGTTGCCAGATAGGTGGCCAGCAGGATATTGGCAATATGCGCATTGGCTGAGCGGAGCGAGCCCGCCAGCGTGGAGCCGATCCAGTTCTTGTTCTGGTTGAGGCTGGCCAGGGTAGCAGGGTCCGTACGCAGCATCTTGCGGCAGAGGGCACCCGGCACCCGTAGCTCCGCCACCACATGATGCCCGCGCCCCCGGATGCCATTAACGGCACTGACCTTCTTGTCCGTGCAGGCATTGCCCGAAAGGGATCCGTAGCTGAGGTTCGGGTAGCGGGCTAGTAGAGCCGTCAGAACGGCTTCGGCCGCTGCCGTGACCATATTGTGGCCCGCGGCATCGCCGGTTTGTATCTCAATGCGCAGAAAGAGCAGGCGCCCGACGATTTCCCCATGCACATCACAGAAGCGCCCGTGGCGGGTGGTTTGAGCCACGGCTTGCTCCAGGAGCGAGCGGTCCGAGCGGATTGCCTCGAGGGCCAAAACTGCCTCTGCCGCCGAAGGGGCTTCCAGTAGGATCGAGCGCGTCATGATCGAAGGCGGCAGGACGGATAGGCTGATGCCATCCGTTTGCATGGAAACGCGTGCCCCACGGGCCGTGCTGGGCCAGAGCGGGGATTCATACGTGGCAAGCGGAATACGGCATGCCTCCTGCACCCCCTGATAGATAATCCGCATCGGGCCAACCCATTTCAGTGGCACCGGGATACTGTTCGTTGTTTTTGATTCCATAGTGGGAAGACTAGGGGATTCCCGACAGAATTGCAATGCACTGGATGCGGTAAGAATCAGATTGCACAGGAGGCGAATGTACCGTTCTATAGAGACATGAAATCCAACGTCGTATGCATCGGAGCCTATCCCGCCTTGCAAAGGACCATGAAGATCCCGGTCTTCCGCCCGGGGGAAGTAAACCGGCTGCAGGATGTCTGTGTGAGTGTGGCAGGCAAAGCCGTCAATACCGCGCGCGTCGTGCAGCGTATGGGCGGCTTGTGCCGGCTGACGGGTTTTGCCGGGGACAACGCCGGCGACAGGTTTTTTGCCTTGTTGCGGGCGGAAGGCCTCCCGGTCCAGGATTGGGTCCAGACGGCTTTACCACTACGGGTGTGCCAAACGGTCGTGCCGACCGATGGTGGCACCTTTACGGAGCTTATAGAAGAGGGGCCCGATTTGCCGTCCGCAGAGTGGCTGAAGCTTGTGCAGCGCGCACGACAGCTTCTCACCAGCCATCCCGATGCCCTATCCGTGTGTTCCGGTACCATGCCGCCCCACACGCCCACTTCGTTTTATGCCGAGGTGATTTCTGGATTTGGGCAACGTGTGATTCTTGATACATCCGGTCCCGCCCTGCTGGAGGCACTCCCCGCGCAGCCCCGGCTGGTGAAGATCAATGCGGCCGAACTGTGTCGCAGCGTCGGGATGGCTAAAACGACCGATCAAGGTGCCTTGCGGGCGGCTGCCCGGCAACTTCTGCTGCAAGGAGCCGCTGCCGTGGGCATAACCCTCGGGCCGGATCCGGCCTGGCTGTTCACGCCAGATGCCTGCTGGCAGTACCCGCTGCCGCGCGTGCCGGTTGCCAGCGCCCTCGGTAGTGGGGACTCGGTCAATGCCGGTATTGCCCTCGGGCTGCTCGATAACCGGCCCATCGAACAGGCTTTTGCTTTCGGCCTCGCGTGCGGCTGCGCCAATGCCGAAACCACCAACCCCGGTATGGTAGCCCCCGCACGCGTCCAGGAACTTGCCCGCCAGATCAGCCCCCAACCCCTTGCATGACCCCAGCCGTGGCACACCTCCCCTGCATCGGCGGCAGCGGAACCGTTTGTTTCATACCTCCTGTGACGGCAAAATCCGGAATCTTTCGTTATGGCCATCCGCGTGAAGAATAACAGTAAGGCACATAAAAAGTTTCATACATGTCAGCTCGTCGCATGCGTTTGCCCAGTCGCGCCATGCCTGCAAGTATATGGCTTGACGATGGCTCGACCGCATCTCCACGATTGCATCCATGGCCGCAAAACGCTTGTCGCGCGTATCCCCGATGAAGGCGGCCTGCCAATTCGGCGTCGCCTCGATGGATGGGATCGCCTCGCGGATGCCTGAAATGAATGTCTGTACGCTATCATGAAGCGCCTTGAGAAGGCGGTACACGGTTTCGCCCTCATAGACGAGATCGCCTGCCACGCAGAAAACCTCGTCCCGCACCGACTCCGGCAGTCCGGGGGCACAGGCCTTATCCAGCAGTGTTGGTGCATGGGCATCATTCTTCAGCAACGCAATCGCATGTGCACCTTCAATGAGCATGCGGGGGTTCTGTGTACATGAAAACATGTTGATGATGCTCCCGAACGACTCCTCGTCGCCGAGCTTGGCGAGGGCCTGCATGGCCTTACCCGCGAGAAAGACGTCGTCCGACCGTAGGGCCGATCGCAGCACCGGAATGGCATCCACGATGCGATGATCGCCGAGAATCTCGGCGGCGACCCAAGCCGTGGTAAACGCGCCTTCGCGGCATTCGCTCAACAGGGCCTGGCTGGCTTTGGCACCGAGCGTGCGTTGTTGGGCCAGTGCACGCAGGGCACGCACCCGTACCAGGAAGCGGGCCGACTGTAAGTGTTCCACCAGCGTGTGTTCGGATACTTCGGAGGCGATGGAACCGAGCTTTTGCACCGTGGCAAGATCGGTTGATGCATCCGCATCTGCAGGGACGTGGTTGAGAGCCAGCATGGCGCGCAGATCGCGCGGGGAAAAGAAGAGACCCAGGATATCCCGGATGCGCCATTCCGCAAGACGTGGCAACGCATACATTGCTACGATCATCGGAATGAGCGAGAGGAAGGCGATTCGGAAGTACCACTGGTAGAGCATCTGGGGCGACTCGGTCAGACTGGTGAGGAGCTTCAGGATACTTGCGCCGATTAGACCACTACCGATACCGGCCGCGGCACCGGAAAGTGTTCGGACGAGTAAGCCAGAACCGACCCGGTCGTGTTCGTCGACGAGCGCCAGGAGGTAGTGTCCCAACCCCACGAAAATGCCCAGCTTACAAAAGCCGGCCACGAAAAACATGCCCCCCAGCAGCAGGGGGATCGGTTCGGCAGGAGCCAGCGACCAGAAGAGAGTCACGACAAAGAAGCCGCCGAGATAAAGGATAAGCAGTGGGCGGGGCCCCACGTGGTCGGCTATCGTTCCATTCAGAAAGGATGCCAGCAACCCGCCGACCGGAATCAGGAGAGAATACAGCATGGCTTGATGATCCGACATGCCGTAGATTGCCTTGAGCGCCATGATGGAGAAGGGGATGACCATGGCAAAGCTGATGAAACCGGCACACCAGGCAAGCAGCAGACGACGATAGGGGGGGTGGATCAGTACTTTGCGGATGGTGCTGCCGAGGGGCACATGGGCCGAGGCCCGGGGGCTGCTCGATTCGGGAACCGTGGTCAGGATATAGGCGCCGATGAATCCCACCACGCAGCCCATCGCGATGATACCCTGGTACGTTGCGACGTTGTCCCAGCGACGTAGGAGCATGACAATGGTGACCATGCTAAGAATGTAGAGCGTATTGAAACGCAGAAAATTCCCGTAGATAAAACGACCGCGGTCCCGGTTGGTCGTGACCTCTCCGACCAGAGGCGTCGATGCGATGAGTCCCATGCTGCGAGCCGCGGCGAAACCGAAGTTTCCTGCCAGCAGGAGGGCGGCGACCTGCCATCCATTGTCCGGCAAAAACGGTGCCAGAATGATGAACCCGACCGACCCGTACCGCAGAGCCCAGCACAGGCCCCATGTCTTTGCCAGCCCCAGCCGCCGCACCAGATTCTTGCCGAAGAACATGAACGGCATTGAGAGATGCACGAACGAAGCCATCAGCGCCACCAGTGGATCGCTCAACCCATTACGAATGGCATATAGGATCAACACGTTCTCCATCAGACACGACACCGGAATGGCGTTGAGAGCCATGAACCGGCGCAGACGGCGTTGACCGTAGGTGCGCTGGGCAGTTGAGAGTGTAGTCGGTTGATTCATGGAAGAGCAGTGTACGGGCATTCGCGTGAGAAGTTCAATCCGGGAATGTCGCACCATTTGAGGACGCCCGACTTGCGACGCCCGACACCGTGTGATAAGAAAACGGGAGGGCGTCGGGCGTCAGGAGTCCGGCGTCCTCGCGGCAATAACGGCAAACAGGAGGAAAATCATGGCCGGCATATTCAAGCACAGTGGTGGGTATCGCAAACTGTTTTCGTTTAACTTTGCAACGATCGTGCATTTGGGGGCAATCGGGTTTTGCAAGCGATTCATTCCCTGGCAAGAGGACACACTTGGCAAAGTGGTGGGCCAGATGATCG
Source organism: uncultured Victivallales bacterium (assembly GCA_964598575.1). GTDB lineage: Bacteria > Verrucomicrobiota > Kiritimatiellia > UBA8416 > UBA8416 > T3Sed10-140. The sequence goes on along the minus strand of CAZRCN010000079.1, from coordinate 654 downwards.
GGGCGGCGCGGTCAGGCCGGATCAATATTGCCGAGGGATCCGAGCGGGCAGGCACTTCCACGGAAACCGAGATCAAGCTCACGGATGTGGCACGGGCCAGCCTGGCGGAATTGCAGAACGATCTGGAAACCTGGCTGGCAGAACGCGAAGAAATCCCCTGGAGCATCAAGGATCCCCAGCATATGAAACTATCCGGCATAAAGCTGGCCTCCTTTGCGTATACCGACGATGTACTCCATGATTACTGGGTCTATCTGCATAGTCAGCGGCGCAAGTTCGATCCCTGGCTGAAGAACGAGGATCCCGTGGTGGTGGCCAATGCCTTGATCGTACTGATCCAGCGCACAACCGGATTGCTGCATCGGCAGATGGAGTCGCTGGGAAAAACCTTCATGCAGGAAGGCGGCATTCGCGAGCGCATGCACAAGGCGCGAACCGAAGTACTAGCAACAGCCGAAGAGGCACCCGAGTGTCCGGATTGCGGCAAACCCATGCGCCGCCGCCACTCTGCCCGTGGTGATTTCTGGGGCTGCTCCGCCTACCCCGACTGCCGCGCCACACGCCCCATCAATGCCGTGCACTAAGCGAGGACGCCCGACTTGCGACGCCCGACACCGTGCCGCTTCCTTACCACCCGGCGTCGGACGTCAGGAG